>JANPIW010000354.1:0-19851 GCA_031425215.1 Verrucomicrobiaceae bacterium
CACGCTCAGGAAGAGTTTCAGCTTGGGACGGGCCAGCTCCTCGAACTCTTGCTCGGAGAGCCTTTGGCGGAAGATCATTTCAGTCCGAGATATTCCTGCCGGAGTTCGATGGCGAATCCGGAGACTTGATAAAGGTGGATCAATCTTCCGATGTCGCCCTTTGCCTTGCGCCAGTCTGACTTGAAGCGCGTGGCAGGCAGGAGAAATCCGGCCGCAAACCAGTTGGCCTCCCACTCCACGCGGTCGCTGCCTTCGCGCATGACCTTGATGGGCTTTGTGCCAACACCGGAATGAAGGAAATAATGTCCCAGCTCATGCGCGATGGTGAAGCGATTCCGCAGTGCGCCCGCAAACGGCGAGATGCGCAGGAGAAAGCGCGGCTTTTTCCCCGGATAAACCTCGAGGCTGCCTCCCTCAGTTGCCTCATCCCAAGCCTGGCTCAGCAGTTTGCCGCCGAGTTTCTCGACAATCTTTTCCAGGTCAGCGCCCGGCTCATAGCCGACCGTGCGCGCGATCTTCGCGGCGACCTGGTCAACAGTGTCTTTCGACAGCAGACAAGGCTTTGGATCCTGGAACTTGATGGCTTTGGTGGCAGCCAGAGATGCGGCAGGCATTGTGGTAGTGCCGCTACAAGTGAACCCGACGGGTTGAAACGCAAGCGAGACTTTGCCAGTCAGCCTCACTTCAACCACTTCTTCAAAAACTCAAACGTCCCCACGCCATTGATCGTGTGCGGGCCGTCGAAGTGCTCGATCTCGGTGCGGTCGCCGATGTGGAGCTTGTTGTAGAGGCGGCGAACTTTGGAGTATTCGTAGTTCACCCATTCGTCGATGCCGACGCCGTCGTTGTGGCCGCGCTCGACCATGAAGGGACGCGGGGCGATGAGGGCGGCCATCTCGGCGTAATTGAAGGTGCGGCCCATGTTCCACTCCCAGATTTCGTACTCGCCGGTGTGGATGTAGCTCATGGGCATGTCGCTGCTCACGCATTTGCGCACCCATTCGTTGAAGTCGCCGCTGCAAATGCTGAGGCAGTATCCGGGCAGCAGCGATGGCGTGCGCATTGCTGATTTCCCGCCATAGCTGAGGCCGTAGAAGGCGATCTTGTCGGGCTGCGCGAAGAGCTGCGCTTTGAGCCACTCGAGAATGCGCTGGTGCTGGCCGTTGATCACGGAGTAAAGCGTGAGGCCGAGCGGGTTTGCTTTTCGCTGGAGTGTGCGGAACGCGTCCTTGCCGCGATACAGATTGTGCGGCGCGAAGGTGACGAAGCCTTGCTCGGCGAGACGCAATGCGAAGCCTTTGTATGGCTTCCATGCGTTGCTGGTTTCGTCCGCGTTGAAAACATCCTCGGGGATGCCTTCGAGTCCGTGCTGGCAGACGACCACGGGGCGGCGCTCGCCGGCCTTTTGATCCTTCGGCAAACACAACCAGCCCCAGGCGAACACGCCGTCCCAGACGTCGAGCGTGACTTCATAGATCGTCACTTTGTCCGTCTCGCGGACGAAACGGCTCCGCGCGTTCATCGGCACGTTCGGATCGGGCAGGCGACCGATGATGTCGTTCCAGAATCGCTCGCGCTCGGCGGCGGTGTGTTTTTCAAAGTCGGCCACGGATGTGAGCGGGAGTTTTTTCCAGAACTGCTCATGGCGCTCCATCTCGGTGCTGACGAGGAGGCGCTGCGTGAAGGTCTCCAGCTCGCGAATCTGGCGCTCCTGCCGCGCGGCATCCACCGGCAGCTTGAGCTGCTGCCCCTGCTGTCGCTTTGTCGCCGTGATGGTGCTGATGATGCTTTGCGCGGCGGTCCCGGGCAGCACATGGGTGACGATCTCCTTCAAGCCCTGCTCCTCGCCCGCGAGCAGCAGCCAGTCGCCCGGCGCGATGGTCTTTGCTCGCGCAGCCTCGGCTTTCGATTTCTCATCAGTCGGCGCGGTGATTTTTCCAGGCGCGGCGACTGCGCGCTGGCCTTTTTTTGCCACGGGCTGCAAAGGCACGGATGGAAACCCGAGCTGCTGCACCACGAGCGGACGCGGCGCGATGAGCGAGGCGATCTCGGCGTCGCCAAAATCACGCAGGAGGCTGAACACGTTGCGATAGATCGGCTCCTGCCAGAGGCCCTCGCGCGGTCCGAAGTAACCCCACACATAGACGGAGCTGATGCGCTCATCGACCGCGCCGGAGTAAAACGCGATTTGTCCGCCCTCGCCGAGACCTGCGACGAGCAGCGGCAGAGGCTCCGCGCGGCTGGAATAATAATCCACGAGCGCGAGCACCTTTTGCACCTCGTAGCCGATGATGTGGCGGCCCAGCTCGAAGCTCTGGCGGTAGATCCATTCGCGATGCGGGCAGTTCGTCGTCACCCCAAAGCGCGCGTTCGTGCTGTATTCCGTGCCGCGGCTGATGAGCGCGGGGATCACGATCTCGCAGCCGCTGTAGGCGAGCATGGCGTCGCTCGCGAGCTTCTCGGGATCGGTGTCGGCATCCGGGATGTAGATCACACGGGCGAGCGCTTTTTCCTTCGGCCGGATGAGGATGCCCTCGCCATGCACACCGTCGAAGACCGGCCAGCGCACCCGGTGCACCTGGGCTTGTTCGCTGTCGTAAAGCAGCGCGGGATTTTCAATGGCACCCACCAGCTCGAGCGACTTGCATGGCAACCGCGTGTCCACCACGCCGATGATCGCTTTCAAGCGCTCCCGGTGCTTCGCGGCGTCACCCGGCCATTTCGCGGCGCGGGTTGCTTTTGCCTCGGCTGTCTTGCGAAGAAGAAACTCGTCCACACCCTCGACCATCGTGGTGGAGAAATCAGGATTGGATTCCAGTGCAACCGTGCCGGGCAGCGATTGCGAGCGAGCGCTGGAGATGAGACAGGCAAATGCGAGGGCGGGAAGGAAGATCGTTTTCATGGCCAGCCAAATACGGGAGCAGATGCTGCGAACATGCGGCTGCAAGCGCCCGAGGCTTGCAAGGCGCGGCCACGGCCTCCAGTATCATCGACCATGAAATCTCTCTCTCGTCTTGTGGCGCTCGGGTCGCTGTTCAGTTCGTTTGCTGTTTTAGCGGCGGATGAAATCAGGCCGCCGGGTCATCGACCAGTTGAGGCATCGGTTCATGCGCTCGTCGGCGGGCGCGTGGTGATCGCACCGGGCAAGGAATTGGAAAAGGCGAACATCATCCTGCGCGACGGACGCATCATCGCCGTCGCCGCGGACGCGCCTGTGCCTGCGGACGCGCGTGTCCATGACATGAGTGGCGCGACGATTTATGCGGGCTTCATTGACGCGCATGTGTCGTTTTCCAAATCAGGCAGCGAGCGAGCGTCGGCTGCGAGCGATGGCCCGCCTGTCGCTGACACGCTCGATCTCATGGCGGGCGCTGGATCAGGATTTCTGGGTGTCGCATCGGCAGCAGGAGAGCCGGGGACGAAATCCGTCGTCACACCCGCGCGAAGAATGGCGCGCGAGTATTCGCCGGAAAAGAAATCACTCGATGCATTGCGCACGGAAGGTTTCACAGCGGCCAATGTCGTGCCGGATTCTGGCGTGATCCGTGGCACGAGCGCGTTTGTCTCGCTCGCGTCGAGTGATCCTGACCTCGCGATCCTGCGGCCTGACACGTTTCAGCACGTCGCGATTGATGCGCCTCGTTCTTCTTCAAACAGCGACGGGCCGTCGCGTCCCGAAGCGTACCCCGGATCGCTCATGGGTGTGATCGCCGTGCTGCGGCAGACGTTTTTCGACGCGCAGCATCAGGCCGCCGATCTCGCGCACTACGCCGCGCATCCGAAGGACCGTTCGCGTCCCGCGTTCGACACCTCGCTCGAAGCGCTGCAAGCCGCGACGCGCGGAACGATTCCAGTTCTCTTCGAGCCAGACGGTGTGCTGATGGTGGATCGCGCGACTCGACTCGCGCGCGAGCTTGCGCTGTCGTCCGTCATCCTAGCCACCGGCCAGGAATGGCGCAGGCCGGAGATCGCCCGCGCCGCTGCCGCGCCGTTCATCGTGCCGGTGGATTTTCCCGAGGCGGCGAAGCTGCCCGAAGACGACGACTGGCTCGCGATGCCACACGAGCAACTGCGCGCCTGGGATCACGCGCCGGGAAATGCGGCGGCGCTTCGTCGCGAAGACATCGACATCGCGCTCACCACTCACGGCCTCGCGAAGAAGAGCAGCTTTCACGCAAATGTGCGCCTCGCCATTGCTCGCGGCCTCACGATGGACGCCGCTCTTGCCGCGCTGACCACGGTGCCTGCGCGCATTTGCGGAGTCGCCGACCAGCTCGGCACCATCGAGCCGGGAAAGCTCGCGCATCTCACCGTGTTCGAGAAAGGCCGCTGCTTTGATGAGGACGCGCGGGTGCGCGAAGTCTGGATCGACGGGCGGCTTTTTCCCGCGCCGATCAAGGACGACAAGAAACCTGCCGCGAAGAAAGAGAAGCCCAAGGACCGCAACACGCTCACCGCATCACCAGCACAACAAGATCGCGGGCCGTTGCTCACGCCGAAGAGCGTCTTCATCAAGTCCGCGACGATCTGGACGAGCGGCCCGCAAGGTCGCATCGAGAACGCCAGCCTGCTCATCGTCGATGGCAAAGTGAGCGCCGTCGGTAAAGTCGCTGATGTCCCGGCGGATGCGCACATCATCGACATCCCCGGCATCCACGTCACGCCCGGCCTGATCGACTGCCACAGCCACAGCATGATCATGGGCGGCGTGAATGAAGGCACGCTGCCCTCCACCGCGATGGTGCGCGTGGGTGATGTGGTGAACTCGGAATCCGAAACGATTCACCAGCAGCTCGCCGGCGGACTCACGACCACAAATTTGCTGCACGGCTCCGCCAATCCGATCGGCGGACAAAACTGCGTGATCAAACTGCGCGACGGTGCCACGCCCGAGGATTTGAAGCTCAAGGGCGCGCCGGAGGGAATCAAGTTCGCCCTCGGCGAGAACGTGAAGCAGGCGAACTGGGGTGATCTCTTCAAGAGCCGCTTCCCGCAGACGCGCATGGGTGTGCCCGCGTTTCACACGAACCGCTTCACCGCCGCGCAGCACTACATGGCTGCGATGGCAAAAAAGGGCGGAGCGCCTGTTCGACGCGATCTCGAATTGGAGGCCATCGCCGAGATCATTCGCGGCGAGCGTCTCGTCCATTGCCACAGCTACCGGCAGGATGAGATTCTCGCATTCCTTCGCGTAATGGAAGGTTTCAAAGTCCGCGTCGGAACGCTCCAGCACATCCTCGAAGGCTACAAAGTCGCCGATGAAATCGCCAAGCACGGCGCGGGCGCGTCCGCGTTCTCCGACTGGTGGGCCTACAAGTTCGAGGTCTTCGACGCGATCCCGCACGCCGGCAGCATCATGCGTGAGCGCGGTGTGCTCGTGTCATTCAACTCCGACTCATCCGACCACGCGCGCCGCATGAATCTCGAAGCCGCGAAGGCTGTGAAGTACGGAGGCACACCTGAGGTCGAGGCGCTGAAGTTCGTCACCATCAATCCCGCAAAACAGCTCGGCATCGATAAACGCGTCGGCTTGCTGGAGCCCGGCAAGGATGCTGATTTCGCGATCTGGAGCTGCAGCCCGCTTTCCACATCAAGCCTGTGCCTGCAAACGTGGATCGATGGAAAACAATAC
The DNA here is from genome assembly GCA_031425215.1 of Verrucomicrobiaceae bacterium. GTDB lineage: Bacteria > Verrucomicrobiota > Verrucomicrobiia > Verrucomicrobiales > Verrucomicrobiaceae > JANPIW01. The sequence goes on from JANPIW010000354.1 coordinate 5,633, forward strand.
TTCGAGCGCGAAGCCGCGCATCGTCGCGCCGAGGCGAGACAAGCCGAGCGGCTCGCGCTGATTGAGAAAGCGAAGAAGCTCGCGACAGACACCGCCAGCGACACGGCGGATAAAAAAGCGCAGGAGAAATTCTTCTTCCGCACCCTCGAAGAACGCCAGGGCCACATGTGCGTGGACTGCTGCATGGACCGGGAGATGAAGTGGAGGAATTGATGCGACCCCAGAGCCGGAAGGACTTCGTAGTGATCCAGCATTGAGCATTACATTAAACCCAATACCCTCCGCCCATGCCGCCTGTAACTCTTGATGCTCCTAGCCACCCCGTCCTGACACCGCAGGTCGAGGCAATCATCGACGCGGCCGTGCAGCGCCTCGTGACCGAGTTCCGTCCGGAACAAATTTGGCTATTCGGTTCCCACGCATGGGGAGAACCTATTGCGGACAGCGACTTGGATTTGGTCGTCGTTGTGTCCGCTAGCGATGAGTCCGCATTGCGTCGCGCCCAGCGAGCGCAGATGACCATCTATGGACTGCCACTTGCGATGGACATCATGGTTCCAACCTTGTCTGAGTTTGAAAGGTTCCGAGACGTGAGAACTTCGCTAAGCCACAAGATTGTAACTGAAGGAAGGCTTCTTTATGGACCAAGGAACGGTTGATGCCACCAGGCGCTGGCTCATCAAAGCGGCCCACGATCTGCTCAATGCCAGGAGAAGCAGCAAAGAAGACGACGAGGCTCTGGACACCTCAATTTATCACTGCCAGCAAGCTGGTGAAAAGGCGTTCAAGGCATTCCTCGTCGCGCAGGGCGTGAAGTTCCCCAAGACGCACAGCCTTGTAATGTTGCTGTCTCTCTGTGCTTCTGTTGACGCGGGCTTTGAGCAATGGAAAGCGGAGGCAGCCCTGCTGTCACCTCTTTCATTCATGTTTCGATACCCGGATGAGTTCGCCCCCCTCAATCCTACGCGCGCAGAATTCGACGAGGCGCTCGCTGCATCCCAGCGTCTTTTTGATTACGTCATAGCCGCGCTCCCTCCCGAAACACATCCCATACAGCCTCCTGCGCCCTGAATTTCCGCATCACTGCTCGCAATGAAAACACACCAGTTCCTCGCAATCTCTCTCGGCCTCTCTCTGACTGCCAGCGCTGAATCACTCCTGCTGCGCGGAGCAACCGTTCACACCGTCACGAACGGCACGCTCGCTCCTGGTGATGTGCTAGTGCGTGATGGAAAAATCGCCGCCATCGCCGCGCGCATTGAGGAGAAAGCGGATCGCACGGTCGATCTCAAAGGGCTGCACCTTTTTCCTGGACTCGTCAGCCCGAGCACCGATCTCGGCCTGGTGGAAATCGCCGGCGTGCGCGCATCGGTGGATGATCGCGAGACGGGGGAGTACACGCCGGAGGTGGAGGCGTGGATGTCGGTGAATCCGGACTCCGAGCTGATCCCCGTGGCGCGCGCGAACGGGGTGACACACTTCGCGCCGGTGCCGCAGGGGAAGCTCATCACGGGCACCTCCGGCATGATGGCTGCGCGCGGCTGGACCATCGAGGACATGGCCGTACGCCGCCGCACCGCGATGCATCTTTTCTGGCCCGATCACTCGCTCTCCGTCCCCGCGCCCGGTTCGACGGGCGGCAAGTCTCTCGAGGATCAGGCGCGCGAGCGGAAGGAGAAGGTGCGGAGCATCGAGCAATTCTTCGCCGATGCAGAGGCTTGGTCGAAGCGGCCTGCGAGCGCTGCAAAGACACCCGCATGGGAGGCCATGCTGCCCGTGCTGCGCGGCGAGTTGCCGCTCATGATTCACGCGCAAGGCCAGCGCGAAATGAAAGCCGCGCTCAAATGGTCGGAGCCGCACAAGAGCCTGCGCATCGTCATCGTCGGTGGTCGCGATTCGTGGATGTTTGCTGACGAGCTTGCGCGCCGGAAGATCGCCGTCATTTACAGCGAGGTCTTCACGCTGCCATCGCGCGGCTCCGACAGTTACGACGTGCAATTCGCAGCGCCCGCCGTGCTGCACAAAGCCGGCGTCACCATCGCCATCAGCGAGGGTCTCGATCGCGCCAGCGCCTCGGGCCAGCGCAATCTCCCCTACATCGCCGCGCAAGCCGCCGCCTTTGGCCTGTCGCCTGAAGCCGCGCTCGCCGCGATCACACTCGTACCCGCGCAGCTTCATGGTGTGGCTGACAAATTCGGTTCCATCGAAGTCGGCAAGGACGCCTCACTCTTCGCGGCCACCGGTGACATCCTCGACATCCGCTCGGAGGTGAAGCACCTCTGGATTTCCGGCGCGGAGCAATCGCTCCAAACACGGCACACGCGACTGGCTGAACGCTATCGCGCGCGACCAAAGGCGAAGTGATCCGTGTGCTCTCTCACGCAAGAGCCTGCCTCGTTCCGCCGTAGGTTTGCGCATCATGCAACTCATGCACCCAGGACAGCGCGCGACCCGGCGGGAGATCATCCAGGCGGGAGCGCTTGGCTTGATGGGGCTGGGCATGAATCACATCGGCGCGCTCAAGGCGCTCGCCGCCTCGGGTGTGAAACCTGCGGTGGGGAAGGCAAAGTCCGTCATCTACATCTTCCTCTCCGGCGGCCTGTCGCAGCATGAGAGTTTTGACATGAAGCCCAACGCGCCGGAATGGGCGCGCGGTGCGTTCAAGCCCATCGCCACGCGCACACCGGGCATCGAAATTTGCGAGCACCTGCCGGAGCTGGCGAAGCGCTCGAACAAATGGGCGCTCGTGCGCTCGCTCACGCATCCGAGCAACGACCACTCCCAGGGCCACCACATCATGCTCACGGGTCGCAGCGAGATTCCCACCGGCTTTGATCCCACCAAGGCAAAATCCACCGACTGGCCTAGCATCGCCGCGCTCTCCACGCACCTGATCAAGTCACGCAACAACCTCCCTCCCGCAGTCGTGCTGCCGGACAAGCTCGTGCATCGCACCGGGCGCACACTGCCCGGACAATTCGGCGGCATGATGGGATCAAAGGGCATGCCGTGGTTTTTGGAGATGTCGCCCTACCATCCCGCGCACTACGGCGCGTATCCCGAATATTTGTTTCATCACGAGACAGGTTTTCACACCGACGACGCGCTGAAGTTTCAGGCGCCGCATCTCGCCCTGCCCGAGGGCCTCTCGCTCGACCGCGTCATGGACCGTGTCTCGTTGCGTGACCAGATCGAAAAACAAAGCGCCGCGCTCGACAACCTCGCGGGCGATGAGCAGTTCGACCGTTACCGCGAGGCCGCCATCTCGCTGCTCGGCAATCACAAGGTGCATGACGCCTTCACGCTGGGCAAAACGGATTCAAAGATGCTCGATCGCTACGGACGCAACAGCTTCGGCTGGTCGCTGCTCATGGCGCGGCAGCTCGTCGAGAGCGGCATCCGTCTCGTGCAGGTGAACCTCGGCAACAACGAAAGCTGGGACAATCACCAGGCCATCTTCCCGAACCTGCAAAACTTCCTCCTCCCGCCGATGGACCGCGCGGTCAGCGCATTGCTCGATGATCTCGAATCACGCGGAATGCTCGATGAAACGCTTATCGTCATGGGCAGCGAATTTGGCCGCACGCCGAAGCTCTCCACCCTGCGCGGTGTGAGGCTGCCAGGGCGTGATCACTGGGGCGCGGTGCAGAGCATCTTCCTCGCCGGCGGCGGCGTGCGCGGCGGTACCGTCATTGGCTCCAGTGATGAAACCGGCGGCTACCCTGAGAGCGACACGCAGCGTCCCGAAAACCTCGCAGCCACGATTTACGAAGCGCTCGGCCTTCCCCGCGAGATCACCTGGGAAGACCTCGGCAACCGCCCGCACTACCTCTACAACGCCGAGCCTATCAAGGGGCTGATGTGAGCTTCCTACCCGCGCCTGCAAGGGCGTGGGCATTGACGTGCGCGTTTCTCCCCACCGCCTCGCTGCGACAGCTACTTCACCGCCGCAGGCAGCCGCCACACTAGCAGGCTTGATCCTGCTTTTCCCTGGCCGGGGGATTTCTCGACGTTGGTGATGGCGTAGCGGCCATCGGCGCTGACGGCCATCTGGTTGTGCAATCGCGCGTCGGGCAGCTCCCAGAGCAGCCGGCTTGTTGCGCTGTCCCAGAGGCGCAGCGCGTCACCGCTGCGGGCGGAGAGGCCGAGCACGCGGCGGCTGTCGAGAAAGGCAAACTGGCGCTGCACGCTGGGCGAGGGAAGATGGCGGACCAATTTTGATTTGCCGAGATCGAACAGGGCGAGGTGGTTGCTCTGGGTGCGGGTGAGAATGTGGTCTTCCAAGCCAGGCACGACGATGAAGTGATTGCTGATGCCGGCCTCGCGCACGGGAATGCGGCGCATGTCGCCGGGGCGGTTGATGTTCGCGAGCACGAGGGATTCCTCGCCGGTCTGCGCGTCGGTGAATCCGACGAGCACGCGCTCATCATCAAGCCATGCGATGGCGGAGAGCGCGGTGCAGCGTCCGGCATCCCATGCGGCGAGAGCCTTGGTGCTCTCCGCATCCCAGAGCTGGAGGATGAGTGAGCCGGGGCTTTTTTCCGCGGCGGGAAAAAGCGCGAGCATGAAGCGGCTGCCATCGGGCGCGGTGGCGAGCGTGGCACTGCTCTGCGCGGCAATCTCGACCGGCACGAGCCTGGACACGGTGCCGCCTTCCACTTCGAGAAGCGTGAGCACTAGCATGGGTCCGCGCTGCACGGCGATGATTCTGCCTGATGCGTGCAGCAGCGCGGTGGCGCTGATGACGCCGGCCACGGCGCGGAGCGTGGTTTTCCAGACGGGTTTCGCCGTCTCGATGTCCCAGAGGATCATCTCGTTGAGCGCGTCAGCGCCGCTCATGCTGCTGCTCGCATGCGTGAGCGCGCGTCGTGAATCCGGGAGCGTGAGGATGCTGCCGCTGACAGCGCCGCTGTGGCCGATGAGTTCTTTGACGAAGCCAGGCGGGCCGTCGGGGAAACGGTAGGCCGGCGCCTGCGCGGCCCGTCCCGTGCTCTTGCTGGTATGACCGGGGGCCTCGTCACCTTGAAAAAAGAACATCCACGCTGCCGCGCCGACGACGGCGACGAGCGTCACGATCCAAGGCAAAAACATGCCGCCACGGCGTGGCGCGTTTTTCTCCGCCGCCTCCGAGGTCGCGAGAGCCGCGGTCGCGGGCGACACGATCTGGGTGATCGCGCTGCCGGAGACTTGCGGAGCGGAATCAGTCCTCGTCGCGATGGGGATGCCGCCGCTCGCGGTCTGATGGCTGAGCGGGATTTCAGCGCGCCGTGCCATGCGCTCGAGATCGTTTTTCATCTCCAGCGCGGTGGTGTAGCGCTTCTCGCGGTCGGCCTGCATGGCTTTGTCCACGATGGCGTCGAGGCGCGGATCAATGAGCGCGCTGACGGTGCTGGGCGCGTCGAATTTGCCGCGCGGGATCCTGCCCGTGAGCATCTGGTAGAGCGTCACGCCCAGCGCATAGATGTCGGCGCGCTGGTCCACCTGCGTGCCGGCCACGAGCGTCTCCGGCGCGGCAAAGTCCGGCGTGCCCACGGCCAGATCGCTGCGCGTCATACGCGGCTCCTCGATGTTGATCGTGCGCGCGAGACCGAAGTCCGCCACCTTCACGCGGCCTTTGTTGTCGAGCATGATGTTCGAGGGCTTGATGTCCCGGTGAACGATGCCCGCCTCGTGCGCGAAGGACAGCGCGTCGCACACCGCCGAGGTGATCTGCATGGCGCGGCGCTGCTCGACACGGCCGTCGCGTGTGATGAGCTGGCAGATGTCCGTGCCCTCGACAAACTCCATCACAAAATACAGCAGCCCGTCCTCCGTCTCCCCCGCGTCATGCACGGCGACGATGTGGGGATGCGTGAGACGCGCCATGGCCCGCGCCTCATGCTTGAAGCGCTCCGCATAGTGCATGTCGCGATCATCAATGCCGGGCGGCAGCACCTTGATGGCCACGACGCGGCGGAGAGAGCGCTGCATGCCTTTGTACACTGCGCCCATTCCGCCGCGCGCGACGAACTCGATGATGTCGTACTGCGGCAGTGATTTTTGCAGATCGCCCGCGCCCGGCGGCTGCCACGAGCGCGAGGTGGGCGGTTTTTTCTCGGCAAAGGCGGGAGCGGCCAGATCAAAAAGCGCCCCCATTGCCGCGTCTGTGATGACTGTTCCGGGAGCGTCCCAGGGAGAGGGCTTTGGCTCGGGCATTCTCTCTTTGGGGACGTCCATTTTGGGAAAGTGTGACCCCGCATTTATCAGGAGCCGCCCATGGCTGTAAAGCCTGCGGGCAAGAAAATCGAAAAAAGTTTGTAACGATCTGGTGGGAGATGGGTATAGGGGCTGTGAGAACCCATCGCTATCATTCAGGCCGCGCCGCCGGAGGGCCGGGCAACCATTTTGACCATGCTGGGACGGCGCGCGAAGCACTCGCGACGGCGCAGTGCCGCATAGCAGCACCCCCGTCACGTGACGTGGTGACAACGCTCATCCACCACCAGGACCGGTGCCAGTTCGCCGCCGGACCGCTGCGCTCGTGCAAATACCGCCCGTCCTGCGCCTTGTGCCTCAGGTGCCCGCGATGTCTCGCCGATCCCGCCGCCACCTGCACCCTTTGTATAGGCTGCGTCGAGTGCGGTCATGTGCAGAAGAAGAACGGCACAGCAGGTTGAACCTCCAGTGCATGGCGCGTGAACGCCCCGGCCCGGGGCATTGGCGGATGACGGAGCGGATAACCTCACCTGCTCAGATAAACCCAGGGCCGCTCCTTCATTTCGCGACGCTCGCCGCCTTGTGTTTCGCGCACCCAGAGTGTCACGGGCTTGCGGTTAAAGTTTCGCTCGTTGATGCCGCAGAGCGTGACAGTGCTGTCCTCGATGATGAAAGCAGGCAGACCGTCGCGCCAGCCCGCGTTTGAGTACACAAACACACCGGTAACATCGGTGAAGCCGCCATTCACCGTCTCGATGATGGTGCCGGTCTTCTCAGTTTTCATGCCGAGGATCCAGAGCCTGCCGCCGTTGTTGCGGCACATGACGCCGTCGTACTCCGTGTTGAGCTGGCGGCACCAGGCGCTCTGGCCGGGCAGGTTGAGATTCATCTGGCCGCAGAGGTCATCGACAAAAATGTCGCCACTGCCGTGGCCTTCCACATCAAAGCCGATCACGCTGCTCACGATGAGCGCGCGCTTCGATTCGTGGCGGAGTTCGATGCCGTGTCCGCCGCTGCGGTTGCTCATGCGCTCGATGATGACGGCGGGCGCATCGTTCGCCGTGTCCACGAGCCGCCACACGGCTTTCCCTTCCGTGAAAAAGCGGCCTTCGAGGCCGATGATGCGCCGCACAGCACCGCGGATGAATACCTCTTCGTTGAAGAAGAACTCCTTGCCTGCCGGCAAATAAATCGTGGCCGCTCCGGAGTCGATGGCGGACTGCAAGGCCGCGCTGGCATCTTTCCTGCCCCCTGCATCAGCACCGAATTGCTCGATGCTCACCCAGCCGCCCTCCCACGGCACCTCGGGTGTTTCTTTCACCGGCAGATGCATGACCTTGCCCGCCGTCCCAAAGGTGTGATCCCCCACCTCGCGAAACAGCGCATGGACATCCGCGTGCGACGTGTCCTCGGCGATCACGCCTGCGTCCTTCACATCGCCCTTGTCGCGGCCTTTGTCGGCGTGATCGACCGAGGTCGCGTGCCCGCTGACTTCGATGTTGCGCAGGTACATGTGCCGTTGGTTCAGGATGCCGGGCTTGTCAGAGTTCCTGCCGCTGAGTTTTGAGTCCACGAGCGTCACGGTGCCCCACGAGTCCTTTTCATTGAAGAGCACCGTCACTGCGTTCTCGCTCCTGAGATCGCGCACAAAGATCATCTGGTGATAGTTGTGCCAGCCGAGCTTCCGCTGACCGCGCAGCGTGACTTGCTCAAAGGTGTTTGAGTTCACGGGCCACTTTGTCACGATGCCCGTCTCAAAGCCTTCCACCGTGAGATTCCGCACCAGCAGCGGCCCGATCTCGTCGGTGAAACCCATGTCGAGTCCGATGAGGCCCGCGTCCGCTGCCGCACGCAGCGTGACATTGCGGATGCAGCCTTGGTTGCTTGCGTTGAACTGCATGCCGATGGCCTGCGGGTTGCCCCTTGCGATTTCGATGGTCAGATCACGCACCGCGTTGCGGAACCGCTGCGCCGGTTTTTGTCCCGTCCAGATCAGAGCCTTCGGTTCGTCAGCAAAACCCGCCGTCGCGTCAGGCAGACGCAATTTCGTAAGCGTCATGCCCGCTCCTTGTAAAATCGTGCGCTTTTCGCCATTGCCGCCCTCTCCCTTCGGCCAGCGCAGCGTGTCTGTGACAATCCACGTCCCCGCTGGCAGAAAGACGATGCGGTTCCCGTTCGGGAAAGCATCCAGCGCTTTTTGAATCGACACCGTGTCGTCAGTGGCGTCATCGGGTGTCGCGCCAAATTCGCGCACATCGAGCACGCCGCTGTCGGCGGGGAAAGTGATCGCTTGTTGCGCGCAAACAGCGTCTGCTGCGAACAAGATTGAAAGGAGAATATTCTTCACGACAAAAGGAGCAGCTTCACGCGCCAGCTAAACGACCTCGCTATTTCGGGTCTCTCCGACCAGTGTGCCATTTGAATCCGTGTTGTTGCAAACTTAGTCAAAAAAATCTCCAACAGAGCGGCCCTCTATCTCGCGGTTCAAAGCGGAATTTTGCATTGCCCACCCGTTTTGGGCATCAGACCAAAATGTCCTTGATGACTTTTGCGCCCTCAACACCACTGAGACGGGCGTCGAGGCCCTGGAACTTGAAGCTGAAGGCGTTGTGATTGATGCCGAGCTGATGAAGCATCGTCGCGTGCAGGTCATGCACGGTCGTGATCTTCTCGATGGCCGCGTAACCGAGGTCGTCCGTCGCGCCATGCACGATGCCGCCTTTGATTCCCGCGCCAGTCAGCCACACGGACATGGCTTTGTTGTGGTGATCGCGTCCGCTGCCGCCTTGCGACATCGGGGTGCGGCCGAACTCTCCGGCCCAGACGATGAGTGTCTCGTCCAACATGCCGCGCTGTTTGAGATCGGTGATGAGCGCCATGCACGCGCGGTCGATTTCCTTCGCCTTGAGCGCCACGCCTTCCTTCACGCCGCCGTGATGATCCCAGTCCTTGTGATAGAGCTGGATGAACCGCGTGCCGCGCTCGGCGAGACGACGCGCGAGCAGGCAATTTGACGCGAAGGAGCCGTCACCCGGCTGGCAGCCGTACAGCTCCAGCGTCTTCGCGCCCTCTTTGCTCACATCCATCAAATCGGGCACACTGGCCTGCATTTGAAACGCCATCTCATACTGCGCGATGCGCGTGGCGATCTCGGGATCATCGACGAGGGCGTCGTGCGCCTTGTTGAGTGCATTGATCGCCGCGACATCGGCGCCCTGGCGCTCGCGCGTGACGCCGCCGGGATTGGTGAGATACAAAACCGGATCACCTTTGGCGCGGAGTTGCACGCCTTGATGTTTCGACGGCAGGAAGCCGCTGCTCCATTGCCGTGCCGCGATGGGTTGGTTTTGCCCGCCCTGGCCCAGCGAGGTCAAAACGACAAATCCTGGCAAGTCCGCCGCCTCGGTGCCCAGGCCGTAAGTGATCCACGATCCCATGCTGGGACGACCGGGGATTTGCGAGCCGGTGTTCATGAACATGTGCGCTGGATCGTGATTGATCGCATCCGTGGTCATCGAGCGGATCAGGCAGATGTCGTCAATCACGCTTCCAATCTGTGGAAACAGCTCGCAGATTTCCGTCTGCGAGTTCCCGAACTTCGCGAACTTGTGCTGCGGCCCGAAGCAGTTCAGCGGCTTGCCTTGGAGCTGGGCGAGCTGCTGCCCTTTCGTGAAGGATTCCGGCATCGGCTTGCCGTCCATCGCCGCCAGTTTCGGTTTCGGATCAAACGTCTCCAGATGCGATGGTCCGCCCGCCATCGTGAGCCAGATCACGCGTTTCGCTTTCTGCGGGAGCGGCAGTTTGCCCAGCACACCCTGCATCGGTGTTGCTATGGCTGGCCTCATGAACGATGCCAGCGCCACGGCGCCGAGGCCCTGCGATGTGTTGCCGAGAAAGGCGCGGCGGGTTTGTTGTGCGGATGCGAAGCGATTCATCAGCGATGCTTAACGTGGGAAGACAGCCTTTCCTCACAGCCTAAAGCTGGCCCTTTCACTCTCCATGCCGGTTGATTTTTTCCTCAGTCGCGTCCTTGGCCTTCTTTGCGTTGTTTGCTTTCTCGAATGGATCACTCGATCCCGACGGAGGCGCTGGCGGGTTGAGCGTCATGATGTAGGCCACCACGTCGCGCAGAGATTGAGCGTCCTCGATGAAGCTCGAAGAGAACACCATCTTCGCGCCGTTCACGTCGCCCTGCGCGGTGCCACGGCGTCCGTTTTTGAAATTCTCGATCTGCGAGATGAGATACCAGTCCTGCAGGCCGATGAGCGGCGGGCTGCCGAAGGCCAGCTCGCCTGTGCCATTGTAGCGGTGGCATTCCATGCAGCGGTCCTGCCAGATGAACATGCCGTTTTGCAGATCATTCTTCGCGTCTGCTTTCGATGGCGCCAGGATCACGAGCGGCATGGATTCAATGTGCGCGGACACGGCTGCGATCTGCTCCGGCTTGAGCATCCGCGCGATGGCGGCCATGAGCATGCCCTGCGTGTCCTTCACATCATGTCCGCGTCGTCCCTCGCGGAAGCTGGCAATCTGCGAGCGCGCATACCATGCCGGCAGTCCGGCTATGGAGGGCGATTTGATCAGGTCGTTCCCCTCTCCGCGCGGTCCGTGGCAGGCGGTACACACGGTCTTATATAAAGTGCTGCCGTCGTTCGTGTCCGGGATCGCCGCTGGAGTGGCAGGCTTTGCGTCCTCCGCGTGGAGCACGACTGCGCAAACCAAACCTGCTGCCAGATGGAGCAGCGCGGGCATGAAGAGTTTCGAATCCACAGACGACATCGCGCGCAGTGTACGGCAATGCGCGGCGCATGTCGAGAATGCTGCGACAGAAAGCTAATCCCGGCGCTAAGAGTCGCAGGAAAGGCGGGGGGAAACAGGCCGGACATCCGTGCAGCCTCCTGCTCATCTCGCCGCTTGACGGCCCGCCCATCTCGACTAGTCTCCGCGCCCCAATTTTAACCCGAGCACAATCATGGCCAAAGTATGTCAAGTCACAGGAGTCGGCGTCACGCGCGGACATCACATCCACCGCAGCGGTAAAGCCAAGAAAAAGGGCGGTATCGGACGGCACATCACCAAGCGCGTCAAGCGCATCATCCTGCCAAACCTGCGCACCAAGCGCATCTGGGTGTCCGAGCTAAAGAAGTACGTGACTGTGAAGCTCACCGCCCGCGCGCTCAAGACGCTCGACAAGAACGGCGCCTACGCCACGCTCAAAGGCGCGGGCCTCGTCTAAAGCCGGGCAGGCACCATCTCAAAATCAGGCAGGTCAGCAATGGCCTGCCTTTTTTCGTGACACAAAACCATGCGTGATGACAGAACGGCGGCATGAAACGATTCATTTTCCTCGCAGCAGCACTCCTCTCGCTGGTTTCCCGCGCGCAACCAGCGGCACAAATCTCCGGCACGGCGCTCGCGGCGGCGGCCTTTGAGCAGGTGGGAGTGACGCTGCATTACGATCCGGCCTACGCCACGCTCGCCTATCCCGGCGGCGATGTGCCGTTGGAGCGCGGAGTGTGCTGCGATGTGGTGATCCGCGCGCTGAGGAAGCACGGTGTCGATCTGCAAAAGCTCGTGCATGAGGACATGGCGGCGAACTTTTCGAAGTATCCGAAGACCTGGGGCTTGAAGCGCACGGACAAGAACATCGACCACCGCCGCGTGCCTAATCTCATGCGGTTCTTCCAGCGCAAAGGCAAAACCCTCCCGGTCACGGACAACGACGCGGACTTTCTCACGGGCGATCTCGTGACGTGGATGCTGCCGGGGAATCTGCCGCACATCGGCATCGTCGCGGCGGAGAAAGCGGAAGGAACGGAGCGCCCTCTCATCATTCACAATGTGGGTCGCGGCGCGCAACGTGAGGACGCGCTGCGCGCCTGGAAAATCACCGGCCATTACCGCTGGTAAGCGCGGCGCATGGGCAGGCGGCTGATCAATCTCTTCTGGCTGCTGCTCGTCGCGGCGGTCATCGTGCTGAAGTTCTGGCTCGACTCGCAGGCGGATGCTCCGGCGGAAAGGCGGCAGGTCACGGCGGAGTTCACCGTCATCCGCAATGCGCGCCTCGTGCCGCACAAAGACAATGACGGCGACAGCTTCCACTTCGCGCATGACGGTGAGGATTACGAGTTCCGACTCTACTTTGCCGACGCGCCGGAAAAGCAACTGCATCAATACAACGGTGAGCGCATAGCGGAACAGAGCAGGTACTTCGGCGGCCTCACAATGGAGCAGACGACCGGCATTGGCATGAAGGCGCGCGATTTCACCCTGGCACTGTTGCAGAGCCGCCCCTTCACGATTCACACACGCTGGCACCGCGTCCATGGCGGCGAGCGTGTTTATGCGTTTGTGATCTTCGATGAGAAAGGCGGCGCGGAGGACTTGTCAGAGAAGCTCGTGAAGGCCGGACTCGCTCGCATTCACACCGATGGCGCGCGGCTGCCGGATGGAAGGAGCGAGCGAGAGTTTGAGCAGCATCTCACCGGTCTGGAGCGCGAGGCGAAGGGGAAGAAACGGGGAGCTTGGGCGTTTAGAGTGCCGTGACAAAATCCCCGTCCATTCTCATCGCGATCCTCCTCGCGACGCACAGTCCCGCAGTCGGAGCCGTGAGCTTCGTGCGCGATATCGCGCCCATCTTTGTCCGTCAGTGCGTCGAGTGCCACCGCGAGGGAAAATCCAAGGGCGCGTATCGCATGGACCATTTCTCCGCGCTGCTAAAACCCGGCGACAGCAAATCGCGCCCCGTTATTGCTGGGAAGCCGGACGAGAGCGAGTTGCTCCGCCTGATCGCATCCCATGACGAGGACGAGCGCATGCCGCGCAAAGGAGACGCGCTGCCGGAGAAACAACAGGCCCTCATCCGCCAGTGGATCGCGGAAGGAGCGAAGTTTGATGGCAAGGATGCGAACACCGCGCTCGCCACGCTGCTGCCCGAGCAGCCACGGCCCGGAGCGCCGGAAAAATATCCGCGTCCGCTGCCTGTCACGGCCCTGGCGGTGATCAACGACGGCGCCACCATCGCCGTGAGCGGCTATCACGAGATCACGCTTTGGGACGCGCTCACCGGCAAACTCACAGCTCGCATCGCAAACATGCCGGAGCAGGTGAATGCAATTTGCCGCGTCGGCACGAGCAAGACGCTCGCTGTCGCGGGCGGATCGCCGATGCGCTCCGGCGAGGTCTGGCTCATCGACACAGACAAGCGCAAGGCCACGAGACGCATCCTCACCACGCGCGACAGCGTGCTCGCCCTGGCGTGCAGCCGCGACGGCAGCCTCCTCGCCACTGGTGGCGCGGACAACCGCGCGCGGCTCTTCTCGATGCCTGACGGAAAAAAACTCTGGGACACGGAGCCGCACGCCGACTGGATCACCGCGCTTTGTTTCAGCCCCGATGGCAAGCACCTCGCCACCGCCAGCCGCGACCGCACCGCGCGCCTGCTCTTCCCTGCGAGCGGCGAAATCGAAGCCACGCATACCGGTCACGAGACAGCCGTGCTCAGCCTCGCTTACACCAGCGACAGCAAAGAGGTGCTCTCCGGCGACACCACCGGGCTCGTGCGCCGCTGGGATCGCGTCGGCGACAGCAAAGCCAACACCTCTTTGCGCCCAGGCCGCGTCGAGGTACTGCAGCTCGGCTTCATCGACGCCATGCCAGTCGCCGCGATGTCGAACGGCCTTGTCGCGTCGGTGAACCCCGAGACTCGCGCGGTGAAGGACAAGCTCGCACGTCACGATGATCGGGTGAATGCGATGGAAATTTTCACACGCTCGGGAGCAGGCCCGCTGCTTGTCACCGGCAGTCACGATGGCGTGGTGCGCGTTTTTGATCTGCTGCAATCGAAGGAGGTGATCTCGTTTGTCGCGTCACCTGGCTTGAGAAAAGAATGAACTACGAATCTAAAAACGAACCCATCATCCCCGGCAGCTTGTTCATCCACAGGATTGCGCGGCACTTCATCATATCGGCGCTGATCATAGCAGTGGCACTAGGAATTGGCGTGGCGGGCTATCACTTCATCG
>JANPIW010000355.1:0-9497 GCA_031425215.1 Verrucomicrobiaceae bacterium
CGGTCTGATGTCCCAGGGCAATCAGATGACCACCACGCAAAGCGCGACCGGCCTTGATTTCGGCCACGCCGGCACGCTCAACACCCTCACCCTCACCAGCGGCGCCATCCTCGCCAACACCGGCAACGTCGGCATCAACCAGGGTGCCATCACCGCAGGAGCCGCTTTGCTCTCGTTTCAAACGGTGGGTGATCTCACCGTAGGCAGTTCCATCCTCGGTGCGGGTGGCATCGTAAAAGCCGGTGTCGGCATCCTCACGCTCAACGGCAGCAGCTACAACACCGGCGCCACCTTTGTCAACGAAGGCACCGTCACCCTGGGCAGCACCAATACCCTTCTCGTCGTGCCAACCGCAGGCGCGGTGACAACCTCAGACCTCGTGGTCAATGGCGGCACCTTCAAGCTCAACGGCTTCAATCAAGCCGTCCGCCAGGTCACCAACACCACGGCTAACATTCTGCCCAACACCGCTGGCTCCATCGTCAACGACAGCGCCACCCTCGCCACCCTCTACACGGCACAGTCAGGGGCCACCACCTTCGCTGGCACCCTCGGTGTCAGCGGTGGCACCGCCAATGAGAACAACCTCGCCGTGGACAAGACTGGTGCCTCTGCTTGGACCCTTACCGGTACCCAATACTACACCGGCAGCACCACCATCCGCGCCAACTCGCTCATCCTCCAGGACAGCGGTGCCATCACCGGTGGCGGCGCGGTGAATCTCAATTACGCCACCCTCGACCTGCGCAACAACGGCCTCTCCCATGTGGCCGCCCGCACCGGCACTTCCGCCCTCAACTTCACCGGCGGCACCCTGACCATCACGCCTCGTGTCGAAGCTGAAACCAGCGCCACCGCCGGTGCCGTGAACCTCCTTGCAGGCCAGAATAACATCACCATCGCCGCACAAGCTGGTCTCGGTGGCAGCCTCAACCTCAGTGCAGGTGCCCTGTCTCGCACCGCTGGCTCCGGTGCCGTGCTCATCATGTCCTCCACCACCGGCCAGATCGGTCGTGGCATCGCCGCTAGCGGCGGCCAGAGCGGCCAGGTGACCTTCTCCAACGGTGCTTCACTGCTGACCAACAACATCATCGGCGGCTGGGCGATCGGCAACGGCACCGACTTCCTCACCTACCTCTCCACGGCCTCGACGACGGGTGCCATCGGCGTGGGTCTGCTCGGCGACACCGGCTCAGGCTTCACGGCCCACACCACGAACGACACGGACGGCGGCGACATGCCTGCCACTGCAGCGACAAACAACGGAAGGTATTCTGGTAACTTCAACTACCAAGTCCCCGGTGCCCGCACGTTCAATTCCGTCACCTGGGCACCCACGACTGCTGGCAACAATATCATCTACACGGGTGTGTTCAGCGATACACTCACCTTGGCCTCCGGCGGCTTCCTGAGGAGCGGCAACATCACTGGTGCCCTCGGCCAGCAGGTGGACTTCGGTCGCATCACCTCGTCCGGCGCTGAGTTGCTCCTCTTCAACAACCAGAGCACGCTGACGATCAATTCGCGCATCACCGGCACAAACAAGGTGATCTTCTCGTCGGGAACGGGTGGCAGCACCTTCGCCGTGACGAACGGCGCCTCCACGCTCCAGCTTGCGGCAACCACCGATGGCACCACGAACGTGGTGAACATGACGGCCACGACCAACCTCTTCGTGGGTCAAGGTGTGAGCGGCCCTGGCATCCCGGCCAGCACCACCATCACCGCCATCACTCCGGGTGTGAGTATCACGCTTTCAAATGCCACCACAGCGGCCGCGAACAACTTCCTCACCTTCGGCTCCGTCGGAACATCTGTCCTTGCCGGTGTGAGCATCCCCATCGGCAGCACCCTCTCCGGGGTCACGGCTGCTCAGGCGGCCACCATGTTCGTCGGCCAGCTCGTCCTCGGCAATACTGCGGGCCTCCCGTCCGGGACGACCATCACGTCCATCGTTGGCACGACCGTCACCCTCTCCAACGCAGCCACGACGGCGATTGCTGCGGGTGCAGTCAACCTCGGCACCCCCGGCAACACCTACAGCGGTGGCACGGTGGTGAACAACGGGACCACACTCACCCTCAGCCCGACGCGCCCCGGTGAAGTCGTGGTGCCCACCACAGGCGGCCTCGTCATCAACGGCGGTGCCGTCAACATGAGTGGCACGACCATTTACGGTGCGATTGCCTCCGGCACGGCGGTGACCATCAATGGTGCTGGCTCGCTGACCTATCCAGCCTATGCAGTGACCTCCCCTCTCACCACCATCACCAACACCCTCGGTGCAGTGACCTTCAACGGCAACGGTGGCGCGGGTAACCCAACCTTGGCCCTTGGCACTCCAGTCGCCACGCAATTGCATCGCGTGGTTGTCTCTGGAATCACTTCAACGAATGACAATCTGAGCCAGGTGCCCACGATCAGCGGTGGCACGGGATCCGCACTCATGTTCAGCACGGCCAATCCGACCATCACCATAAACGCCGGGGCCAACGTGGCCGGTCTTCAGATCGCCGCGCAGATCGTCCAGAACACTGGTGTTCACACCGGTCCGATCGCCAAGGCAGGTGTCGGCGGTCTAGCGCTCACCAGCACCACCAGCACCTGGACCACTGGCCTCAACTTGAATGCCGGTACGCTCATCATAGGTGCCGCCAGCACTCCGGGCACCGTCGGAGCCACCGTCACCGCAGGCCCGCTGGGGACCGGCACGCTCGCCATCGCCAACGGCACCACGATTCAGAGCGACAACACGGCCCGCACCATCGCCAATTCAGTGACGGTGAATGGCAACTTCACCTTCGGCGGCACTGCGGCGACCCATAACTTGACCCTTAACGGCATCGTGGACCTCGGCGCGGCTAACCGCACCCTCAGCGTCACCAGCCCGCAGGTTACCGCCACCATCGGCGGCGTGATCAGCAATGGCGGCATCACCAAGTCCGGCAACGGCATCCTCGTTCTGGGAAATGCAGGCAACTCCTTCACAGGTGGAGTGACCGTCGATGGCGGCATGCTCCGAGTCACCGCAGGCGCGGCCATCCCCACCACCAATTCCCTCAGCGTCAACGTCGGCGGCACCCTCGACCTCAATGCCACCAACGTCACTGTTGCCTCCCTTTCCGGTAACAGCAACACCACGGGCGGCATGATCACCAACTCCGAGTCCGCCGCCAACACACGCACCTTCACCTTCGGCGATTCCAACAACACCGGCTTCGGCGGCGTGATCACCAACAACATCGGCTCCACGCTCAACATCGTGAAGCAAGGCACCGGCACCCAGACCCTCGGCGGCCCCAACAGCTACAGCGGCTCCACCCTCATCAGCGCCGGCAGCATCACCAGCGCCGCCAACGATGTGCTGCCAAACTCCACCGTCGTCACACTCAACCCCACAGGTGCGACGGCCAACCTCAACCTGAATGGCTTCAGTGACGGCATCGCATCCTTGTCCATCTCAGGTGCTGCGGCCAGCGTCTCCACGGTGCAGACCGGCGCAGGCACACTCACCCTCCTCGCCGGTGGCGTGACCTACAACGGTGCCAGCGCTCCCGCCGGTGCCACCATTTCAGGCAACATCTCCCTCGGCGGCACGGCGGTGGGAGTTGCACTTCCCGGAGCTGTAGTCCGCACCTTCAATATCGGTGACAGCACTGGTGCAACGGAGGAAGTGACCGTCTCCGCCGTCATCTCCAACGGCTCGGGCAGCGCTGGCGACGGACTGACCAAAACCGGCACAGGCACCCTGACCTTCACCGCCGTCAACACCTACACTGGCGCCACCACCGTCAGTGACGGCCAGCTCCATGTCACCAGCACCGGCAGCATCAGCACCGGCGCGGTCACAGTTGCAGAAACCAGCGCTGTCCTCTCCAACGCCGCGATACTCTCAGGTGACGGCACTCTCAATGGCTCGGTCACCCTCGGCAATGGAACCACCACCCTGGGCATCCTCGCTCCAGGTGCCTCGCTCGGTGGAGCCAATGGAACCCTCACCCTCACCCCAGCAAGCAGCACCGCGCTCGTTGTGAACACCAACTCCCAAATCCAGCTCGGCGTTCAAGCCCCGACCTATACCGATACCGGTGTCGCGGCCGACATCATTGCCGGCACCTATACAAATGCCGCAGCTTACCTCCTTGCAAACCCAGGTCAGCTCGCTCTGTGGAATGTCGCCCCAACCGCTTCCACAGACATGGACTACATCAACCTCACAGGAACCGGCTCCAACCTTACCATTGGAAACCGTCTTGATCCCACCTTCGGCAACGGCTCGGTCCGCATCCTCGACAACACCCTCGGTGCCATCTCCTACGGCATGGTCTTCAATCTCATCGACTGGAACCAGGCCCTCCCATTTGGCGGCAGCTTCACCAACGGTCCCGGCTCGGGCATCGCAGCCGGTGGCACCTCGGCCGGCGACATCGATCTTCCGAGCATCAGCGGATTCAGTTGGGACACCACTGCCTTCCAGAGCTACGGCATCCTTGTCGTCGTCCCCGAGCCTAGCCGTGTCATGCTGCTTCTCTTCGGACTCCTCGGACTCTTCTTCCGCCGCCGCCGCTCCTCGACCATTTAATCTGACCGATCCAAGGCAACAGGTTGCTTTCGCAGTCAGGCAGGAGCCGGGGAGCTCTGCGGGGTGAATCGTTCTGCGAAAGCCCTGCTTGCGCGCCAGGGTTTCGTGCTCATAAGTCAGGCCCCGATTTTCCGGGGCAACCCATCACACCTCATTACCACCATGGCAGACATCCAGACCAGCGCTTCGGACAAGAAAGAAAAGGAATACTTCACCAGCATCCCGCAGGCCGCGCCGGGATTCTTTTTGAAAGGCTCGCATCAGTATGATTGGGGCCTCAAGAACCGACTGAGCCGCGTCTTCAATCCAAAGGATGGACGCACCGTGATGCTCGCTTTCGATCACGGCTATTTCCAGGGGCCGACGACCGGTCTTGAGCGCGTGGATCAGACGATCCTGCCTCTCGAACCTTATGCGGACTGCCTCATGCTCACGCGTGGCATCCAGCGCTCGGTCATTCCCGCCAGCACCACCAAGGCCATCGCCCTGCGTGCCAGCGGCGGCACCTCGATGGTCAGCCCGATGGAGGAATGGGAGGGCGAGATCGACGGCAAGAAGGCGAAGTTTTCCCGCCCTGGTTTCGAGCCGCTCTCGAATGAAAGCACCGCGCTGAATATTGAGGAAGCCATCCGCCTCAACGCGAGCATCCTCGCCGTGCAGGTCTTTGTCGGCAGCGCTTATGAACGTCAGTCACTGAAAAACATGACCGACCTCGTTGATGCCGCGAGCCGCTATGGCATCGGCGTCATGGGCGTCGTCGCCGTGGGTCGCGCGATGGCGCGCAACGCACAGTACTTCCGCCTCGCCACACGCATCATGGCCGAGCTGGGCGCGAACGTGGTGAAATGCTACTACACGGAAGAAGGCTTTGACACGATCACGAGCTGCTGCCCCGTGCCCATCGTGATCGCCGGCGGCAAAAAGCTCCCGGAGCTGGACGCGCTGAAGATGTGCTACAACGCCATCAACGAGGGTGCCAACGGCGTGGACATGGGCCGCAACATCTTCCAGGCCGACGCGCCTGTGGCGATGATGCAGGCCGTGCGCGGCGTGGTGCATGAGGGTCTCAATCCCAAGCAAGCCTTCCAAATGTACAACGACCTCAAGGCTGGCAAGAAGCCGAAGGGGAAGAAGTAAGGCAACGATTCCGAACGGGGGCGGCCGAAAGGTTGCCCCCGTTTTTTTGCGCGGTGCTCCGCGTGCGAGTCACTCCTTCTTCTTTTTGCCAGCGCCTTTCTTCTTCCCAGCGTTCTTCGCTGCCGCTTTCGGAATGAGAGGCACTTCCTCGGCGTTGGCTTGTTTTTCTCCGGGTGTGCTGCGGCCGTCGGCGATGTATTTCTTCATCAGGTCGGTGAGCTTGGCGACAATCTCGGGGTGCTTGTCCTGCACATTGGTCTGCTCCCCCATGTCGGTGGCGAGGTCGTAGAGCTGCACGGGCGGCAGGGTTTTCACGATCGGGTTGCCGGGCTTGGGATCGCTCCAGCCACCGGAGTCGGGGCAGAAGGCGAGCTTCCACTGGCCCTGACGGATGACGAAGCTGCCGTTGATGGAGTGATGCACGGTGGCCTCGCGCAACGGTGCCTTGTCCTCGCCGAGCATGGCGGGGAGGATGCTCACGCTGTCCTCGGCGGTGTTGTCGGCGAGTTTCACGTCGAGGATGTCGGCCACGGTCGCCATGAAGTCGGTGAGGCAGGTGGTCTGATCGCTCTTCCCGCCGGCTTTGATCTTGGCGGGCCATTGCATGAGGAAAGGCACACGGTGGCCGCCATCGAACACGTCGGCTTTGTGGCCGCGAAATGTGAAGCTCGGATTGTGACCATGCTCTTTCAGCTCGGGGAAATTCGCGCTGGGCGAGCAGCCGTTGTCGCTCGTCATGATGACGAGCGTGTCTTTGGCGACGCCGTTTTTCTCCAGCGCATCGAGGATCGCGCCGATGGTGGCATCCGTTTGCATCACGAAATCCGCATACGGACTGATGCCGCTCTTGCCTTGCCACTCCTTCGTCGGCGCGATGGGCGTGTGTGGTGAGGCGAGCGGGAGATAGACAAAGAACGGCTTGCCGCTCTTCGCATCAGCAGCGCGCTGGCCGATGTGCGACACGATTTTTTCCGTGAACGCTGGCAGCACCTGCGAGGTGTGAAAGCCGGGCGCGGTCGGCCCCTCGCGGCAAAATTTGCCGTCGTCGCGGCCCTCAGTTAGCGCGAACTTTTTGTCCTCCGTCGGCAGGATCGTGACCTTGTCATTCTCGATGAACGTGTACGGGATCATGTCGAGCGAGGCGCTGATGCCGTAGTAATAATCAAAGCCGACGGCGTTGGGGCCGTTTGTGATGGGCCCCGCGTAATCGACATTCCACACCTGCTCGCGCGGCTCAATGTTCAGCGCGCTCACCGGTTTGTTGTCGATGCGCGCCCAGTCCATGCCGAGGTGCCATTTGCCGATGCAGGCGGTGTGATAGCCGTTTTTCTTCAGCAGGCTGGCGACGGTTTCGCGCCCTTGCTCGATGAGACGCGGGCTGAGACCGCCGAGCACGCCGCTGTGCAATTTGGTGCGCCATGCGTAACGGCCCGTCATCACGCCGTAGCGCGTCGGTGTGCAGACGGACGAGCCGCTGTGCGCGTCCGTAAAATACATCCCGCCGCGCGCAAGACGGTCCATGTGCGGCGTGGCGATTTTTCCTTCCGCGTTGAGCACCTTCACATCCCCGTAGCCGAGGTCATCGCACAGGATGTAAATGATGTTCGGCTTGTCCGCCGCGATGGCGAGCGAGGTGATGGCAGCAAGTGCTAGAGTGATGAGTGAGCGCATGGCGGCTGCGAAAAACGCGAAGCACCGTCGGCTCTTGCACACAGAACCTTTTTCCGCGCCGCGCTGAATTTTTCCGCTAAAGAAGACGGACATGGAAACCCGAGTGCCGCACAAATTCAAACCTCACCCCTTCGCGTATCATCACGAGATGGAGGTGCGCATCGAGAGTCTCACGAACGAGGGCGTGGGTGTGGCGCGCGTGGATGGCTGGGTGGTGTTCGTCGCTTTCGCGCTGCCGGGTGAGATGGTGGTGTGCCGCGTCTTCCGCAATCACAAAAACTACAGCGATGCTGATCTCGTACGCGTGATCGAGCCGTCGCCGGATCGCGTGGATCCACGTTGCGCGCTCTTTGGCAGATGCGGCGGCTGCCAGTACCAAAACCTGGCCTACAGCGCGCAGCTCGAATGGAAGCAGCGTCAGGTGGCCGAGCTGCTGCAACTCATGGCGAGGATCGATGCGACGGTGGAGCCGGTCGTGCCGTCGCCGCGTGAGTTTGGATACCGCTCAAAGATCACGCCGCATTTTCACGCGCCGAAGGAGGGGGAGATCGGCGCGATTGGTTTCCTGCGCGCCGGCACCCGCAGCAGCATCGTGGATGTGCCGCGATGCGAGATCGCGATGCCGGAGCTGAACGAGGCGCTGGCGGCGGTGCGCGAGCAGGCGCGCTCGGGCGCCGCCGCGCTGAAGCACGGCGCCACGCTGCTGATGCGCGCGTCTGATGGCGCTGTGCTCACACGCGCTGATGAAAAAGCAATCGAGCGCGTGGACGAAGTGCGTTTGGAATTTCAAGCTGGCGACTTTTTCCAAAACAATCCCTTCCTGCTCCCGGCGTTTGTCGATCACGTCATCGCCGAGGCACTGGCGAGCGGCGCGCGATTCCTGCTGGACGCGTATTGCGGCAGCGGACTCTTCGGCCTCTGCGCCGCAGAGCATTTTGAAAGCGTGAGTGGCGTGGAAATTTCCGAATCTGCTGTGGTCAAGGCGCGACACAACGCGGACATCAATGGCATCACGAACTGCACCTTCCTGGCCGCCGATGCGCGCCGCATCTTCGAGGGCGTGACACACGCGGCGGCGGACACTGTCGTCATCGTTGATCCGCCGCGCGCCGGATGCAGCGCGGATTTCCTGGACCAGCTCCTCGCCTTTCGCCCGCGCGCCGTGGTTTATGTGTCGTGCAATCCCGCCACACAGATGCGCGACCTCGTCCGCTTCACTGAGGCTGGCTTCAGCGTGAGCCGGGTGCGGCCCTTTGACCTGTTTCCGCAGACGCGGCACTTGGAGTGCGTGATCACGCTCACGACGTGACGAAAACAGCCTTGGTAAAATCATGATGGGGTAAAATCATTGGGAGCAATTCAGAACATGATTTTACCCCTCCATGATTTTACCTCGCATTCCGCCGCTCACCGACCACCGCTCCGACAAGCGTTCGATTGCCAGAAACGAAGCACTTGGCGCTCCTTCTTCATCTTGTGAACATCTTTTCGGTTGAGCCATTCACCCGGCTCGCTAAGTCCCTGTCCCAAACTTCACGCACAGCAAAAAAATGGCCGTCATCGCAAAAGGACTCGAAGGAATCGTCGCAGCAGAAACTCGGATCGGAGACGTGCGCGGCGCGGAAGGCGTGTTGTTGTACTGCGGCTACGACATCAATGAGCTGGCAGGGAAGATCACCTTCGAGGAGTGCGTCCACCTTCTCTATCACAATCACCTGCCCACGAAAACCGAGCTGGAAAAACTCACTACCGCGCTGCGTGCCGAGCGCGAGCTGCCGCAGGGTGTGATCGATTATTTGAAGGGCGCGCCCAAAACGGCCCGCCCCATCGACGTGATGCGCAGCGCTGTGTCGATGCTCGGCTGCTACGACACGGACCGGCACGATCTCGACATGGGCAAGGACATGGCCAACGGCATCAAGCTCATCGCGCAGATCGGCATCGTCGCCGCGTGCTTTCATCGTGCGCGCCACGGCCTCGAGCTGCCGCCGATCCGCAAAGACCTCAGCGAGGCCGCCCACTTTTTGTACCTCATGAGCGGAGAGGTGCCCAGCAAGGAAGCGGAGCAGACGCTCGATGTCGCCTATGTGCTGCACGCCGAGCACGG
>JANPIW010000356.1:0-2959 GCA_031425215.1 Verrucomicrobiaceae bacterium
GCAGCGTCAGCGCGGCGACGTGGCTCTGCTTCGCTCGAACGATGATCGACATCTTTACGCCGAGGCGTTCCGCAATGTCCGCTCCTCCATTCTATTTAAAAACTGGCGCGGCAAGATCCCCAAGACCATTCTCATCACCAGCGCTGTGCCCAATGAAGGCAAGACCACCGTGGTTTCGAACTTGGCCATCACCATGGCCCTCGCCGGGGCGCGCGTTCTTCTTGGTGACTGTGACCTTCGTCGCGGTGGTGTGAACGAGCTATTCAAAGCTCCTGTCTCTCCCGGTCTTAGTGAAGTTCTCCGTGGCAAGGTTCACTGGCGCGACGCCGTCCAGGAAACCAGCACGCGTGGTCTGGACCTTCTCGCTCGCGGCGAGGTGCTCGATCAGACCTCCGAGATGCTGCTCTCCAAGACAGCCGACGAAATGCTCAAGGAGATGGCCGACGAGTACGATTACGTCATCTTCGACAGCGCGCCCGTTCTCGTAGCTGATGACACGGCCTCCTTCGCACCGAAGCTCGACACCGTACTGTTCATTGTGCGTATGTCCTCGACCATGGCGCGTCTCACGGGCAAGGCGCTCGACCTGCTGTACGAACGTCAGGTCAATGTCGGCGGTGTGATTCTGAACCGCTCCAGCACAAACCTGAAGGAGTACACATACTACAACTACGCCTCGTATTACTACACGCCGAAGTCCACCACGCCCGCACCGCCCACCACGGTGGTCGAGACCAAATCTTGAACTGCAGCAGCGGAGGCAAAAGCAAAATTATGCAGGAGGGAGGTCGTCATCAGCGACCTCCCTCTTTTCTTTGCGCCGGACCAGTGCGTTGATCAAGAACGCGAGACCGATGGCGATCATGAAGAGGGAATAGAACTGGCCCTTCGTCACACCAAAAATCAGTTCTGAATCCGGCTCGCGATAGTTCTCCAATGCGATGCGTATCACCGCGTAGAAGATGAAGAACATCGCGGTGAGTATGCCGTGCGGAAGTTTCGGGAAACGAAGACGCGTGAGCAGCAGCACGAGAAAAAGCAGCAGCCCCTCGCCCAGCGCCTCATAGATTTGGGATGGGTGCCGTGGCGTCAGTGAGGCGATGAACTCCGCCTCGCCTCCAGGTGTCTGCCGCGCAAACTCCAGAATCTCCGGGCTGTGCCGCAAGTTTTCTGGAAGCCTTCCGACCATTTCAGTTGGAAACTTCATCGCCCAGGCCACATCCGTTGCACGACCGTACAGCTCGCCGTTGATGAAGTTTGCGGTGCGGCCGAGCAGCAGTCCCAGCGGTGCGCCGCAAACCAGCGTGTCCCCCAGACCGGCCCACGAGATGCGATGCCGCCGCGCGTACCAGAGCGTGAAGAGAAAAACTCCCGCGATGCCGCCGTGGCTCGACATGCCGCCCTTCCAGAGCTTGAGCGTTTCAAGCGGAGCCGCGAAAAAATCCTCCATGCCGTAGAGCAGCACAAAGCCGATGCGTCCGCCGATCACGACGCCAAAGATCGCCACCATGGTGATAAAGTCAGCGATCTTGTCCTCCTTCAGCTCCGAAAGCCCGCGCCGCGCCAGGAAGCGCATCACGAGGTAGCAGAAATAGAAGCTCAGCACATAAGCGAGGCCGTACCAGTGAATCGCAAAACTGTCCGAGAAGCGGATGACGTAAGGGCTGATGTTGTGAACGTAGAAGTCGTGCATGTGGGTCTTCAGGCTTTCGGGATGTCGCGCAGCAGATCGAAGAAAGTCACGATGCCCGCAAGCTTTCCATTCGCGTCCGTCACAGCAGCCTTTGTGGCGCCATTGCGCACGAGCTGCTCCAGCACCTCGGGCACCGCGCAATCGGGCGCGATTTTCAGCAGAGGCGCGATCGGCATCTCACCGACCTTCCGGCTGCGATCCAGATCGTGGTGCGCCAGCCATTCATAGAGCGCCGTACGACGGAGCGCTCCGAGCGGCCTGCCGCCGGCGTCCATCACAGGATAAACACTGTGGGGCGTGCGCTGGAAAACCACCAGAGCCTCATCTGCCGTCATCTCAGCAGCCAGGGTGATCACCGGCCGCGTCATGATTTGCGCGGCGATCTTTGTGCGCATCTCCTGTGGCAGCAGCGCCACCATGCGCGCCACCTCAGCCTCCGTCACATATTGCCCGGCGCTCCGGGTGAAAAGCCGCTCCAGCGTGTCCATGCTGCCCACCAATTTTGTGAATGTCCGCGCATCGATGGCCACCAGTTCGCTCGCCTCCTTTGCCCGCGCATCGAAGTGCCATGTCCGGTCATCCAGCAGCGCTCGCTCGCCGAAGTGCTCGCCCTCGCCCACGCTTTTCACCACCTCTCCTGTCTCGTCCACGATGTCGATGCGGCCCGACTTCACTGCGTAGAGCGAGAAAGCAGGCTCGCCGCGATGAAACAGCGGATCACCCGGCTCCAGGTGCATCTCCTCCAGCAGCGAAGAGTAGCGAGGCGTGAGCAGATTGATGTCGCGCGGGAAGAACAGATCGAGCGTCCACTCCGCCACCACGCGCAGCTTGCGGTCCAGGCCCGGCAGCTTCGAGAGATACACCGTGCGCCAGAAGAACCAGGCGATGAAGCCTGAGAAATTGAATCCCATCACGCTCGCCACCGCGCAGCGGTGCCCGATCACAGCCAGCTCTCCCTGGCTCTCGTAGGCGAAGCGCTCCAATGGATGGCCGAACACACTTGCCGCGATATTATCACCCAGCAGCTCGCCCTGGCGCTGCGCGAACTGCGCCGTCTCGGGGCACAGCTCGCCATTCGCTTTGGGGAAAGCCGCGCAATCTCCCGCAGACCACGCATCGCTCACGCCATCCACACGGCCCGTCGCATCCACCACGATCTTGCCGCGCGCCAGTGGCAGCGCGCCCGACTTGCCCTGCTCCAGGATCAGCGGATGCGGTGCATTCCCCACCGTGCAAACCACAGTCGTCGCCTCCAGCCGCGCGCCG
>JANPIW010000357.1:0-18024 GCA_031425215.1 Verrucomicrobiaceae bacterium
CTGAACAACAAGATCGATGTTTTCTCGAAGGCATTACTTGCAACCACCGTCGCCTGCGCGCGCTGCCACGATCACAAGCTCGAAGCCGTGTCGCAGCGCGACTACTACGCGCTCGCCGCCGTCTTCACCACGCCGCGCTGGACTTCGCGTGTCGCCGACGCTCCCGCAAAGAACGACATGGCGATTGCAAAGCTCAAGGAACTGCGCGCGGCGATTCGAGGCGAAGTGGCAATAACATGGCGCGGCGCGTCACTCACACCGGCGGCTTTGCAGACAACCTTGGGTGATGTCGCCAAACTGACGCCGCAGATTCACGAGATCGCGTATCCGCTCGTCCGGCTAGCGCGGAATGAATTCACTGCTGCGAAGACGGATTGGCAGGCAGCGCGCAATCTGCGGCGCTTAGCAAACGCCACGTACAAACCTCTCGCAGAGCTGCCTGTGCTCCCCAAAGCATGGGTGCGAGAAGGCGATGGCATGAAGCATGGCTTTGTCGATGAGGCGACACCGCTGGTGGCTCTGGAAGGCGACGCCATCGTATCGCGCCTTTTGCCGTGCGGTTATCATACTCATGCGTTGTCATCGAAACTGCCGGGAGCACTGCGCATGCCGCCGCAGATGGATGTGCCGGGCAAGTTCGTGAGCCTGAACCTCGCGGGTGGTGAGTTCAGCGGCCACATCGTGGTGGACGACCATGCCTTTCAAAATGAAACCTTCTCCTTTCTCACGAACGTCGATCCGGAATGGAAATCCTTTGCCGATGCGGGCCTGAAGAACGGCGTGCAACAGGTCACCATCGAGTTTGCCACGTCAGCGCTGAATCCAAATTTCCCTCCGCGCACAGGCTTGGCAAAGGGCATGAAATACCAGGACCTTGGCTATGACAAACGAAGCTGGCTGAGTATCACAGGCATCGTCTCGCATGACGCAAGCGGCGTGCCGCAAGATGCGCTCGATGCGTTCGCCGCTTTGTATGATGGCGATCCACCGAAGGAGCCTTGGCAGCGAGCCTGTGGCTGGTTTGCCGCCGCCGTGAAGCGCTGGTGCGATGGCAAAACGCAATCAGGGGATTGTGCGTTGCTCGACTGGCTGCTCGTCAAAGGTTTGCTGCCCAATAAGGCCACGCCTGACGGCAAGCTCGCCGGTTTGGTGAATGAGTATCGCCGTGTCGAAAGTGAGATCGCCTTTCCGCGCACCGTCAACAGCATGGACGAGCGCGAGACGGCGCGGACGAGCTATCCGCTCAACGTGCGCGGCAATGTTGATGTCACGGGTGCGCTCGTGGAGCCGGATTTTCTGCGCATGTTCGATGGCAGGAACCGTGTGGCCGCCAGCAAGGGCAGCGGTCGGCTCGAACTTGTGGAATCGCTGCTGCATCCTGAGCATCCGCTGACGGCGCGAGTGTATGTGAACCGCGTGTGGCAGTGGGTCTTCGGCGCAGGGCTGGTCGCGACGCCGGATGATTTCGGGCGGCTCGGCGATAAGCCCTCGCATCCTGCGCTGCTCGACTGGCTCGCGCGCGAGTTCATCCGCGAAGGCTGGTCCACAAAGAAGCTCGTGCGCCGGCTCGTGCTCAGCCAGACCTTCCGCCAGTCCAGCCTCGTTACCGACGCGGCGAAGGAGCGAGATCCTTCCAACCGCCTGCTGCATCACTACCCGACGCGACGTCTCGAAGCGGAAGCGATCCGCGATTCCTTGCTCGCCGTGTCGGGCAGACTCGATCCGCAGCTTTACGGTCGTCCGATCCTGCCGCCGCGAAGTGTCGAGGACGGTCTCAAACGGCTTTTCACCGGTCCGCTCGATGGCAATGGCCGTCGCTCGATCTACTTGCAGATGTCGATCATGGACCCGCCGAAATTCCTCGTCGGCTTCAATCTTCCCGATCTCAAACTGCCCACCGGCCGCCGCGACGTGACCAACGTGCCATCGCAGGCCCTCATCATGCTCAATGACCCGTTCGTGAATGCGATGGCGAAACACTGGGCATCGGAAGTGATGAAGGAGAACGCTGCGAGCCATGAGGATCGCATCCGCAGCATGTTCGCCCGTGCGCTTGGCCGCCAGCCGCTTGAGATTGAGATGCAGCGTTGGGTTTCTGCTTTGGAAGACTTCGGCAGCAACACAGCCGATGCATGGGAGCGACTCGCCCATGCGTTCTTCAACACGAAGGAGTTTATTTACTACCGCTGAGATGCCCTATCGCCCCCTGACTTCTTTTGCCGTGATCGCTCTAGCTTCCTTCTTGGGTGCTGGGGCTCTAATTGGTCAGCAAGCGACGAAACCTGAGAAACCCGCAAAAAAGGCAACGGCAGCGGAGATCGAAGCACTGATTGACCTGCTTGTCTTCGAGGAGGGCAAAGCCAAGGATGGACCGGTGTTTTCACCCGGTGTCGTGGATGACAGCACTGATTATCGCAAACGCTACGATGTCTGCCAGAAAGCGTTCAAACAGCTCCGTGAGCTCGAAGATCAGGCTCTACCGCACCTTGTGTCCCATCTCAAGGACGAGAGATCATCCATCAATTTTCGCAATCACTACCTGGGGCGCTCTGTTGGCGATGCTTGTCATTGGAACATCTATTTTCAGCTTCAGGATAGGCCGGAAGACTATTCTTCTTATGGCTGGGGAAGGAAGGGGCGGGATGGCGCGAATCACAAGAAACCATATTGGGGCGAGTCGCCGTTTAATGAGGCTGGCGGCGTTGAGAACTGGTTGGAGGGCAACAAGGCGCTCAACTATCGCGAGAAGCAGATCAAGTGTCTGCGCTGACTGCTTGCCAAGGAGTGGGAAATTGGCGCCGCGGATGCAGAAAGTTACTTCGAAAACATCCTCCCACTGGAAGTTCGCATTCTTCAGCGACGCATGGAGAACGGTGAACCTGTAGAGGATGAATGGCGTAGTTTGAAGAAAGTGCTCGAGACCAAGGATGCCAGCCAGATACCTCCAGGCGTGCTGCCGGACATAACAGCCACGAAGCCCAAGTGAGTTCCGATCATCTACCATTCGTGACGAAGTGCTGCTCGCGCCGCCACATTCTAGCCAGTGCCTCCGCAGGCTTTGGCATGCTGGCATTGCGCGCGATGGCAGACATCCCGCTGCATCGCCGCCTGCGGGCAAAGAACATCATCTTCTGCTTCATGGACGGGGGGCCAAGTCATGTGGATACGTTTGACCCGAAACCGATGCTCAAGAAGCACGAGGGCAAGGCCATCGGCGAGAGCGCGGTGACGAAGCGTTCGCAGTCGAGCGCGAGCCGCGTGTGGTTGGGCAGTCCGTGGGAGTTCAAGCAGCGCGGGCAGAGCGGGCTGTGGGTGAGTGAGTTGTTCCCGCACATCGCGCAGGTCGCGGATCATCTTTGCGTGGTGCGCTCGATGGTCGGCGAACTGCCATTGCATGGGCAGCAAAATTTGTTGCTGCATACGGGCCGCATCATCGGCCAGGCACCGAGCCTTGGCGCGTGGGTGTCGTATGGTCTCGCACAGATAACCGCAACCTGCCTGGCTACGTCGTGCTCAACAACGACTGGGTGCCGAATGGCGGCCTGGAAAACTTTGGCAGCTCGTTTCTGCCCGCGAGTCATCAGGCCACGATGGTGCGCGCGAAAGGCGTGCCGGTGGACAACATCGCGCCGGCCGACAGCGCGGCCATTCAGAAGCGCAAACTCGCGCTGCTCGCCGAGCAGGACGCCGAGTTTGCCGCGAGCACGTCTGATGCCCTTGTCATTGAAGGAGCCATCGCGAATTACGAGACTGCGTTCCTCATGCAGAGCGCAGTGCCTGACATCGCCGACATCAGCCGCGAGCCGGAGCACATCCGCAGGCTCTACGGCCTCGACTCCACCGACGAGCACCAGCGTTTCTACGCGACGCAGGCGCTGCGCGCGCGGCGGCTGGTCGAGGCTGGCGTGCGCTTCGTCGAGATCACATGCCCTAGCTTTGACGGTAATAACTCACCGTGGGACCAGCACGGCCTGCTCAAAACGAATCACGAGAAAAACGCCCGCATCACGGACCAGTCAGTCGCCGCGCTCATCCTCGATCTCGATCAGCGCGGACTGCTGGATGAAACCATCGTCCTCTGGGCAGGTGAGATGGGCCGCACACCGCACACGCCGAAGGTCACCGCGACGTGTGGACGCGATCATCATGTGAGCGGTTACTCCATCTTCATGGCTGGTGGCGGCTTCAAAGGCGGCACGGCGTTTGGTGCGACCGATGACTTTGGCAATCTCGTGGCGCGTGACCCGGTGAACATCCACGACATCCACGCCACGCTGCTGCATCAGATGGGCATGGATCACACGCGGCTCACCTTCCGCCACGGCGGCCGGGACCAGCGGCTCACCGATGTGCATGGGAATGTGGTGAGGGAACTGCTGCGGTCTTGAGCACGCAGATGGCGCGTAACGATTGAGCGGCAATCTTCTCTTTGTCGTCGCCAGTTCGCGCGCGCCTGTCCTCGCGGTAGCTTCGCACCACCATGCCAGTGCCGGAGGCGGTCGTCGCGAGGATGAGCAACAGGAGCCTGACTTTGGCCTGCAACCTTTTGTTGCACCTGCAACAAAAGGTTGCGTTGCACTATCGCCAGATTGCGCATGATCAGGCAATGCAACCGAAGACTGAGGAATTTTTGAATCTGCTGCTCTGGTCCGCCGACATGCTCGCGCATCCGACTTATCGCAACCTGACCATGTCGTATGAGGGCTGGACCTATCGCAAAGGTCTTCAGCGTCAGATCACCACCCTGGAGCGGCAGCAAATGCTCGAGCGCGATGCCGGCGCTCGGGATGAGCGGCTCCATCGGCTGACGGAGCGGGGCCGCTTGCACGTCCTGGGCGGGCGTGACCCGGTGGAACGCTGGGCGCGACCATGGGATGGGCAGTGGCGGCTGGTGCTCTTCGATGTGCCGGTCGGACAAAACGCGCGGCGTGAGCGGCTGCGCCGATTCTTGCGTGACAACCATTTCGGCTGCCTGCAAAACAGCGTCTGGGCATCGCCTGATCCGCTCGTCGATGAGGCGCAGATTCTTCAAGGTGCGAAGATCGATGTCGAAACGTTGATCATGCTCGATGCGCGGCCGCGCGCGGGAGAATCGGATGCGGAGATCGTCGCCGGCGCCTGGGATTTCAAGCGCATCAACGGACAATATGCCCAGCATCTGAAGGTGCTCGACAAGTGCCCGGATGGATTGCTGCGGGAGGTCTCCGCGAGAAAAGCTTTGCAGCGCTGGGCGGAGATGGAGCGCGCGGCATGGCGGGATGCGGTGAGGCACGACCCATTGCTGCCCCGGCGAATACTGCCCTCTGATTACCTCGGTCAGCAAGCATGGATGCGGCGTGTGGAAGTGCTCCGCAAAGCCAGCAATCAACTTCGCTCTTTCAGAAGTGATGAAGACTGAGCAGGAAGAAGGAGCATCAGTTTCACCGAGCTTGCCGCAAACAATTCCGCTGCAACCTTTTGTTGCACCTGCAACAAAAGATTGCAGGCAGTCGCCAGGGTTGATGGTGCGATTTGTGCGAGGCACTGATTGCATCGGTGCGTCTTTTGATCGTTGCGTCATTTCACCGGTGCGTCGTTTCACCGCTGCGTCTTTTGATCGCCGCGTTGCTCCGGGCGGCGTCGATTGCGTGCTCATTGATCTCGCCCGAATATCGCGCGCTGTGTGATCATGCCGCCACCGATGACGAAGATCAGGGGGAACCAGGTGGAGTAGAGCGCGGCTTTGCTGTCGTGGCGCAGCACGGCGAGATCAGGAGCGGCGGGATTCACAAAGCATGTGGTGGTGCGTCCTTGCGGGTAGCTGGCGGCGAGCGCGTCGATCTTGTCGCGATGCGGTGTGGGGCCATCGACGCGTTTGATGCGTGTGCCGGTGTGTGATGCGCCGCCAAAGTTGTACTCATACTTCAACGCGAGGCGATGGCTGGTGGGAGAGTGGGGCGTGGGATGCTCGGAGATGATCACAGATGATGAGACCCGGCATGGCGTCTCGATCCATGCGCGCGTCTCCATCGCGCGCTGGTACGAGCGCCAGAGCACTACGGTAAATACGATGCCGGCGATGGCGAGCATCACTCCGAGACAGGCAAGCCATGCGCGGCCCGCGCGTGTGCCGGATGAGGTAATGTGTTCTGTGTTCGCTGCTGTCATGCTTTTGAGTATCTCGATGCTTGTGCTCAATACAAGAATCCCGATGATGCGTTATCAATGTCGTTCTCTCACACAACTTCTCCCGCTCAACCGCGATGGGCACTCAAGCCCACGCCAGTCACCACGGGAGATTTGATGCGCGCGCTGGAGCTGCATCCGACCATCGCGCTGCTCATCGCGCAGCGCGGATTTACGGACGCGGATGCCGCGCGCGAGTTTCTGTCACCGAAGCTGGCCTCGCTAGGTGATCCCTTTGAGCTGCCGGAGATGAAGCTGGCGGTGGACCGGCTGCTTGCCGCCGTGGATGCAAAAGAGCGCGTGGTTTTATACGGCGACTACGATGTGGACGGCGTGACGTCGATGGCGCTGATGCATCTCACTTTGCGTGCCTATGGCCTGGATACGAAGATGTTCCTGCCGCACCGCATGGAGGAAGGTTATGGGATGAGTCACGATGGGCTGACGCGTTGTTTTGAGGAGCATGGAAAACCGGATCTCCTCCTGGTGCTCGATTGCGGCACCACTTCGCTCGGCGAGGCGAAGTGGCTGGCGGATGAGGGCGTGGACTGCGTCATCGTGGATCACCACGAGCTGGCGCTGGGTGGTCGTCCCACATGCGCGGCGCTGGTGAATCCGCGTATCGGGGACACGCTGCATTATTTCTGCACCGTGGGTCTGGTCTTCAAACTCGCACACGCGATGATGAAAACGCGCAAGGCCGCTGACTATGATCTGAAGGACGCGCTCGATCTCGTCACGCTTGGCACGGTGGCTGATCTGGTGCCGTTGATTGATGAGAATCGTGTGATCGTGCGGCGTGGCCTGGAGTCCATCGCGAAGACGAAGCGACCGGGGATTCGCGCGCTGAAGGAACTCACGGGAATCGACGGCTTCGTGCAGACGCATCATCTCGGCTATCGCATCGGTCCGCGGCTGAACGCGGCGGGCAGGCTCGACACGGCGCTCACCTCGCTGCATTTGCTGCTGGAGACAGATGACGCGAAGGCGCGTGATTTCGCCAACGTGCTGGACGCGCATAACCGTGACCGGCAGGGGGTGGAGAATGCGGTGCTGCAGGAGGCGCTGGCGATGGTGGAGGAGATCGGCGACATGAATCGCGTGCCTGTGATCGTGATCGGATCGCGCAACTGGCACCCTGGTGTGATCGGCATCGTAGCTTCGCGTTTGTCGCGGCAATGCAACCGGCCCACGATATTAATCGCGATCGACGAAGATGGCATCGGCAAGGGCAGCGGACGGAGCATTCGCGGGGTGTCGCTCGTGGATGCGATGAACGAGTGCCGGCATCTGCTTTTGAAGAACGGCGGTCACGCGATGGCGGCAGGGCTTTCGATCAAAGAGGGCGACATCGACGAGTTCCGCGTGGCCTTTGGAAATGTGGTGCGCAAGATCATCGCGGGCGATGACATGCGTCCCGTGCTGGAGATCGACGCGGAGCTGGACCTGCGCGAGATCGGGCCTTCGTTTCGCGATCAGTACCGGCAGATGGAGCCGTTCGGCATGATGAACCCCGAGCCGATGTTTGTCTGCCGCCGCGTGTCACCGCGGCTGCCAGGCCGTGTGCTCAAAGAGAAGCATTTGCGCGTGACGCTGTTTCAAAACGGCGTGTCGATGGACGCAATGTGGTTCAACGCGCCCTTTGCGGACCTGCCGCCGCCGCCATGGGACATCGCGCTGCGCGTGCAGCGGAATAGCTATCGCGGAAACGAGCAGTGGCAGCTCTTGATCGAGGCTGCGCGGGCGGCGGAGTGAAGGAGGGAGGGATTCAAGCCGCCACACACACAGCGGCATCCGTTTCAGAAAACGGCTCCTGCACCGTCATCCCCAGATCACGTAATAGCTGCAAGTCTTCATTCGCCTTGGGATTCGCGGCGGTGAGAAGCTTGTCTCCGTAGAAAATGGAGTTCGCCCCGGCGAAGAAGCATAGGGCCTGAGCCTCCTTGCTCATGGAGGTGCGGCCGGCGCTGAGGCGCACTTTCGCGCGCGGCATGGCGATGCGTGCGGTGGCGATCATGCGGATCATGGTGAAGGTGTCGATCTGCTCGTTCTCCTGCATGGGCGTGCCTTTGATGGGCATGAGCATGTTGATGGGCACGCTTTCGGGATGCGGGTTGAAATTGCTGAGCACCTCCAGCATCCGCAACCGGTCATCGAGCGTCTCGCCCAGACCGAGGATGCCGCCGCAGCACACGCTCATGCCGGCGTCCTGCGCGTGACGTATGGTGCGCAGGCGGTCGTCAAAGGTGTGGGTGGTGACGACATTCGCGTAATGCTCGGGCGAAGTGTCGATATTGTGATTGTAGGCGGTGACACCGGCATCCTTCAAGGCGCGCGCCTCGGTCTCGCCGAGTTCGCCGAGCGTGACACACACTTCCATGCCGAGCGTGGAGACCTCACGCACGATGTCGAGCACCTGGTCAAATTTCTGCGTGCCGCTGCGCACACCTTTCCACGCCGCACCCATGCAGAAACGCGTGGAGCCGCTCTCTCTCGCGGCGCGTGCTTTTTCCATGACCTGCTCCTTTTCCATGAGTTGCTCGCGCTGCACACCGGTGCTGTAGCGGGCGCTCTGGGCGCAATAGCCGCAGTCCTCGCTGCATCCGCCGGTCTTGATGGAGAGCAGGGTGCAAAGCTGCACTTCATTCTCCGGCCAATGTTCTTCATGAACGGCACGCGCCTGCTTGAGCAGGTCAAAGAAGGGCTGGTGATAGGAGCGGTGGAGTTGGGAGAAGGTCATGAATGGCGAATGCAGAATGACGAATGACGAATGAAAATCTCTGGCCGAATCACCGCCAATGCGCGCCAGCGGAGAGGCCGGGCATCCAGCCGCGCAGGTGCATGTCGGAGTAGTCCGTCTTGCCGTAGGCACCGATCAGCTTCACGCCGGTCGCCTTCTTCCAGGCTGCGGACATGCTCTCGGCGGTGTGGCAGCCCCAGCTTTTGCAGAAGGCGTCGCGTGCGAAGGCGCCTTTGTGCAGACGCGGCAGATCGGCCTCGTGAAGCCATGACGATGAAACGCCGTAGTTGTCGCTGCTGTAGTCGAACATGAGGCAAAACTTGTTGGAATGGCCGAAGTACTCGAAGCCCACGATCTTGGTGCTGCCGCGCGGCATTCCCGAGTTGATGTAGTTCACCACATCGCTGCCGCTGTCATACCACACGAGCCGGACGCGGTACTTGTCACGCACGGACTCCACATTGCTGATGAGGGGCTGGCCGTCCTCGCCACTGCGGCGGGCGTAGGAGCTCCGATGCACCAGCCAGGTGATGACGGTGCCGGGTGGCAGGCGCTTCTGCAGGTTCTCGATGGTCACGCGCGCCGGGCGGATGAAATTGCCCCACCACCGGTCATGCTGCTCGCCCGCGCGGCGCAGGTTTTCCCATTTTCGCAGCGCGGGGCCGCCGCTGAGAATGATGTACTCTCCGCTCTGCGCGGAGGCGGACGAGGTGATGAGAAAAGCGAGCGCGGCGAGGATGGCGGTGCGTGCGGACATGGGGAATGGGAGACTATGAGACAATGAGGCTATGAGAAGCAAATGTTTCCTTCTGCCATTCTCATCGTTCACCAGCTCTCCAGTCCTTGCACGAGGCGTGGTTCCTTCGCGACGTCGAGCCAGGCGAGCACGCGGCGCAAATCCTCCGCGCTCATCGCGGTGCAGCCTGCGGTGCCGCTGCCGGGCGCGGGCCAGAGGTGGAGAAAAATGCACGAGCCGCCACCGGGCACGCGCTCGGGATTGTGCGCGATAAACGCGCCCCACTCATAGAGACGGTCGTGGCGGATCATGGCCTCGTTGCTGTCCCAGTCGCGCGCCACCTTGGTGTTGTCCACGACGGTGTTGTAGTGGCGTGATTTGGGATCATCCACGCCGATGATTGTCGTAGTGAGCGGCGTGTAGGGCAGGCGCAGCCAGTCAGCTTTCTCTGCTGCCGCGATGCCAAAGGCGAACGGAATGCGGAACACACCAGCGGGGCTGCATTTGTCGCCCTCGCGTTTGACGCGAAAGCCTGCGGGCATCGTCGCTGATGAATGCTCGCCCGTGCCCCAGGCGAGACCTTTGTGGCCGAGCGTGGCGGCGATGGGGCCTGCGACGTTCGTCCAGCCGCCGAGGTGACGCTCCAGCAACCAGAGTCGCGCATCCTCCGAAGTATCGTGCGGTGAGAGCACGAGCATGATCTGGCGGCAATGCGGAGAGACCGAAGAGGCGAGGAGCGCCGGGACGCGTGGCGCGTCGTCACGCGCGCGCCAGGTCAGCGCGAGCCTGCCGACGACGAGGAGCACAAGTGCGAGGGTGATGTGGCCCGATTTCATTCGATGCGAGCAACGAATCAATTCGCGCTTTCCGCGCAACGCGAATGTGCTAGCGATTGCGCGCCGCAAACCCTCGCTCATGCCAAAGCAAATCCTCGTCGCCACATCGAACGCGCACAAGACCGCTGAAATCCAGGCGATGCTCGGCGCGGAGTGGACGGTGGAGGACATGCGAGCGCATCCCTGCCTCGTGCTGCCGGAGGAGACGGGGGAGACCTTTGAAGCAAACGCGATCATCAAAGCCGAGGGCGCGAGCGCGGCGCTGCCGGATGTGCTGGTGCTCTCGGATGATTCGGGCCTGGAGGTCGATGCTCTCGGCGGCCTGCCAGGAGTGAAGTCCGCGCGCTACGCCGGAGAAAAAGCGACCGATGCGGACAACCGCGCGAAGCTCAAGCTTGCTCTCGCGGACAAGAGCGCGCCACGCACGGGCCGCTTCCGCTGCTGCATGACCCTCGCACGAGATGGCAGGACGATGCGCACTTTCAGCGGCGCGGTCGAGGGCCGGTTGATTTTAGAAGAGCAAGGCGCAGGCGGTTTCGGATACGACGCGCTTTTTGTGCCGGATGGTTTCGAGCAAACCTTCGGCGCGCTGCCATCTGAAACCAAGAACGGACTCAGTCACCGCGCCCGCGCGCTAGCACAGGTGATTGAGTGGCTGGCGCAATGAATCTCAAATCTCAAATCTCAAATCCCATGTCCCTCACCGCCGCATCCAAGCTCGTCCTCCTCGACATCCTCAACACGCCAAGCCCCACCGGATTCGAGATTCGCGGGCAGCGCAAATGGGCCGCGTATGCGGGGAAGTTTGCCGACCGTGTGGACAATGATGCCTACGGCAATGCGTGGGCCACACTGAAAGGCAGCGCGGCGAAGGGGCACAGCATCATGCTCGAAGCTCACGCGGATGAGATCGGCTACATGGTGAAGCACATCACGAAGGATGGATTCATCTTTGTCGATCGCGTGGGCGGCTCCGATGTGGCGACCGCGCGCGGGCGGCGCGTGGATATTCTCGGAGACAAAGGCACGGTGCGTGGCGTGATCGGCAATGTGGCGATCCACATTCGCGACAAGGAAGATGAAAAGGTGCCGAAGCCGCACGAAATCTGGATCGACATCGGCGCGAAGGACGCAAAGGAAGTCGCCAAGGCCGGCATCCGCGTGGGGCATCCGGCGGTTTACTCCGACGCGGTCGAGGAGTTCGGCGTGAACAAGCTCGTGGGGCGCGCGCTCGACAACCGCATCGGTGGCTTCATCATCGCCGAGGTGCTCGCCAGACTCGGCAGACGCAAAACACGCGTGCCATCCACGGTGATCGCGGTGAACGCGGTGCAGGAGGAGATCGGCGGCAATGGCGCGATGATGGTGGCCTACCGGTTGAATCCGAGCGTGGCCATCTGCCTTGATGTCACGCACGCGACCGACACGCCAGCAGTGGATCAAAAGAAGCACGGCGAGGTTACGCTCGGCGGCGGTCCCAGCCTCACGCACGGCGGGGCGAACCACACCAACGTGGTGAAACGTCTGATGAAAGTGGCAGAGAAAGAAAAGATCACCATCCAGCACGAATCATCATCAAGATTCACGGGCACTGACACAGACAAAATTTTTAACCAACGCGAAGGCATCCCCAGCGCGCTCATTTCTCTGCCGCTGCGCTACATGCACTCCGTGGTGGAGATGTGCGATCTCGCGGATGTGGTGCAGGTGATCGACGTGCTCACCGCATTCGTGGAGAGCGTGAAACCCAGTGATGAGTTTGGTTTGAAGCTGTAGAAGTTGGTGTGAGCCACCTGCCACTGACTGAAGGCTCACGCCTTCAGCTACGCAGCAACCTCCACGCGTGGAAACAGCGGCGTGCCCTGGCCTAGCTGGTGGCCGTCGGGGAGCAGGCCCCATTTTAGATCGGCGAGCTTGAACCCGATGGGCAATGACCAGCCGAGCTGCTCGCGAATCTTCACGCACATCACGGGCATGATCGGATCGAGCAGCACGCTCAC
Organism: Verrucomicrobiaceae bacterium; assembly: GCA_031425215.1. Lineage (GTDB taxonomy): Bacteria > Verrucomicrobiota > Verrucomicrobiia > Verrucomicrobiales > Verrucomicrobiaceae > JANPIW01. The sequence continues at coordinate 12,478 of JANPIW010000357.1, forward strand.
ATGAGCGAGAGACTCGGCGAGATGATGCAACACGGCGTCGAGGCGCGCGGCCTGCGTCTCGTCTTTGGCTAGCTTGAATGGCTGCGTCAGCTCGATGAATCCATTGGCTGCGGTGACGATCTTCCACGTTTCCTCGATGCCCTGATGGATGGCCCAGCTTTCCATTTTCGCGGGATACGCGACCTCGGCATCGGCGACGGTTTTACGGAGCGAGGCGCACACGTCGTCGTCGAATGCACCGCGGTTGACGATGCCGTTGCGGTAGCGGTTCGCCATGTTGAGCGCGCGGTTGAGCAGATTGCCGAGGCCGCCGCCGAGTTCCTTGTTGTAGGACATGAGCAAGCGCTCGTCGCTGAAGTCGGCGTCGTAGCCGGTGGCGATGTCGCGCATCAAATAAAAGCGCAGGCCGTCGGGCGTGAACGTGTCGGCGAGCGCGACAGGGTCGATGACATTGCCAACGCTCTTGCTGATTTTGCCGCCGCGCAGATTCCACCAGCCGTGGACGACGAGGCGCGGGATTTCCGCGTCGCTGAAACCCATCGCGTGCAGCATCGTGGGCCAGTAAATGGCGTGCGGCGGGCTGAGGATGTCTTTGCCGATCACGTGCGCGTCGGCAGGCCATAGAGAATTGAAATCCGGCAGACCGGTGTTCCCGCATTCGTCGGCGAGGTAGCCGGCGAAGCTGATGTAGTTCACGAGCGCGTCGAACCAGACGTAGTTCACGAAGTCCGGATCGAAGGGCAGGGGAATGCCCCAGGTGAGGCGCTCTTTCGGGCGCGAGATGCAGAGGTCGCCGGAGTTTTCGAGAGCGTTGATGACATCATTCGCACGGAAGTCGGGGAAAATGAAATCGGGGTGGTTGCTGATGTAGGCTTTGAGCCACTCGACATGCTCGCTGAGTTTGAAGTACCAGTTGGATTCCTCCAACTCCACGACCTCGCCCCATTCATCGCCAAAGGTGCCGTCGTCGCGGCGCTCCTTGTCGGTGAGGAACTGCTCCTGACGCACCGAATAAAATCCCTGACGCGCTGCTTTGTAGAGCTGCCCCGCATCGTGCAACCGCGTGAGGATCGCCCCCACCACGCGCTTGTGCGGCTCCGCCGTCGTGCGCGCGAAGGCTTCGTAGTGAACGCCCAGCTTCTCCCATAGCGAAGTGAAATGCGCGGTGATCTCATCAACAAAAGCCTGAGGCTCCTGTCCCGCCGCCGCCGCCGTCTTCTGCACCTTCTGCCCGTGCTGATCCACGCCCGTGAGGAAATAAACCTCCCGCCCATTCAGCCGCTGATACCTCGCCATCACATCGGCCAGCACCTTCTCATACGCATGGCCGATGTGAGGCGCAGCGTTGGTGTAGTCGATAGCAGTGGTGATGTAGTAGGGCTTCATTCTCGGTGGGAAGGTGGATCAGTAATTCAGGGAGGCTAGGGCGTCGCGCAAGCTCGACAGCGAACGGTGGTGCAACTGTCCCGCCGTCTCATCGACGCACCGGCCTACTTCACCACTTTCCCGCCGAGCGACAAAATCCTTGCCTTGCCTTTGGCGTCCTCGGCTTCGGCGATTTGTTTGTTGCTGACGTACATCTGCGAGAGCGCGGTCCAGGCGAGGAGGTCGTTGGGCTTGAGGGTGGTGGCCATGAGGCCGGCGCCGATGGCTTCTTTGATGTTGCCGGTTTTGAGCAGCGCCATGCCTAGGGCGTGCCAGCCGTCGAAGTAGCCGGGATCAAGCTCGACGCAGCGGCGGTAGAGCGGGATGGCGAATGCGATTTCGCCGATGGCGAGGTAACCATTGGCCTCGTCAAAGATTTCGTCGAGGCTGGCGGATGTGTCGGGCATCGCGGTGCGTCAGGCGCGCAGCTCGAGTTTGACGTTCGCTTCTTTGCGACGCTGCTCGAACCAGGCTTTGAAGACCTCGAACTGCTCGCGATACGAGGCGCTTTGCTCGAGATTTATTTTCAGCGAGGCGGAGTCGTCGCGTTTGCGAAGCTCTTTCTTCTGCACATAGACGAGCATGATGCCGACATCCGTTTCGATAGTCGTGGAGATGTCGCCTTCGGCCGTGCCTGCGGCTTTCTCGGTGACCTCGCGGCCGAGGGTCATGCCGGGTGTGGGGGCGCTGGGTGAAAACTCGAGCTGGTCGGCCAGAGTGAGTTTCTTGTCTTTCGCGACGTCGGAGATTTTCTTTTTCTCCTTCAATCCGGCGACGATGGCGTCGCGCGCTTCGTTGGCGGCCTTAGTCATCGCTTCCTGGGCTTTTTGCAGAGCGAGGGCGTCTTTGATTTTGTCCTTCACTTCGGCGAGTTCCTGCTGACGCGGGTCCTCGACGGAGGTGAGGGTGAAGAAGTAGTAGCCGTTGGTTCCTTCCACGGGGTCGCTGATGCGGTGGCCGTCTTTGCTGTGGAGGAAGATTGCTTTGATAAGATTGGCCTCGGCTTTGATGGCGTCAGGCGGTGTGACCTGCTCGAACGGGGCCAGGTAGATGGGTTTGATCTTGTCGGCGGCGGCGAGGAATTCGAGATGGTTGTCGCCAGTCATGCTGGCCGCGTTGAAGCGGTTGGCTTTCTTCTGGAACTCTTTGAGCGCCTTGATGTCTTTCTCGGCGCCGGGTGTCGGGTTGTCCTTTGGCTTTTCGTAAAAGGCGATGACGGCGGCGCGCTTGGCGGCGGTTTTGTAGGTGTCCTTTTTCTCGTCGTAGTACTTCTTGATCTCGTCGTCTGTGACCTGGGCTTTCTTTTTGAATTCTTCGAGCGCGAAGGTGATGGTCTGCATCTTCACGGTCTGGTATTGCTGCGCGTAGGACTTGCTGATGGCGAGGGGCGAGGGGCTGACGCTGCCGGAGACGAGGGTGCGGAGTTTTTCCAGGCCGATGCGATCCTTCATGACTTCGATGAGGCTGCCGGTGGTCATGCCCATGCTGCCGAGACGTTCCTTGAGGTCGGGAACTTTGGAGGGGTCAAACTGGCCGTTGGTTTGGAATACCGGGAGATTCTCCAGCTCCTTTTGCGCCTCGGCATCGGAGACAGAGAGTCCGTTTTTTTCCATCTCGTTTCTGAGCACCAGGAGATTGGCGAACATGTCCACCTGTGTTCCGTCTTGCAGGCTGTACTGCTGGGAGAGCATGTTGAGCTGCTGGGGGAAATCATATTGCTGGAGCAAGTACATGGATGCCTGGATCTGCCGCTGCATCTGGCCCACGTCTCCATTGGTCACGTCGCGTCCATAAATGGTGAAGACGGTCTCGTGCTGGTCGCGGAGATCGCGCGCGCCTTTGGTCCATCCTCCCCAGACGGAGAAGGTGATGATGATGATGGCGGTGAGGAGCCAGAGGAAGGCGCCTCTGTGGCGGCGGAAGAATTCAAGCATGAGAGGATCGGATTTTAAGGGCGCGTAAGTAACGCCCGAGGGTGCGGGCGGCAAATGGAATTTGGAACACGCCTCGCATGAGCCGTGACGGACGGAAACAGATGGTTTCGCGTCTTGATTTGCGGGCGCCGCGACGTTCTACTCGACGCATGGCTACCACCAATGACCGCACGCATACGATGGCTGTGTTTTGTGACTTCGAGAACCTCGCCATCGGGGTCCGCGACGCAAAGTATGACAAGTTCGACATGGCCAAGGTGATCGAGCGACTGCTGCTCAAAGGCAGCATCGTGGTGAAGAAGGCGTACTGCGACTGGGACCGCTACAAGACTTTCAAGGGCGCGATGCACGAGGCGGCGTTTGAGCTCATCGAGATCCCGCACGTGCGCCAGAGCGGGAAAAACTCCGCCGACATCCGCATGGTGGTGGACGCGCTGGACCTCTGCTACACGAAGGCGCACGTCGATACCTTCGTCATCGTGAGCGGCGACTCCGACTTTTCTCCGCTGGTGAGCAAGCTGCGTGAGAACAACAAGACGGTCATCGGCGTGGGGGTGAAGAACTCCACCTCCGATCTCTTCATCGACAACTGCGATGACTTCATCTTTTACGACGACCTCGTGCGCGAGCGTGAAACGCGATCACGTGCCGCGCCGAGGCGTGAGTCCGCGGCTGAGAAAACCGGTGATGCGAAAGCATCGTCCCGCGCGGCTGGCGCGCCGAAACCCGAGGGCGATCCCGACAAGGGCATCGAACTGGTGATCGAAACCTTTGAGGCGCTGATCAGCGAGCGCGGAGGGAGTGACACGGTGTGGGGATCGATGGTGAAGCAGACGCTCAAGCGCCGCATGCCCCAGTTCAGCGAGCGCTTTCACGGTTTCCGTTCCTTCAACGCGCTGCTCGAAGAAGCGGGCAAGCGCGGGTTGCTCTCACTGGAGTGGGATGAGAAGTCCGGCGGCTACCGCGTGAAGGCGGTGGGGAAGTGAGTTGAAAGAAAAGTGGGTCGGCCTTCATAAGCCGGATTTTGTTCTCCCCGCGTCTTGCGACGCGTGAGCGCGGTCATTTATCTGACGTGCCTCGCGGCCCGTCTCCCGTTTCTCTCGCGAGTCGCGGGATGCGACTATTACCCGGAGCCATATCCTCCCGCTTGCGCGGGAGGAAACGGGCGGGCCGCCCTTTCTCCTGTTATGTCTTGCACCGCATGGGGTTTGTCGTGCCTCCTTCATTGCTGTCGGAGCGGTAAGCTCTTACCTCACCTTTTCACCCTTGCCGCGCTTGCGCGCGGCGGTTTGTTTTCTGTGACACTTTCCATTGCCCAGACTTGCGCCTGAACCTCCGAGGCTTGCGCCCGGCATGCTGCCCTGTGGTGTCCGGACTTTCCTCTCGTCCGCAGACCTCGCGGCCCCGACGAGCGACCACTCCGGCCGACCCGCGCGCAGACTAGGCTCATGCTGCGGATTTCAAAACGCAATTTTCGAGCTACACGCGCTCGCCCGAGACTTTGATGCCGATAAGCACGGCCATGGAGAGCGCGATCATGAGCAAGCTCACGGCCACGCCCTGCTCCAGCTCGCCCACGCTCCAGGCCAGCCAGACGCTGGTGGGCAGCACCTCGGTTTTCATCCGCGTGGCGCCGGCGAAAACCAGCACAGGGCCAAACTCGCCAAGACTGCGCGCCCATGCCACGCTGGCCGCCGCGAACATGCCGCGCCGCGCGGCGGGGAGCGTGACATGCCACACCGCGCGCCAGCGTGAGCAGCCGAGGGTCATGGCCACATCCTCGGGCCGCGAGGGCAGGTGATCGAACACGCCGCGCATGGTGCGGATGGCGAAGGCGGCGGCGATGACGAACTGCGCGAGCGCGACGCCGGCGACGGTGTAGGTGAACGGGATCACCTTCTCGATGGCATGGCCGAGATTGGTTTGGAAAAAGATCAGCAGGCATAGGCCCACGACCATGGGCGGCAGCACGATCGGGATGTCGAGCGCCGCATCGACGATGGTGCGTCCGCGAAAACGTGTGCGCGACATGAGATAGCCGATGGGCACCGCGAGCACGAGCGAGGCTACGGCGGCGATGGTGCAGGTGACGAGCGAGAGCGCGGTGGCATGGCGGATTTCACGCGAGATGAGCACGTTCCAGATTTCCGTCGGCGAAGTGTAGCTCGCAGTCGCCCCGAGCATGGCG
>JANPIW010000358.1:0-8173 GCA_031425215.1 Verrucomicrobiaceae bacterium
CTCGCCGACAAACCCGCAGGCGTGCCCGCGACCATCACCCTGCCCGGCACCGAGCTGCTCTGCGAGACACTGGAGCGCGTGCTGCTGGATCGCGTGTCGCGGTGACCTTCCTCATCTGCTATCGCTTTCATGGCGCAGCCCCCATAGAATTTACCCTTCATGCCCGCCGAAACCACCAAATCCCTCGAATCCTGGCTCTGGGACGCCACTTGTTCCATCCGGGGTGCTAAGGACGCGCCGAAGTTCAAAGACTACATCCTCCCCCTCGTCTTCACGAAGCGCCTCTGCGATGTCTTCGATGACGAGATCAACCGCATCGCCAAGGAAGTCGGCTCGCGGGCCAAGGCATTCAAGCTGGTGAAGGCGGACAAGAAGCTCGTGCGCTTCTACCTGCCGCTCGCGCCCAGGAACCCGGACGACTCCGTTTGGTCCGTGATCCGCAACGGCAGCGATGCCACCCGGCCTGCGGATGACAAGTATCAGGAAAAGCTCGGCCAGGAGGTCACCACCTACATGCGGGCCATCGCTGATGCCAATCCGCTGTTGAAGGGCATCGTGGACCGCATCGACTTCAATGCCACCACCCACGGCCAGCGGGACATTGACGACCTCCGCCTCTCCAATCTCATCGAGGCCATCAGCGGCAAACGGCTCGGCCTCACCGATGTCGAGGGCGACATCATTGGGCGCAGTTACAAGTATCTCATCCGCAAGTTCGCCGAGGGCGGCGGGCAGAGCGCAGGCGAGTTCTACACGCCCGGTGAGGTCGGCACCGTCATGGCCCGCATCATGGACCCCGAGCCCGGCATGGAGGGCTGCGATCCCACCTGCGGCTCCGCAGGATTGATCATCAAGCTCGAAGCCGCGCTGGAGGAGCAGATGCAGCGTGTTGCGGACATTCCTGTCTGCAATCCGGGGGAAAGGCAGACTGGAAAGTCCGCCACACCCAAATTCGCCCCGCTCAAGCTCTACGGTCAGGAGTTCACCGCCACCACCTGGGCCATGGCGAACATGCACATCCACGACATGGAAGGCAAGATCGAGATCGGCGACACCTTCCGCAATCCCAAACTGCGCGAGGGCACCAAGCTCCGCACCTTCGACCGCGTCGTGGCCAATCCCATGTGGAACCAGACGGAGTGCTTGATCTCGCTGGTGTCAATTGATCCGCCTATCACGTTCGGGATTCGCAACACGGGGAAGCCAGGCTTGTCATAGTCACACTTCACCGATGTTCCATAGTCGAAGGCGTCCGTCACAGATTCGAGCTTCGCAAAAAGAGGCCGAGGAAAACAGCGATGCTCCTTTCCTGCTCGCCATGGCCGAGCGAGCCAAGGCCGTGCAGGAAGCCTTCGAGTCCCGCCAAGATACAACGGAGAAAGCGCTGGAGAACCTGCTGTCAGCCATCGCCAAGAACGATGAGCGCAAGAAAGAGCAGGCCGCGAAAGGGCTCGACGGACTTACCTATTTCGTCCTCTGCAAACTCACCGATGACGGCATCCCGAACCCCGACAAGGTGGCGCAGAAAGTCCGTGAAGCATTCGCCACGCACATCAACTGGCAGAGCAGCGAGGCCGAACTGCGCGAGGTGCGCAAACAAGTGACCTTTGCTCTTTTCGCGGAGGAAGACGACCTCAATATAGTCACCACCGCCGTGGATGCGCTGTTCACGCTGCTGCACAAGAGCTTCAAGCCATGAAGTGCTGGCGCGACAGGGAGGAATTCAAAGCCCGCGTGATGGAGTGGGCGGTGAAACTGGATGTCAGTGTCCACGCCATTTACGTCCGCCCCATGAGCCGCAAGTGGGCTTCATGCTCGTCCGCTGGGAACCTGAACTTCAACGGCGACCTGATCGGCATGGACCGCGCACTTGGGGATTATGTGATCGTGCATGAATTGCTGCACTTTTCCGTGCCGAACCACGGAAAGCTCTGGAAGGCGCTGATGAGGGCGCATTTGGGAGATTGGGAGAGGTTGCAGGAGAGATTGAGCTGGCGGGCCGCATAGTGTCGAGCCTTCCTGAATAGGGTCGTGTCTCCGCTCCCCGCGCTGCTCAGCCTGTCGCTTTTCTCTGCGGGAAATCCCGGCACTCTTTCCCTTGCACAACAGGCGGGTGGTGATTGCTTCGCGCCCCCATGAAACTCGCAGACCTCAAAGCCTACCTCGATAAAGAACTCCGCATCGCCGACATCCCGGATTATCCGAACTCGCTCAACGGGATGCAGCTCGAAAGCTCGAAGGATGAGATCACCACGGTGGGCTGCGCGGTGGATGCGAATCTGATGACGATCATCAAGGCGGTGAAACAGGGAGTGGACTTTCTTGTCGTGCATCACGGGCTGTTTTGGGCGGGCACGCGGCCGCTGACGGGCGTGGATTTCGCCAAGATCGAGCTGGCCATCGACAGCAAGCTGGCGATCTACAGCGCGCACCTGCCGCTGGATGTGCATCCCGAGTGGGGTAACAACATCATGCTGGCGAGGGCGCTGGGGCTGGAGCCGGACGGGACGTTTCTGGATTACAAAGGCACGCCCATCGGCATCACCTGCAAGGCGGACATCATGCTGCCTGATCTGGTGACGAAATTTGAAGCCGGCGTGGAGGGCAGCCATCCGAACGTGGGCACGGGTGGGCCGATGCGCGTGCAGCGCGTGGGCATCTGCACCGGGGCGGCGGGATCGCAGATCGAGGCGGCATACGCGGCGGGCGTGGACACGTTCATCACGGGCGAGGGGCCGCACTGGAGCTTTCTGCGCGCCGAGGAGCTGGGTATGAACGCGATCTACGGCGGCCATTACTGGACCGAGACGTCCGGAGTGCGCGCGCTGGCGGAGCATTTGTCGGAGAAGTTCAAGCTAGGCCTGGAGTACATCAATCATCCGAGCGGGATTTGAGCTGACAGTGCCCTACCTCGACACTGATTTCTTCTCCCGTGACGTGCTCACCGTCGCGCGTGAACTCATCGGCGTGGAACTGGTGTGGCGGGGCTGCTCCGGCGTGATCGTCGAGACGGAGGCGTATGCGAACGAAGGCGATCCCGCGTGCCACACGGCGACGCGACCGAGCGCGCGAGAGTTTGTGAAAACGAGACCGGCGGGCGCGGCTTATGTGTACATCAATTACGGCATGTACTGGCTCTTCAACCTCCACGTCAAAGGCGGCCCGCGTGATGGTCTCATCCTCGTGCGCGCGCTGGAGCCGCTCTCGGGTGTGGACGTGATGAAGGCGCGACGCGAGAGGGAAAAGCTCGTGGACCTCTGCTCCGGCCCTGGGAAACTCGGCCTCGCCCTCGGCATCCGCGCGGAGCATCACGGCCTGCCGATGACGGGGAAGGGAAGGCCCGCCGGTTGCGGACTGCGGCTGACGGAGGGCTTTGCAAAAGCCGATGTCGTCACCGACGTGCGCGTGGGCATCAGCGCTGCAGTGGATTTCAGATGGCGCTTCCTCGCGAAGAACAGCCCGCATGTGAGCGTGCCATTCGGTAAGGTAAAGAGTCTCCGCTGAAGCTCCACGTTTCGCATTTCGGGCTGAGAAGGAAACTTAGCGTTTGACGCGGATTGCCCGCTTTGATTAACCTCGCGGGCATCATTCAACCCGCTCCGGCATATCATGGCACACACTCACTCCGATCCCACTGACAGCGGAGAGCCGCCGCGAAAGGCCGCGCTGTCAGGAGGCTGGACGCAGGCTGTGGTGCTGCTGGTCATGCTCCTGATCTGGCCGGCCATCGGGGCTTGGAGTGCGCTGGCTTTTCTCGGCGCGTATGTCTGCGCGTTGATCATCGTGAATTACGCGCCCGCATGGTTCGGACTCGCGGGAATGACGGCGCGGTTGTCGGTGGGGCAGCGCTGCGCGCTTGGTCTTTTGCTCGCCACGCCGGCGGTGGCGGTGCTGGTGCGCGTGGCCCGTGATGCGGAGCCAATGAAGGCCCTGGCTGGCGCGCAGGAGTTTGCGCGTGACAAAATGGAGCTGCAAAAGCTGCCCGCCATTTTTCCGGCGCTGCTGCGCGCGGACCAGCCGCAGCGCTTTTTTATCCACTCGCCCGGAAGCAGAGAGGTCACGGTCAGGCTCAGTGCAGGCTCAGCGCCGCTCGCCACGGAGAATGTCGGGCATGGTTTGTTCATGCTGGATTTCGATCCGCGCAAAACCGCGCTGAATGGCGAGGACGGAGAGACGCGGCAGGTGGTGCTCGCCGCCGATGGTGTGGCGCATGAGCGGGCCATGAGGCTCGTCGTTCCGCGCCCGCATCCGCGTTGGTTTGCGTCGTCGCCGTCCGCCGGCATCGCGGCGACGGTGAGCGAGGAAACGGACGAACTGATCCTCGTGCATCGCGACGGCAAATCACGGCGCGTCGAGGTCGATGACGGACCTGCGGACTGCGCTTTCTTTGCGGGCGGCAGCCGCGTGGCCGTGTGTCACAAATTCGCGCCTGCGCTCTGCATCGTGGACGCGGCGGAGGGCAAGATTTTGGAGCGGCACGAATTGCCGCGGTTCCAGACGCGGCTGGCGGCATCGCCCGATGAGAAGGTGCTGGCGGTGGCGCTCGATGGCGCGCAGCGCGGCATTCAGTTCTTGTCGCTGCCAGACGCGCAGAAGCTCAGCTTCGTGCCGCTTCCCTTCTCGCCTGACTGGATCGCTTTTGGTCGTGATGCCGGCGAGCTGGTGGTGACTGACCGCGTGGGGCGCAAAGTAGTGCGCTTGCGCAACAAGCCGCAGCAACCTCAGTGGACAATGGACGACGAGGTGATCGAACTGGCGCGGCCCGTAGTCACGATGTGTCGTGGCGCGGGAGGAAAGCAGATGATTCTCTCCGCCACCACCACGGAACTGGATCACGAGCCGATCACGGCAAACCATTTCATCGAGGACACAATCCATCACCTCGATCTGGAGGACTGGGAGGTCGTCGAATCGTATCCCACGCATCGTGGCGGGCTGGATCAGGATGATCCCGGCACGACGGAACACGGCGTCTCGCCCATGAGCATCGCGGTTTATGGAGACGGTCTTTTGATCGCCTTTGCCGGCACCAACGAAGTGGCGTTGAACACGCCCGGCGCAGGCTCCACGCTTGATTTCACCTACATCGACGACGAGCCGCTGAGCGCGCCGCATGGCGTGGCAGACCTGGGTGATGACACCTGGTGTGTGTCGTCGCCGGTGGATGGCACCATCGGCATTTATGATGACGATGTGGAGCTGCTGCATCTCATCCGCCTCGCTCCTGATGAGGAAGAGATGGAGGAGGAAAACTCCGGGCCGCTCAAGCGCTTGCGTGGCGAGCGGACTTTTTACGAGGCCACGCGCTCCGGGGTATCGTGCCAGAGCTGTCATCTGCACACGGACACAGATCACAGCCAGCACAGCATCGGCGCGGCTGAGCTGGTGGATGTGCTGACGGTGCATGGCGTGGCGGGCACATCGCCCTACTTGCGCGAAGGTCCGTATGCGCAACTGCGCGGCCTGCACAAAGTGGTGCTGGAGGTGTACCGCGATTACGAGAACGAGGTCGAGTGGGACCGCGCCGAGGCTCTGGAGCATTACATGAGCAGCCTCCCGCCCAGGGCAAACTGGCGGATGCTGGAGCCGCATGACCCCGCGCGTTTGCGCCAGGGAATGGATGCTTTTGTGAAGGCGCAGTGCGCGCACTGTCACGTTCCGCCCGCGATGACCAATCTCGGGCAGCATCCGGCGAAGGTGGTTTTCCCTGAATACGGCGCGGCCATCGAGAAGGAATTTGAGCTGCGGAGCTTTCTCGATGTGCCGGGTCTGCGCGGCATCTCCCTCTCGCCGCCCTTCCTGCATGACGGTCGTGCTCCGTCGCTGGAGTCGGTTTTTCAAGATCACAATCCCTCAAACCGTCACGGTGACACGGCGCGTCTGAGCAAGGACGAGTTCCGCGCGCTCATCGACTTCCTGGAGCAGCTCTGATGAACGAAGACCAGACCATGCGAAGCGGCTTCCTCAAATCCATCCACGCTGACACGGCCATTGTCGGCGGTGCTTTGGTGATCACGAGCCTCGCGTCAGTGCTGGTGTGTTTCAGCAGCGGTTACTACATTGAGCGGGACATTTTCGCGAGCCAGCTCAGCGGATATAGCGCGCTGGCATTTCTGGCCATCTCCATTTTGTTTGGGCCGTTGCTGCGGGCGGGCGGCTGGCTGGGCATTCACCTCGACTGGAAAGTCTCCGTCCGCATCACCAAAAACACCGGCATAGCCAGCGCGCTGGCCGCGCTCGTGCATTCGGGGATCTCCCTCGCGGTCTATCTCCGGGGCAATTGGCGCGAGGTGCTTGAGCACCTGTATCTGCACGCCGGGCTTCTCGCCCTCGCCACACTCGTGCTGCTGCTCGGCTTCAGCACGAGGCCGCTGATGTCGCGCACCCGTTGGCATCTCTGGAAGCCCACGTTTCGGCTCTCCTTCGCGGCAGCGGCCCTTGTCTTCATCCATGTGCTCTACGCGCCACTGGCATCCGCGCGCTGGACGGTGGGTTTGTATACGGGAGCGCTCGTCATCTCGCTGCTTCGTTTCCTTCCATCCCGACGCCCTACTCCGCCATTGGCCCCCGGTTTCAAGGTAAGTGATCGGAGTGCCGCTGCCGGGTGTGAAACACATTCAGCAAAATAAAACCTTGTCATCGCTCAACGAATTCTTTACAACTCAATCGTTAACCCGGCCAAAATCAGGAAAACAAACACAACAAAACAGAACAGAAACGCACTCAATGAAATCCAAACTCGCAATCCTCTACACGATCATCGCGGCCTGCGTCTGCTTCGGTGGCTCCCAGTTGATGGGATCCCATCACACCAGCAGCGGCAGCAGCAGCGGTAGCAGCAGCAGCGGCGCTCATAGCAGCAGCAGTGGTCATCACAGCAGCGGCAAAAAGAAAAAGAAAAAGTCCAAGAAGAAAAAGAAGAGCAGCAGCGGACACAGCAGCAGCAACTGAGTCTGACCCTCTGAACTTTGAACCGATCTGAAGTCCGTCGGATGATTTTTTCCTGGGGCTTCAAATCAAGATGCGCCGTTCTCTGAGCAATCCGGGAGCGGCGCATCATTTTCCTCCCATTCTTCCAGCCATCATGCCGGCAAAACATCTCAGCACCGCGCTCTTCATCCTTCTTTGCACCGGTGGAGCCTTGGCCGGTGAGAGCGCGAAGGTGGCGATGGAAGAGGATGATGAGGAAGACGCCACCACCTTTGGCGAGGTCAGCATCGCCTACGACGGCAGCAACTACCGCACCAGCAAATGGAGCCTGACCGCCAGCCTCGAGCATGAGTTTGCGGATGACTGGTCTGCCGAGATCGGTGTCCGCACCTTCAATGATCTGCATCATGGCAGCCTCTTCCGCACCGAGACGCAAGGCTATCTCTTCCTGCACAAGTCGCTCTGGAAGTCCAAGGATGAAGACCTCTTCCTCAGCGCAGGACTCAGCGCGGCAGGCCCATCACTCATCACTTATCAAGGCTTCGAGTTCACGCCCGAGCTGGTTTTCGACGGCGAGGTGATGGAGAATCTCTGGGCGGGCATCGCCATCGGCGGCACGCTGACGACCGCGCCCAATGAGGGCGACAACGTCGGCACCATGTTTGCCAGCGCATGGCTGACCTATGACACCGAGTGGCTCAAGAATGAGAGCGACTATGTGACCGTCGATTTCTATTTTTACACCGACGAGACGCCAGGATACGGGAACTCCTTCTCCATTGAGGGAGCCTACGGTTTCGACCTGACAGACTCGCTCAGCGTGGAGTTCGGCATCGGCACCGAGATCACCACGCCCTACGATCGACACGCCGTCTATGCCACCGGCCGGTTCACTTGGAGTTGGTAGCCGCGGCCACCACGACAAGCGCGCCGACTCCCGTTTATCAAAGACCGGACACACCACATCATGCAAGACACCGCCACAGCCCCGAAATCCTTGTTCTTCTTCGCGGGCCCCTCCCGCTACATCGTGAGCAAGACGTTCGACAATTTCAATTTCATCTACGCCCCGCTGCTGACTTTCGCCCTCTTTGGCTACCTCGCCAAATGGACATGGGGCCACAGCGAGCTGGACCTCTGGGGCGCAGAGGAGTCGCCCCTCGAGTTCTTCATGGGGTCGTTCATCGCCGCCCATCTCTTCATCGTCGGCTTCAGAGCCTATCTCAATCCCGCCATCTTCAGC
>JANPIW010000359.1:0-3802 GCA_031425215.1 Verrucomicrobiaceae bacterium
AGCATGCGTCCCGGCAGGGACGCCGGAAACATGCGCACACTTCCAGCGTCCCTGCCGGGACGCTCCCTCGAACTGGGATCGAACCGGTGTTCGCAGTCCGGTGGTTCCGCTCGGTGACTCGCTCCACCACCGGCTACCTTCCACAGTGCCTCCGGCACCCATCATCTCTGCTGGATTGAACCACTGGATACCCGCCGGAAACTCCACTGTCGTCCTCTCACAAAAGGGACTGCGGGACTAGTCACGCGCGCATCGCCACGCGCGCATCGCCACGCGTGCTCACACGGTCTGCGGCACGACCTTTTCCGCGTCGCGCCAGCGGACTCGTCTCACGATAGGCACATGCTTTTGCAGCCAGACGAAACCAAAGAACACAAACAAGCGCCACCGGATGCGCCACGGCATGTCGGGCCGGCCTGCGAGCACGGCGTTGATGGCGGAGGTCATCTGCAAAAACGGCGAGGGCTGGAGGAACAGGTCGATGAAGTGCCGCGTGTAGTAGCGCTCGATGAAATCCCAGAAGCGCCGCATTGCCACGCGCGTATCTTTTTCGTAGCCGCGCATTTTCTCGGTGAGCGCCTCGCCGCGCGCGAGGGCGTCGATGACACAATGCGCGCCGTCGCGGCCGGTCTGCATCGCGAGCATCACGCCGGAGGAAAAGATCGGATCCATGAAGCCCGCCGCATCACCAATGCGCACGAGGCGCGGCGACACCATGCGATCCATGCGGAAGGAGTAATCATTGATGACATGCACGGGCGATTCCGCGCGCGCCACGCTCATGCGCCGCCACAGCTCCGGCGTTTCGCGCACGATCTGGTCAAAGAGCGCGGCGGGTTTTGCGCTGTCGGCAAACTCAGCGCGGTCGAGCACGATGCCGACGCTGACTTTGTCTTTGCTCAGCGGGATCATCCAGCACCACGAGTTCGCGCGCACGACGAGAATGATGTCGCCCTCCTCATCGCAATCCGGCATGACCACACCGGAGTAATGGCCGAAGACAGCGACCTTGCGGTGATCTTTTTGCACACGCTTGATGCCCTCGCGCGTGCCGGTGAGCGCGGTGAGGCCGGAGGCGTCGAGGAGGAATCGCGCGTGCGCCTCGAGGTCCGCGCCATCATCCGTGCGGTAGCGCACGGTCACGCCGTCGTCATTGATCTGGTGGCCGAGCACCGTCGCGCCCTCGCGCACCTCAGCGCCGCTGGTGCTGGCGTGACGCAGCAGTATTTCGTCGAAGCGGGAGCGCTCGACCTGGAAGGCCTCGGGATGCTCGGTGAAGATGCCATTGCCAAAAACGAGGCGCGCGCGCGGTTCGCCATGGCCGGTGGAGAATTGCGCGGCGCGTTTCACCATGAAGCCCGCGCTCGCGATCTGATCCCAGACGCCGATCTCCTCGAACAGCTCACGGTTGTACGGCAGCAACGACTCGCCGATGTGGAAGCGCGGAAAATGCTCGCGCTCCAGGACCAGCGCGGATTTCCCCGCGCGCGCCAGCTCGGTGGCGGCAGTGGCCCCGGCTGGACCTCCTCCGATGATGATGGCGTCGTGCATGTCGGGAAGGATACGCACCGCGCGCCGTCACGTCGCAACTTTTGCAGCCACGGCCTGCGCGATGGTGTTCACACTTTGCAGCGTGACACGGGCCGCCTCGGCATCGGCGAGCTTGAGTCCGTACCTTTTCTCCAGCGCCACCACGAGCTGCAGCGCATCCACCGAGTCGAGCGCGAGGCCTTCGGGCCGGAAAATGGGCGCGTCATTGGCGATCTCATCCGCGCCGCGCGGGAGCATCAGCTCGGCGACCATCATCTCGCGAATCTGGCGCTTCAAATCTTCGGTGGGTTCAGTCATGGGGCGCGCATTCTAGCCAAGAAGCGCGCGAGGCAATGAGGAATGACGATGTATCGCTTGCGCCCGCATCAAGACGGGGCAATGTCCGCCGCTCTGTCGCGGGGCGTAGCTTAGCCTGGTAGAGCGCCTGGTTTGGGACCAGGAGGTCGTGAGTTCGAATCTCGCCGCCCCGACGGATAAAAGGCAGAAGGCTAGAGGATTGGAGCCTTAGCGAGTTAGAATTGAGCGGTTTCAACTGCCTCACACGCTCCATCTCAATGGCAGCTTGAAAAGCAGCCTCCGCAGATGCTAAGGCTTTATGGCTCTAATCCTCTAATCTTCTAACTCCCTGCCCCCATGTCCGCCCTTCACGCCGCCGTCCTCACCTCGTTCAAACAACAGGGCTGGGCCTACCGCAAGGTGCCTGACATGGAGGTCATCGAGGCGGACTTCGAGGCGCACCAGGCAAAGATCCCGCTGCATGTGCAGACCTTTGGCGAGAGCTGCATCCTCAGCGTGGTGGCGCTGGCTTCATTCGAGGTGCCGCGCTCCCATCTCCCCGCCGTGGCAGAGCTGCTCATGCGCACGAACAAGGATCTGAACATCGGTAACTTCGAGACCGACTGGGACGCGGGCCGTGTCATGTTTCGCATCACCAATGTCTTCCCGCCCAACCGATACGATGAGCGCATCATCGCCAGCCTCGTGCATAACGCCGTGGTGGAGATGGACCGCCTCACGCCCTACCTCGCCGAGATCGTGCGCACGCCGACGGGCGAGTTGCTGCTGCTGGGCATCCCTGAGCTGATGGCGCGCGAGGATTTGTTGCCGCAGATGGATGCGGAGTGATCGCTTGCGCCGCATTCCTGTCCCGACACCTTGCGCGCGCCGATGCATCGCTACCGCATCCAGAACAACCCGACCTTCGACGGCCTGCTCTCAAAGGAGGATTTATATCTGCTCGTCGAGCGCGGCTCCATAGGACGCGGCGATTTCTGCGAGGACACGCGCACCGGGAGCGCGCATAAAATCGGCGAGCTGATCAGCGGCATGTCGCCGCCAGCACCGGGGCATCCAGGGATGACGATCACGCGGCCCGCGTATCAGGAGATCCGCGCCGATGGCATCGTGGCGGATGACGAGGACATCGTGGACGACGGCGAGGAGAACGAGGAAGAGGATGACGGCCACGACTATACAGCGAGCGGCGAGCGCATTCATTACCGCCGGCATCCGTCGTGGCTGTCGTATTGGAAGCCCTTGTTTCTTTTCGTGCTGCTCGGCATCGCGGCGGGCCTCGGGTTTCAATTTGGCGGCCACTATCTGCTCCTCGGCATCACGCTCGCCTCGGCGACGATGACCGCCATCGCGATCCTGCGATTCTCGTGCGACTACATCGTGACCGACGAGCGCGCGGAGATGGTCTGGGGCATCTTTGGCCGCAGCTCAAAGGAGGTACGCATCTGCGACATCCGCGCCATCGACGTGCATGAGAGCGGCCTGCTTGGGATGCTGGGCATCGGCTCGGTGGACTTTTCATCTTCGGCAAATGCTGGCGTGGAAGTCACCTTCCACCACATCCGAGGTGCGCATCGGGTGAAGGAGATCGTCCGTCAGCTCCAGAAGGCCACGTCGGCGGAGTGATCAGCAGTTCCCGAGGAAATTACCGAGTTCGAGTCTTGCCAGTAGCGAGGTTTCTGTCATTCTCGTCACCGTCCCAATGCCTCACTGACCATGCTCGATGTCCAAAGAAACAGAGACAATCTCTCGCTTGAACCCCGCTCATTTGCGCGAGCCCTCTCCTATGCGCATTTCGTGATCGGGCTGGTGGTCACGACATTGCTCTTTTTTCACGAGCTGTGGTTTGTGGCTCTGGCCGTGCTCTTCTGGTACTTGATCACCATCGGATTGATCGCGGGAATGATGAACCGCGTGGAGTGGTGCCGCCCGTTGCTCGGCGTGCTTTTCATCCTGC
>JANPIW010000360.1:0-4625 GCA_031425215.1 Verrucomicrobiaceae bacterium
CTCCACGCCTGGATCTTTCTCGATGCCTGGCAGCAGCCCGCTGGATGGATCGCCTGGCTTCACATACGGATCGACATTCTTGATGAATTGATGGCTGAAGGCATGCGTCGTCTGCACACCATTGAGCTGCTCGCCATAGACCTCGTTCGCCTCGCGCCCGACGTGATAGCTCACGCCAGCCTTTGCCATGAGATCACCCTCGTAGCTCGCGTCGATGAACATCATCCCGGCAAACTCACGTCCGCTCTCCATCACAATGCTGGTGATGCGCGCTCCGTCCTTCTTCACGCCGTTTTTCAAATCGAGCCTCTCGCTGAAAACTACCGTCACTTTGTCCCCGGCCTCCTTGAGCATGTCATCGTAAATCTTCGTCGCCATATGCGGCTCAAAGGTCCACATCGCATCCTCGTTCGGATCATTGCCGTGGCGCTTCGCTTTGCTGGCGAAATACTCATCGCGCGTCTGATCCTTCCAGTTTGCCGGATCGGCGTAGTACTTGAAGACCCGCTGATAAAACTCCCGCGACATGCCGCCGACACACTTCTTGTTTCCAATGTCCGTCGCCCCGAGACCACCCGTGGTGAGGCCGCCGAGAAATTTCGTCGGTTCAATGAGCACCGCAGTCTTTCCCATGCGCGCAGCCTGGATCGCGGCGGTCACGCCGCCGGATGTGCCTCCATAGATGACGATGTCGTGAGTGTCAGCGGCGCTGGCGGATGATGTGAGCAGAAGTGCGAGAGTGATGAAGATGCGCATGGCGTGAATGATGGACGATGTGAACGGCACTGGCAGCAATTTTCTACCTTCCCGCAAGCGAACTAGCTGCCATCTCATAGGCGAGCGCACGCTTCTAGTCTTCGCCCGGAAGCGAACATGCGGCGACAGGTGCAAATGAGCGGCGATGAAACGGGCAAGGACCGTGACGCGTGAGCGCGGCGAGGTGGGCGGCGGTGCCATAGCCTTTGTGGCGGTCGAATCCATACTCGGGGTGCATCACCGCCAGCTCGCGCATGAGGCGGTCGCGCGTGACCTTGGCGATGACGCTGGCGGCTGCGATGGAGAAGCTCAGCGCGTCTCCCTTCACGATGGCGCGATGCGGGATGGGAAAGTCGCGCACAGGCTTGCCGTCGATGAGGGCGACATCGGCTTTTTGCACGAGGCCTCGCACCGCGAGGCGCATGGCCTGCCAGGTGGCTTGCAGGATGTTAATGCGGTCGATCTCCTCGACCTCGACTATGACACAGTGCCAGATGACGCGCGGGTTCTGAGTCAGTTCGAGATGAATTTCCTCGCGCTGCGATTCCTTGAGCTGCTTGGAATCCGTGAGCACGACGTGATCGAAATCATCCGGCAGAATGACTGCCGCCGCGCAAACAGGGCCGGCAAGCGGCCCGCGACCCACTTCGTCGATGCCAGCAATGACGCGATGACCTGCGGCGCGGAGTTCGTTTTCAAACTGGAGCGACGGGCGTGGCATGGGTTCAAATTGTCATTTGGTGATGATCTCGGGCGCTTTGCGGCGCACGCCGATGTACACGGGTGAGAGCTGGCGCTCGAGCCAGCGGTGCTTGAATGGAAGCGTGGTGTTGAAGGCGGTGAAGTGACGGCTGCTCGCTCCGGTGCGGATGCTGTACTGCAATGCGCGACCCCCATCGAGAAGCGTGGCGTGCGCGACCTGGAGCTTGAATGCGATGTCGCTCACTTCGCTGACGTTCATCACGCCGCCATCACCCGAGAGCACGAAGACGATGGTGCCGTCCTTCCTCATGCCCGCCAGGGAGCGATACGTCACTTTCTTGCCGTCGAAATGTTTGTTCGGCGCGAGATCGACATAGGAGAAGACGGTGTGGTTCTTCATCACGGAGGGATAGCCTTGCGTGCCTTCCTCAATGGCGCCGGACACGTCATCGACGAGTGACCTCGGGCCGAAGTAGGGACGGCCTTCCTTGACGAAGAACACACCGGTCCACGCGGGGAAAGGCGGATGCACCTGGCGGCCCTCGTGCCACACCCAGCCGAGAGGTTTGCCATCGGGATCGCGGAAGTTCGCGCTGATGGAAAACCACAGATTCTCCGCGTCCATGCGCTCGCTGGCGCTGGTGAGCGCGAACTTCGGCAGGAACGTCGTGCGGAAATCGAAGCGCTCCGGAGAGATGATGAGCACCTCGATCTGCGCGCCGAAAAGACCCTGCGCGGCGCGTTGGGCGATATTCTCCGGTGCGCGGCGCGCGGCCAGGCTGCACCAGCGGAAACCCTCCTCGGCGTATCGCTCATTGAGAGCGGCGTCCAACTCCGCGACACTCATTTCGGAGAGCTTCTTCCAGCCGCCTTTCTTCAATCTCAGTTCCAGCGGCTGCCGCGAGGCGCGCATGGCCAGCGCGACCGCGTTGCTGCTGATGTTGAAGAACCACTCCGCCACCACATAGCCAGCCACGCCCGCGACGAGCACGAGGATCACGATCCATTTGAGGCAGCCGGTTTTCAGCAAGCGCATGAGAGCGCGCATGATGGAGCGGCGGCGCGGGGAGCAAAGCGGTTTGTGAGGCCGCAACATGGAAGTCGCATCCACTTCAGCGACCAGGCGCGTTAGGTTTATGTCAGGCGATCCGCCTGCCACGCCCACACCCAGCGCGGACATTTTCGACTATTCTTCGTTGAGCGTTGGGAAATTAGCGCGCTCTGCTGAGACGTTGACTTCTTTCGGATAGCCAAGCACCTCGATCGTGCCATCGGGACTCCAGATTGCGACGTCGTTGTAGATGTGGAAGTCCGGGTCGTAGTTATCCTCGTGCTCGCCGGCGATGAACACCCGCCGTCCCTCCGGCAGCACGGTCACGGACTGGCCGAGGCGCTCAAAACACCACGCCGCCCCGGCGCCGAAGGGCGAGGGACCGCCAAACCGCTGAGTGGCCTGGAAAGCCCCGACGGGAGTGACGACCGAGGCATCGAGTGTTCCGGCTTCAGCGAGTTTGATGCCCGTTCGGTTGAAAAAGTCATCTGAATCAAACATGGCGCTTGGTTGGCTAAGCTTCTTAATCTTCGTCAGGGAGATGGCACATACCTACCCATTACTCCACAGTGAAGAGGGTGGCGATGAATAACACTGAATGCTGGCGGCAAAGCGTCATGAATTTGCAGCAGAGCTTGCTGTGCATGGGCTAAGGTTTCGTGTATTTGCGACAAAGCTTCGTGTGTCCTGGACATTGTTTCGTGTGGTTGCACTAATGCTTCGTGTGTCTGCCGCACTGTTTCGTGTGTCTGACACATTGTTTCGTGTGTTAGCGCCAATGTTTCGTGTGTCTGACGCATTGCTTCGTGTGTTCGCTCTAATGTTTCGTGTGTTCGCTCCAATGTTTCGTGTGTTTGGGGCATTGTTTCGTGTGTTTGCGCCGCCCGATGGTGCCTTTTTCGCTCAGAATCAGGGGGTTGCCTTTAATCCTTGGTCCGAAGGCGGGGCGCGGGGATGCAATGGCCCCGGCTATGAGGGTGGCTGTGGCCCGGCATTGAGCCGGGGATATTCCGGGGTCAGTGACCCCCTCTACAGGATGAAAAAAACCCCGCGCGGATGGCTCCGGCGGGGCTTGGTGGATGGGATGTGATTGCGGCGGGGTGAGCCACCTTGCGGCTTACCACCCGTGCGCGTCGCGCACCTTGATCATTGCGCCGAGGATTTTGTTGTACGTCTCCTGCGTTTCGAGCACCGAGTTCGGGAACATGCAGCCGTCCCAGCAGATGTGCTTGATGCCACGCTTGGCGGCGTCCTTGAGCCAGTATCCAGCGGCCTTGGTGATGTCGAGCTTGCCGTTCGGATCATCAGCTTGGCAATGACGGCCCGTTTTGTCGTGGCTGCCGGTGCCATGCACGGTGCCGTCGTTTTGCGCGACGTGGAAATCAATCGTCCACGGACGCAACGCGTCGGTCATCTTCGTGTAGGCGGCGTGGAACTCGGCGTCGCTGTAGCCTTCCTTGAGCAGCGCGTGCTCGGCCGCATTGTAGCCCATGAGGTACAAATAGGTGTGCGCCATGTCAGCCTGGAAGCCGACCACATCGGGCATGCCCACGGCCTCCAGCGTGTCGAGCATCGCTTTCCACGAGTGCATCCCGCCCCAGCAAATCTCGCCCTCGGCGGCGAGGCGCTCGCCATAGCCTTGCGCCACCTTCGCGGCCTCGCGGAATGTCTCGGCAATCTTTTTCGTGTTGCCCTCTGGGTCTTTGGCCCAGGTGGTCGGACTGTCGGCGGCATCAATGCGGATCACACCGTATTTGCGCACGCCGTGCTCGCGGAGGATTTTGCCGATGCGGCACGCCTTTTCGACAGCGAGGACAAATTTCGCGCGGTCTTCCGCCGTGCCCATTGAAGTGCTGCCCACGGTGCCGGGCCACACGGGAGCGACGAGTGATCCTACGGCGAGCCCCTTGCTTGCGATGAGATCAGCCATCTTGCGGATGTCCGCGTCACTGCCATCGGGATCGGTGTGCGGATGGAAAAGAAACAAGTCCACGCCATCAAAGCGCTGGCCGTTGACGCTCGCGTTCGCGGTCAGCTCCAGCATGCGTTCGAGACTGATAGGAGGATGGTCCGTGCCGGGTTCTTTGCCGACGAGTCCGGGCCACATGGCGTTGTG
>JANPIW010000361.1:0-17273 GCA_031425215.1 Verrucomicrobiaceae bacterium
CTTCATGCCGTCGGGGCTCAGATGGTAGGTATAGTCCTCCATAAACGAGGTGCCCTTGGGCAGGCCAGCCGCCATCACCTTCATGGCGCGCACCAGCGCGGCGGTCTTCCAGTCGCCCTCGCCAGCGAAGCCATAGCCATCGGCCATCAGGCGCTGCGGCCCCAGGCCGGGCAGTTGGGCAATCCCGTGCAGATCCTCGAAGGTGGTCGTGAAGCCCTTGAAGTTGCCAGCTTCCAGGAAGCTGCGGATGCCCAGCTCGATCAAGCGCGGAATCTCATCCACCGCCGCGAGGTCTTGAGGCGAGAGCAGATAGCGCTTGTCACCCAGCTCGCGCGTCACGCCATCGACCACCATCTCATAAGTCATCCGGCAAGCCTGCGCGCACTCGCCCCGATTCGCGCTGCGCCGTCCCAGCGACTCGCTCGTCAGACACTGACCCGAATACGCCACGCACAACGCGCCATGCACAAAGACCTCCAGCGGCACCGCTCCCTCCGCCTTCGCATCAAATTTCTCCAGCTCCCGCAATGAAAGCTCCCTCGCCAGCACCGCCTGATCAATCGAGAGCCGCTTCGCAAACTCCAAACCCTCCGGCGAGGTCAGCGTCATCTGCGTCGAGGCGTGCAGCCGCAGCCCCGGCGTCAGCGCCTTCACCATCCGCGCCAGTCCGAGATCCTGCACGATCACCGCATCGACCCCGGCCGCCTCGATCAAACGAAGCTGCGCCTCCGCGTCCGCCAGCTCGCTGGTGAAGATCAGCGTGTTGAACGCCACATAGCCCTTCACGCCATGCGAGTGCAAAAAGCGCATCAGCTCCGGCAGATCATCCGCCGAGAAATTATCCGCCCTCAGCCGCGCATTGAAACGCGGCAGCCCGAAGTAGATCGCGTCCGCACCATTTGCCACAGCGGCGCGCGCGCAGTCCCAGTTGCCCGCTGGCGAGAGAAGTTCTGGCGGATGATTCATCGCCTCAATACCTCCTCAACACCGTGTCCGCAGGCGGGCGGGAGTCGTCCGGCACCGGGTAGTCCAGCGTGTAATGCAGCCCCCGGCTCTCATGACGGCGCACCGCGCAATCCACGATCAGGCTCGCGGTCTCCACCAGATTGCGCAGCTCCAGCACATCGCTTGTGACGCGGAAGTTCCAGTAAAACTCCTGCACCTCGCGTTTCAGATTCCGCAGCCGCGCCGCCGCGCGCTGGAGGCGTTTGTTCGTCCGCACGATGGAAACGTAATCCCACATCAGGCGGCGGATCTCGTCCCAGTTGTGGTAGATCACCACCAGCTCATCATTGTTGTCCGCATCCCCGCTCTGCCACGCGGGCAGGTCGTAGTGCTGCTCGGCCGGTTTTCCCGGCGGGAGTTTTTTCAGCGTGTGCTGCACCGCACGGTGCGCGGTCACGACGCATTCGAGCAGCGAGTTGCTTGCCAGCCGGTTCGCTCCGTGCAGTCCGGTGCAGCCCACCTCGCCGATGGCGCAGAGGCCGCGGATGCTCGTGGCGCCGTTCACATCGGTGAGCACGCCGCCGCATTGATAATGCGCTGCGGGCACCACCGGGATCGGCTGCTTCGTGATGTCGATGTCCAGCTCACGGCAGATTTGATGAATGTTCGGAAAGTGGGAGATGATGAAGTCCGCCGACTTATGGCTGATGTCGAGATACACACACGGGCCGCCCGTGCGCTTGATCTCGTGGTCGATGGCGCGCGAGACAATGTCACGCGGCGCAAGAGAGCCGCGCTTGTCATACTTCTGCATGAACTCCTTCCCATCCTTGCCGATGAGCCGCGCGCCCTCGCCGCGCATCGCCTCCGTGATGAGGAAGGAGCGGTTCTGCGCGTGATAAAGGCACGTCGGATGAAACTGGATGAACTCCATGTTTGCCACGCTCGCACCCGCGCGCCATGCCATCGCCACGCCGTCGCCCGTGGCCACGCCAGGATTCGTCGTGTACAAATAGACACGCCCGCAGCCGCCCGTGGCCAGGATGACGCGGTCCGAGCGAAAGGTCAGCACCTCGCCGCCCGACTCATCGAGCACATAAAGTCCCAGCACACGATCCTCCGAGACCAGGCCGAGCTTCGCCGTCGTGATGAGATCAATGGCAAAATGGTTTTCATAAATCGTGATGGCCGGGTGCGCGCGCACCGTCGCCAGCAGCTTCTCGCTGATCTCCTTGCCCGTCGTGTCACGCGAGTGCAGCACGCGGCGCTTCGAGTGCCCACCTTCTTTGGTTAGATCGTACTCCTGATGCCCGTCCTGCGCCTCGCGCTGGTCAAAATGCACGCCCCAGCGGATGAGATCCTCCACGCGTCTCGGCCCCTCGCTCACAATCGTGCGCACCGCGTCCTCGCGGCACAGGCCCGCGCCGGCGATGAGCGTGTCCGACACATGCTTGTCGATGGAGTCCTCCTCGCTCGTCACACAGGCGATGCCGCCCTGCGCCCATGACGAGTTGGAGTCCAGCGCCCCGCGCTTCGTGATCATCGCCACCCGCCCGTGCTCCGCCGCGTGCAGCGCCGCGCTCAGTCCGGCCACTCCCGTGCCCACGATGATGAAATCGTACTCGATCATAAAAGGAAGCGAGCTTCGCGGCTCGCGCGCTGATGATGACCGCAACCCGCCGCCATGCACCACCTTTTATCGCTCATCAGCGCGCGCCACCTCCCGACCAAGAATGCGCTTGATTTCAACTCCCCACGCCCTAAACACTGCGCCCCCGACCGGCGTGGCAAAGAGGCTCACCGGCGCTCTTTATCACATGAATTTTGTCGAACTCGTCCGCTCAGGAAAAGCCAGAATTGGCATCGTCGGCCTCGGTTATGTCGGCCTGCCGCTCGCGCTGAATTTCGGCCGCAAAGGATACCAAGTCCTCGGTCTCGATGTGGATTCCAAAAAGGTGGATGCCGTCAACGCCGGTCGCAGCTACATCGAGCACATCCCCTCCGCTGAGATCGCCGAGATGCGCGGCAAAAAGCTGCTCGACGCCACCACCGACATGTCTCGCGCCAAGGAAGTGGACGCCATCATCATCTGTGTGCCCACGCCGCTGACGCATCATCTCGATCCCGACCTCACCTACGTCATCAGCACCATCGAGGCGCTGCAGCCCCACCTCCGCGAAGGCCAGCTCGTCAGCCTCGAGAGCACGACCTACCCCGGCACCACTCACGAGGAAATCCGCCCGCGCATCGAGAAACGCGGCTTCAAGATCGGCGAGAATTTTTATCTCGTCTTCTCACCCGAACGCGAGGACCCAGGCAACGAGCAATTCCCCAGCCACAAAATCCCCAAGGTCGTCGGCGGCAGCACACCCGCCTGTCTTGAGGCCGGCGTGGCGCTCTACGGCGCGGGCTTTGAAACAGTGGTGCCCGTGAACTCCACTCAAGTGGCCGAGTTCGCCAAGCTTTTGGAAAACATCTACCGCTCCGTGAACATCGGTCTCGTCAACGAGATGAAAATCGTCGCCGACAAAATGGGTATCGACATCTGGGAGGTCATCAGCGCCGCAGCGACGAAGCCCTTCGGCTTCAAAGAATTTCATCCCGGACCAGGCCTCGGCGGTCACTGCATTCCCATCGATCCGTTCTATCTGACGTGGAAAGCGAAGGAGTACGGCGTTCACACCCGCTTCATCGAGCTGGCAGGCGAGATCAACGAGCACATGCCCGAGTACGTCGTGCGCCGCACGATGGAAGTGCTGAACACGCGCAAAAGATCCCTCAACGGCAGCCGCATTCTCATCATGGGCCTCGCCTATAAAGCCAACGTCGATGACATGCGCGAGTCCCCGAGCTTCAAGCTCCTCGACATGCTCAAATCCTTCGGCGCCGAAGTCGCCTTCTACGATCCGCACATCCCGGTCGTCGCCCCCACGCGCGAGCACAAGGAGTGGACCGGCCATAAGTCCGTGACGTGGGATGAGAAAACCATCCGCTCATTTGACGCCGTGATCATCTCCACCCACCACCGCGCCTACAAGCTCGATGAGCTGGCCGCGTGGAGTGATTGCATCATCGACACGCGCAACGCCATGGCGGTGTCAAAAACGAAAACCAAACCCGGCCAGGTCACCAAGGCCTGATCCCCTGCTCAGCGCCACGCCATGAAAGTCGCCGTCATCGGAGCAGGAGCCTGGGGGAAAAATCTCGTTAACACGCTGAACAAACTCGGCTGCCTCGGCCCCGTCGCCGAAGCCAACGAAGGCCTGCGCACCAAGCTCAGCGAGAACATCCCCGGCATCGACCTGCGCGCCGATTACTCCGAGCTGCTCGGTGACGACACCGTCAAAGCCGTCGCCATCGCCACACCCGCGCAGACGCATCACCGCATCGCGAAGGCTTTTCTCCAGGCGGGCAAAGATGTCTTCGTCGAGAAACCCATGACGCTCGTCGCCGCCGAATCCGAAGACCTCGTCGCCACCGCCGCGAAAGCCGGCCGCGTCCTCATGGTCGGCCATCTGCTCATGCACCAGCCGGCGATTCACAAAATCAAAGAGCTGATCGCCGCCGGAGCCATTGGCAAGATTTTCACCATCCACCAGCAGCGCTCCAAACTCGGCCGCGCGCGTGCCGTCGAGAACGTCCTCTGGAGCTTCGGCGTCCACGACGTCGCCGTGCTTCTCGATCTCGTCGGCGAATCACCCAACGACGTGCAAGTCAGCGGTCACGCCGGTCTCCAGCCCAATATCGAGGACGATGTCTATCTGCACCTCACCTTCCCCAGCGGCGTCAAAGCGCACTTGCACAACGCGTGGCTCTGGCCCGATGTCGCGCGCTGGCTTGTCGTCATCGGCTCCGAAGGCATGCTCGTTTATAGCGAGACCGGTCAGAAAGTGACGCTGCACAAAAAGAAAATCGACGCCGCGCTGCAAAACGTCGATCAAGGCGAGGAAGTCGTCTTCCACGGCAGCAGCGAGCCACTCATCCTCGAGATGAATCACTTCATGTCCTGCTGCCAGACCAGATCAAAGCCCCTCTCTGACGGCCAAAACGGCCTCGAAGTCGTCCGCGTCCTCGAACGCGCCGAAAACCTCCTCCGCCCCGTCTCATAGTCTTCATGTTCCGCTCTCATCCCACCGCCATCATCGACGAAGGCGCCACCATTGGTGAAGGCACCGCCGTCTGGCACTTCGCGCATGTGTGCAAGGGCGCAGTGATCGGCGAGCGCTGCATCTTTGGACAGAACACGCTCGTGTCCGACGGCGTGAAGATCGGCGACAACGTGAAGGTGCAGAACAACGTCGCCATCTACGCCGGCACCACCATCGAGGACGATGTCTTCCTCGGCCCCTCATGCGTGCTCACCAACGTCACGAACCCGCGCTCCCAGATCGTGCGCCGCTCTCTGTATGAGAAGACGCTCATCCGTCGCGGAGCAACGATCGGAGCCAACGCCACCATCGTCTGCGGCATCACGCTCGGCCGCTACGCCTTCATCGCCGCCGGCGCGGTCGTCGCCAAAGACGTGCCTGACTACGGCTACGTCCGCGGCGTCCCCGCCCGCCTCGCCGGCCACATGAGCCGCCACGGCCATCTGCTACACTTCAACGAAAGCGGCATCGCCGTCTGCCCCGAAAGCAAATTTCGTTACGAAAAGAAGGCCGATACCGTCCGCTGCCTCGATATGGATGAGGAAGCCCCCCTCCCGCCCGAGCTTGCGGAGGGAAAGACGAGCTACGACGACTTCAAGTCCGCCTGACATCAGGCTGCCTCAGCAAAAGAATCCCCCGCAAACCTCGGCATCGAGGCACGGAGAGTTCATTCGGGATGACGAACGCCAATGACTGTCCCAGCCCATTTCATCACCTTTCTCGCCGCCCATGCGGAACGTCAGCCTGACAAAGTTGCGTTGCGCGTATCTGCGGGCGCATCGAGTCCTGACACGTTCACGGAGCATGGATACGCGCAGCTTCACCGCGCCGTGGTCGCCTTGTCGCTGCAGTTGCGCGCCATCGCGCCGCCGGGTGAGCGCGCTTTGATCCTCGTGCCTTCGGGGGCGGAGTTCATCACCGCATTTCTCGCCTGTCTTCATGCGGGCATCATCGCCGTGCCAGCGTATCCGCCACGGCGAAATCGGAACCGCGAGCGCGTGGTCTCCATTCACGACAATGCGGAGCCGGCTTTGATTCTGACCACGACGGCATTCGAGGGGCATGTGCGTGAGGCTTTGCCGGACACGAAGGCGCGGGTGATCGCTTTAGCCGGGGCCAATGACCACGGACGCATCACTGAACCGGCCTGCAACCGGCTCCACAATCCTCATGGCATCGCCTTCCTGCAATACACCTCCGGCTCCACGGGCACTCCGAAGGGCACGGTCATCAGTCATGCGAATCTGCTCGCGAATCTCGACGCCATCCAGGCGCTCTTCCAGCATAAGCCGGAGCATGAGGTCGTCACCTGGCTGCCTCCGTATCACGACATGGGACTCATCGGCTGTCTGCTCACGCCGCTCTATCGCGGCATGACTGTCACGTTGCTTTCGACCGATGAGTTTTTGCGCCAGCCCGTGCGCTGGCTCCAGGTCATCTCTTCTCGGCAGGCGCAGGTGTCTTCCGGCGCGCCGAATTTTGCGTGGCAACTGCTGGCGGAGCGCGTTGCGGAAGACGACATCGCCGCGCTCGATCTGAGCCGCTGGCGCGTTGCATTCAATGGCGCGGAGCCGGTGCAGGCGCGCACGCTGGAGCAGTTCGCGCAGCGGTTTGTAAAGTGCGGATTCAAGGCGGAGGCATGGCTGCCTTGTTATGGACTAGCGGAAAGCACGCTGCTGGCGGCTGGGCGTAAAACGAGTTCTCCAACTCCTTCTCCAATCCCAGTCCGAGTTGGAAAACTCGGACTACCCGTCTCATGCGGACCGCCCGCGTTGGACACACGCATCACCATTCATCATCGCGAAACAGGCGCGCTGCTCGAAGATGGGCAGGAAGGTGAAATCCATGTGCGCTCTCCCTCCGTCGCGCTCGGTTATTGGCGCAACGAGGCCGCGACTGCAGCCGCATTCCCGCAGGCAGGCACGCTGCGCACGGGCGATCTCGGCTCTCTTCGCGATGACGAGCTTTATGTCACGGGTCGCTTGAAGGACCTCATCATCATCCGCGGTCGGAATCTCTACCCGCACGATGTCGAGACCTGCGTCGCCGCGTGTCTGCCAGCTGCGCTGGGAGCGAACGCCATTGCAGCCTTCGAGTTCACAGGGAATGGCTCGGGCACGCTCGGCTTGCTCATCGAGGCACCGCGCACATGGGTGTCCGGTTTGCGGAAGGAGAACGGTGAAATCGCCACCTGCGTCCGCAGCATCCGCGAGGCTGTGGCGGAGTCGTTCGAGGTCGCGGCGGACCTCATCGCATTCGTCGCGCCGGGGGAATTTCCGAGAACCTCCAGCGGTAAAGTGCAGCGCAGCGCGTGCCGAGAAGGTGTGCTGACCGGATCGCTCCCAGTGATTTATCGCGATCAACTCACGCCAATGAACAACAACACACCAGCCTCCTCCACCACCGCCGACGCCCTCATCCAGTGGTTGCGTTCTTTCGCCGCGCGCCGCCTCAACTCCCGGCTCATGGACGAGCGCCGCACCGTCGCGCCGCATGTGGTGCTTGAGTTCGGTAATCACGGTTTGTTCGGACTCGAGGTGCCGCGTGCGCTCGGCGGTGCCGGCCTCACCACCACCGACAGCCTCCGCGTCATGGAGCAGCTCGCGGCCATTGATCTCACCCTCGCGCTGCTGGTGGGGCTTCATAATGCGCTCGGCCTGCGTCCCGTCCTCCGTTACGGCCAGCCCGCACTGCGCGACGAACTGGTCCCCGCGATGGCGGGCGGACGGCATCTCGCCTCCTTCGCCATCTCCGAGCCGGGCGCTGGCTCGAACCCCAAAGCCATCGAAACCACCGCAGTGCGCGGCAACGATGGCGGCTGGACCATTCATGGCCGCAAGCAATGGATCGGACAAGCATCATGGGCGGGCACCATCGTCGTCATCGCCAAGGCGCAAGATGTGTCGGGCGAGCATCTCGGCTCTGTCGCGCTCGCCGTGCCAGCCGATGCGGAAGGTCTCTCGTTCGGGCCGGAGGCCATGACGATGGGCATGCGCGGCATCGTGCAGGTGCCCGTGTTCTTTGAGGACGTGAAAGTGGATGCCGCGCGCGTGCTCGGCGAGGTGGGGCATGGATTTGAGGTGGCCTACGACGCCATGCGCATCGCCCGCGTGGGCCTCTCCGCTCTCAGTCTCGGAGCCATGAAACGCTGCCTGCAATGGATGACCACTTACGCATCGCGCCGCCAAGTCGCCGGAGGTCGTCTCGCAGACCTCCCCGCCACGCAATCGCGTCTGGCCGAGACGGTGAACGCCACCGCCGCCGTGGAAGCGCTGCTGCGCGCCGTGTGCCGCTGGCAGGATGCAGGCGAGGCGCTGCCCGAGGAAGTCTTCCTCATCTGCAAGACCACCGCCCCCGAACTCCTTAGCGAAGCAGCCGACCGCGCGATGCAGATGCTAGGCGCGCGCGGTTACACCGAGAACAACAGCCTGACCCAGCTCTTCCGCGATGCGCGTATCCTGCGCATCTTTGAGGGGCCGACGGAGGCGCTCAACGCCAGCCTCGGCATCAGGCTGCGGCGCGGATCAGATGCGTTGTGCGCTTGGATGGAGGAGAGGCAGGGCAAAGATGCCGCTTCTGTCTTGCGCTCTCTCTCCGAGCAGCATCCCACGGCGCATGATGTGGCGCTCGGTGAGCTGGCATCATTTCATTTCCTGCTCTGGATCGTGCGGCAGTCTGACGCTGGTGATTGTGAAACGATCGCATGGCTCGAGCAACGGCTTCGTCAGTTGAACGCAGCAGCCTGTGTGCCCGCAAGCGTGGTTGTCATTGATGACCTAACCGCGCGACTCGAAAAAGAAATCGGTGCCTTCGATCAAACACTGCCTGGAGAAGACTGGGACATCGATCCGCTGCTGCGCAACACATCCGTTCGTACCAATGAACCCGTTCTCGTGGCCGTGTCCCCTGGCGCGGAACCCACCTGGACTGCAACAAGCCTGCCAGCTTTCACCAAGATCGAGCCAGAAGCCCCGGCGCCCAACACCGTCATCGAGCAATGGATCCTCGATTACCTCCGCAGTGAGAATCTCGTCAACATCCCGTCCCTGCCGCGTGACGCCACCTTCACCAGCCTCGGCATCGACTCCCTCGGCGGAGCCTCACTGGGCATCGAGATCGACAAGACCTTCGGCGTGAGGATCACCGACGAGATGCTCTACGACTATCCCACGCTGCAAAGCCTCGCAGCCTATGTGGAGAGCCGGCGCGCGCCTGACGGTGTTGCGCCTGAGCCGCGCTAAGACGACTTCAAGCAGGATTGAGATCGTTCACTTTAGCTTCTCTTCCTTCTGGTTCCCAGCTCTTGTGCTGAGGTCTTTGACAATGCCCTCCAAGGCGTCCAATCGCGCCTTCAACTCGTCGTTCTGTTTTTTCAGCGCGGAGTTCTGCGCGTCTCTGCGTTCGAGTTCATCACTCATCTTTTGATTGAGACCCTGGATTGCGGCGAGGGCCACACCATCGGCATCCACCATGGAGATGTGCTTGTCGTCCATGCCGACGGCGAACGCGGCGTGAAAATCCTGCGCCACGGGGCCGATGTGCGGCGTCTCGCTATCGCCGATGTAGTTCCAGTGCTGGATCGGCATCGCGGTGACTTTTTCGAGAATCGCGCGTGAATCCACCGGCGTGAAGTTTTCCTTCACGGCCCTGTCGCTCGATCCGGTGATGGTTCCAGTGGCCAGGATGTTTCCGGACACATGGAGGGCTTGCGTCGGATTGTTGACGCCGATGCCCACACCACCCGAGGCGCGAATCAAGAACTGGTCCCCGGCGGTGGACGAGTAGTCCGCCGCCGTGGAATCCGCCCAGACAAAGGCACCGGTGTGGATGGCCTTCGCGCGTGTGCCTGCGGCAAAGGCGCTCTGCGCAGCGCTGTTTGCCTCTCCTCCCGGGATCGTGGCGTAGAGGCCGGTAGCCGCGTTGCTGGAGCCGCCGCTCACGGTGGACTTCTCGCCGGTCGCCTGATTTCCGCCACCACCGCCGACAAACGACTTGATGCCGCCCGCGCTGTTGAATTCTCCGCCGGCCACGGTCGCCATGCTCGCGCCAGCAGCATTACCAGATCCCCCGCCGATGGTGCAGGAGGCGCCGCTGGCCAGATGATCCTTTCCGCCGCTGATGGTGGTGCCGGCCGCGCTCGCAATGTTATTGTGTCCTCCAACAATGATCGCATAGGCGCCAGTGGCCGTGTTGCCCAGTCCGCCGCCGATCACCGCGTAGTTTGATCCCGTGTTGATCGTGTTTTGCCCGCCACCGATGATGATGGTGTTTGAACTGCCATCGTTGATGGAATTCTGCCTGCCCCCGCCGATGAAGCGCACTGAGCCATCGCCGAGCAGAAAATTGCGATCACCGCCGACGATGACGCAAGAGGGTGTTGTCGTCTCGATCTTGTTGCCCCGCCCGCCACCAATGAAGGAGTCGCCTGGCTCGGTCTCCAGGAAC
This sequence comes from Verrucomicrobiaceae bacterium, assembly GCA_031425215.1. Taxonomy (GTDB): domain Bacteria; phylum Verrucomicrobiota; class Verrucomicrobiia; order Verrucomicrobiales; family Verrucomicrobiaceae; genus JANPIW01. The sequence goes on from JANPIW010000361.1 coordinate 10,539, forward strand.
GGAAGCAGATTGGCTGTGCCGTCGGCAATGCGATTGTAAGTGCCGCCAACGATGGTGCAGGAGGGCGTGTTGTTGCCGATGCGATTGAACCAGCCGCCGCCGATGAAACAGTTTCCGGGTGCAATCTCGTTGAGCAGGATCGTGTTCGACGTGCCATCGGTGATGTCCTGCGCGAAGCCTCCGGCGACCGGTCGCGTGTCACCACCAACATAGTTCGACCAGCCACCTGAAATCACTGAGCGCACGGAGCCATCAGCCATGAAGTTGTTCGTACCCCCGGTAATGATGGCACCGGCGGACTTGGTGCCGATGGTGTTGGTGCTGCCGCCGCCGATGAAGGAGGTGCCTGACACGGTGAGGATGCTGTTCGCGCGACCGCCGCTGATGATCGCGGCCTTGGTGTTCGTGCTGTTTTGGGTGCCGCCCACGATGATGGAATACGCACCGGTGGCTGTGTTGTTCGATCCACCGCCGATCAGCGCATAACTGGATCCCGTGCCGATCGTGTTCAGTCCGCCACCGATGATGATGGTGTTCGAGCTGCCATCGTTGATGGAATTCTGCCTGCCTCCGCCGATGAAACGCACCGAGCCATCGCCCATCAGGAAATTGCGATCACCGCCGACGATGACGCAGGAGGGAGTGGCCGTTTCGATTTTATTGCCGCGACCTCCGCCAATGAACGAGTCGCCCGGTTCGGTCTCGATGAAAGGCAGCAGGTTGGGCATGCCGTCGGCGATGCGGTTGAAGGTGCCTCCCACAATGGTGCAGGAGGGCGTGTTGGTGCCGATGCGGTTGGACCAGCCCCCGCCGACGAAGCAGTTCCCTGGCGCGGCCTCTCCGATCAAGATGGTGTTCGACGTGCCATCGGTGATGTCGCTCGCGAGGCCCCCGGCGACAAGCCGCGTGTCACCGCCCACAAAGTTTGACCAGCCACCAGAGATCACCGAGCGCAGGGAGCCATCAGCCAGAAGGTTGTTGGTGCCGCCACCGATGAACGAGCCAGCGGAGTTGGTGCTTATGACATTGGTTTTCCCGCCGCCAATGCTCGACGATCCCGATACCGCCGCGATGCCGTTTTCGCGGCCGCCACTAACCGTCGAGCCGGTCACGCCAGCCACGATGTAATTGTTCGAGGAGCCGCTCACCAAGTTTGGCCAGTTCTGAGTGGTGGGCACCACCTTGATCGCTGGCGAATTGTTCACGCGAATCTCAATCGACTGGTAGTCCGCCGTGCCAATGTAGCGGTTGGTCGTCACGCCCGTGTTGCCCCCTATGCGCCAGTAAGTGTTCGCGGCCGCCGGAGTCAGTGCGGTGGCCACGACATTGGTCAGGCCCGAGCCATCTCCCACAAAGTAGTTGCCGCTGTTGTTGAGATTTACCGCGCCCGTGTAGCTGCCGGAGAGCGTCGCGGACGGCAGCGTGCCCACGATGCCGGAGGCGGAGACACTTCCGGCCCGGATCGAATACGGAGTCACGGTCAGGCGATGCCGAGGCGCGAGCGTGGCGTAAGTGTTCGCTCCCTGCGGGCTGACCGATATTTCCAGCCAGCGCACCGCACCGGTGAAAGGTGACGTGCCGAAATCGAGGCTCGCCGAAAACAATCCTCCGCCCACTGGAATTCCCGGCTTCGCTTGCAGCCCCAGCGAGGCGCCGCCCGAGGCGCTGTCGAACAGCTCAAAACTGAAATCAAAGATTCCATTCGAGGGCACGCTGCTGTTTTGCAGTCGGCCCTGATAAGTAAAGGTCGAGTCTTGGGCCACCACACCGAGCGCGGGCCAGGACAGAATGGCAGCCAGCAGGGCAAGGCGCACAGTTGTGTGTCGGCTGAAGAAGAATCGGAGCGAAGAATTTTTCATGAGAGATGAGCCATCTGGCTTGGGATTCAGGGTTTGAGCAGGCGGTAAAACATGCTGTCCGTGGTCATCGGCAGCGTGACGAGATTGGCGGGAACCGGGGAAAGATTGATCCACGAGTCGGGCAGCAGGCTGGAGCTTTGTTGCATGTAAAAGCCCGGCGTGTCGGGATACCAAGACAGCGTCACTTCCAACGGAGCGCCAAGAAAAATCTGAAGCGTTGGCGTCACGCCCGCCAGCGCGGTGAAGTCGAGGGACCAGAACCCGCCTTTGATCCACTGGTTGCCATTGGTCAGCGTGATCAGCCCGGCATCCAGCTGTCCAATGGTGCCTGAGAGCGCGTAACCACCGCCGCTCATCTCCCCGCCGCCGCCATCCACAGTGAACCAGTCGATGGTGTAAGCGTCTGGCGCGCTACCCCCGAGAGCCGGAGGCGGGAGGACACAGATCAGCCACAGAACGCACAGGCTGAAATGACGCCATAACAGCATCCGCGTTAAATGGATTTTGGCGCAGGGTTCGGTCTGCACTCGAACTCCCTCGTGAGGTGCGACTGGCGGTGATGGAATCCGGGTCATGGCAGCGTGGTGAAAATTGGCCTCCGCACCGATTGCTACCACACAAAGCATCCTGCGGCAATGATCCACCGTCACGTCAAAATACGATTCCAGCGCACGATGAAATCGCCTTGCATCCCTTCGAGAGCGGGCCAAATAGCTGGCCGCCCGAATCGTGGCAAAAACAGCCACATCTGATCTCTAACTACTCACCTCTAACCCTCCCCATGCCCGTCCCTCTCCTCGATGTCAACGCCCAGAACATCCCGCTCGAAGCCGAGCTGACCGCCGCCTTCACCAAGGTGCTGCGCGATGGCAAATTCATCATGGGGCCGGAGATCGGCCAGCTTGAGAGCGAGGTGGCTGCGATGGTCGGCGCAAAGCATGGCATCGGCGTTTCTTCGGGCACCGATGCATTGGTTCTTGCGCTCATGGCACTTGGCATCGGCCCCGGCGATGAAGTCCTCGTCCCCACCTTTACCTTCTTCGCCACGGCGGGCGCGGTTTCGCGCGTGGGTGCCATGCCGGTCTTCGTCGATTCCTGCCCCATATGCTTCAACATCGACGTGAACGACGCGCGCAAAAAGGTCACGAGCAAAACCAAGTGCATGATCCCTGTGCATCTCTTCGGCCAGAGCGCTGACATGGACGCCGTGATGGCGCTGGCGAAGGAGCACGGCCTCAAGGTCATCGAAGACGGCGCGCAAAGCATCGGCGCGACCTACAAAGGCAAGGGCAGCGGCACCATCGGCGACTTCGGCACTTACAGTTTCTTCCCCTCGAAAAACCTCGGGGGCTTTGGTGATGGCGGCATGGTCGTTTGCAACGACGACGCGCTCGCCGACCACGCGCGCATCCTGCGCACACACGGCTCGAAGCCCAAATACTACCACCACTTCGTCGGCGGCAATTTCCGGATCGACACACTCCAGGCCGCGCTCATCCTCGTGAAGCTCAAGTGCTACGCCGACTACACCGCGAAGCGCCGCACAAATGCCGCCCGCTACACCGAGGAACTCTCGCGACTCCCCGGCGTCGTTCTCGCCGATCCCTCGCACTGCAAATGCGCCGCAGCGCAAGACGCCGCGCTCGACGCTGATGGCGCGAAGATCGTGCTCCCCGTGGCCTATCCTCACAACGAGCACATCTGGAATCAATACACGCTCCGCATCCTCGGCGGCAGCAAGCGCGACGAGTTCAAAAACTTCCTCGGCGCGAAAAAGATCGGTGCCGAAGTTTATTATCCCGTCACGATGGACCAGCAGAAATGCTTTGCCGATCTCCCAGCGAGCACTCGCGTCGGCTGCGACGTCGCTCACCGCCTCGCAGGCGAGGCCATCAGCATCCCGATCTACCCTGAGTTGCCCCGTGAGCATCAAGACGAGGTCATAGCGGCAATCGGCGAGTGGGTTCGTTCGTAGCCAATGGCGTCACAGCCTTCGGGCATCTTGCGGAGCGAGCGTTTCCTGACTGAACGGCCACGCGCCCATCCACAAGATCACCCCTTCCGGCACAAGCTGACCCCTCTTGAGCAAAGCATCTGCTGATGCTCTCGTATGGGCTGATACATGCCCGCTTTTGATCCAGCCCTCACCACCGAGCCAGCGCACGACACGACGCTGCGCGCGGTTGCGCGCATCTGCTGGCCGCAGGTGCTCTGCTGGCTGGGCGGCATCGCGGCGTTGCAGGTTTTTTTCCTCCGCGACTGGCCCGTGCCCATGCCGTGGGGCGCGATGAGCGTGCATCTGCACCCCGGCCACGTTCTGCTGGAGGCGGTCAGTTGGTGCTCCGTATTTCTTGCCGGCAGCATCCTCGGCGGATGGTGGTGGATCGCGGCGCGCGGCGCCGGTCATGAGCGCGCAGGGCTGGGCGGCGCGGCCATGATCGTGTGGGCGCTGCTGGCATGCATCGACACCATCGGTAGCTGGATTTATCTGGCAGGTCTCGCGGCGTGGATTGTGGTGGCGGCGGCTCTCACCCTCCGCCATTGGAGGGCGCGGCTTCCCTGCGTGCTCGCCTTTTTATCTGAAAAGCGCTCGTGGAATCTGCCTTTCCTCGCGCTCTGGATCCTCGCCTTCACGACCAGTGACGCGATCAAGCTGTCCGCCGGGCCGGACGGATGGATCGCCGCAGCGGATTTTCTTTTGGGACGACTGTTAAACCACACCTTCATCGCTGCCGCGCTTTGGCTGCTGCTCGCATGGCACGAACGCTGGACGCCGCCGCCCGCAAACCTCATCGCATGGAACCTCATGGCGATGGTGCCGCTGCTTGTCGTCATCAACATGCTGCTCCAACTCATGTGGGGCAAAGGCATCGTCATGTTGTTTGGCGAGCTTGAGGTGGGCGGTGAGTTTGACCTCCATCGCGCGTTGCGCGCTGGTGGCGTGGAGGTCACGCAGCAGGTCGTCGCGCTCGCGATGGCGGCGGTGGTGGTGGCGGTCGCCGTGTTTCATTTTTGCGGCAAGCTGTCCCGCGCCGCAGGCCACCGCATTCATCCTTTCGGATTGTGCGCCCTGGCAGCGGTCACATGGACTTCGTATCAGGCGCAACAAGGCGCGGGCCTCGCGCTGAAGAGCCGCGCTTGGCGCTGGTGGGAGATGAAGAGCAGCTCCATCCGCATGACGCCCATAACCACACCGCCGGGCATCGCGTCGTTTGATGTCGGCTTTGCCAATCCCCTGCCAGCCGTGAAACCGCAAACCCTCGCGCGCGAGCCGGACATCTTCCTCTTCGTCGTCGAGACACTGCGCCGGGACGCGCTGCGGCCTGACACGACTCCATTCATGTGCGCCATGCGCGACACGGACTGCCAGCGCCTCGGCGAGACCTACGCCGCGTCGAATGCCACTCATCTCTCCTGGTTCTCCATCCTCCATGGTCGTCTTCCTCTTTATTGGGAAGAGGCGCGGCAGCGCGCTGAGGTCGCGCTGCTGCCCGCGGCGCTCCGCTCCGCAGGCTATCGCGTCGAGGCGCGCATGGTCGCCGATTACGATTACATGGAGATGCTCGCGACGAATTTCGGCAAAGACCGCCAGATCGATCTGATCGAAAACCTCGACGAGAACAGCCGCGAGCACCTTTTCAAAACACCCGAGCGCGAGGTGCGGATGCTCGATCGTCTCGCGCAGTCCGTCGAAAGCGCGCCCCCGGGCGGACGCTGTTTCATCACCGCGTTCGACTCCCCGCACTACCCGTACAAATGGTCGGATAAATTCACGCCACCGATCACCGATTACGCGCCCAACCCGATGTTTCCCCTGCGCCCCAGCGCCGATGATGTGCGCCGCGTGCAGAATCGTTACTGGAATTCCGTCGCGTGGATCGACCACCTCGTCGCCAGTTTTATTTCCAAACTCAAAGCACAGGGCCGCTACGATGATTCCATCATCATCATCACGGGCGATCACGGCGAGGAGTTCAAAGAAGAAGGCGCGTGGTTCCACTGCTCCGCGCTCAATCCACAGCAGACCTGTGTGCCCATCCTCATCAAGTGGCCCGCATCACTCGGCCGCGGTCCCGATGTGAAAGCTGCCAGCCACCTCGACATCGTGCCCTCGATCCTCGACGCGCTCGGCTTTGACGAGAAAACCTGGCGCGCGCTCCCCGGAATGACGCTGCTGCGTCCGCGCGAGCCGCGCACCATCGCGATGACGACGCATTACGCTGGCAAAAATGGCGAGAGCATGATGCTCATCCGCGATGGATGGCAGGCCGCCTTCGGCTGGCATGGCTACTGGCTTCCCGACGTGCCCAATCACATCTGGCTCGAGCGCGTGCGCTCCCCCGAAGGTCCGCGCGACCACGAACCATCCGCTGCCTACCTGCCGCTGCTCCGGGAAAACTTTCCCGACGCGCTCGAAACTCTCTTCACCCGCACCGAAGCGAGATGAATGAAGACAGACCCATCCCCGGCGGTTCCGTTCCCAAAGGTCGCGGCGCCTTCGCGAACACCGACCAGCGGTTCTCCGAACTGCACATCGACTACGATGAGGGCGAGGAACCGCGCAAGATAAGGACAAAGTTTTATCGCGACCACTCCGCCACCGTCATCTCGCGCAACACCAGCCCGGACATTCCCTTTGAGCAGAGCCTCAATCCCTATCGCGGCTGCGAGCACGGCTGCGCTTACTGCTACGCGCGGCCCACGCACGAGTACCTCGGCTGGTCCGCAGGCGTCGATTTCGAGAGCCGCATCATGGTGAAGCTCGACGCACCCGCGCTGCTGCGGAAGGAATTTTCCAAGCCCAGCTACAAACCGCAGAAGCTCGCTCTCTCCGGCGTGACTGATTGCTACCAGCCCATCGAGAAGAAACTCCGCA
>JANPIW010000362.1:0-2610 GCA_031425215.1 Verrucomicrobiaceae bacterium
ACGAGCACGAGATCCTCGATCCACAGCAGCGCCCGCGCCGTGTTGCCCTTCTCCACCTGGCCCTCGATGAAATAAGCGCCGCCGTTTTGCAGCGACGTGGCAATCTCAATGCGCTTGTCCCAATGATCCGCCGCCGGCTCCAGCTCCGTCTCCCACTTCGCCACAACCACGCCGAGGTATTTCTCCTGATCCTTCTCCAGCAACCGACGCCCGATGCTGCTCACATCCCCGCGCCACCAGTCCTCGCGCTCCTGCGGCTCCGCGCGCAGCCACGCCTTCGTGTCCTCCACCAGCTTCAACACATCCACCTTCCGCGCCGTGAAGCTGATCTTCGTCGCGTTGCGAAACACGAGCGAGAGCTTCGCCCCTTTGCCCGCCGGTTGCGCGGGCAGCGGCTCCAGCCGCGTCCAGTTGCCGGTGATTTGATTCAATTGAAAGCCCAGCGCGCTCTTCAGCTTGGCGTCCTTCTCCGACTCAATCGCCTTTTTCAGCAACTCAGCCGCCCGGGAATACTGACGTCGATCCGTGAGTTCCTCAGCCAGAATTGTCCATCCTCGCCCGCGCGTCGGCATGTTCTCATCAGTGGTCAACTCAATATACAAACGCATAAAATTCTGCTCAGGCGGTAAAGCGAACCGCTTCGGCCCGGTCGCCAGCTTCGCCACCGTCTCGTCACCCGTCAGCGTGTGCAGCGCGGCGATGCCTTGCTTGCTTTTAGCATCATCCGTCGTTGCGCGTCCCCACCAACCTTGCATCGCCAGCGAGCGAACGCTAAACCAGCCGCGCAACATCTCCGCCTTTTTCTCCAGCGCAGTTGACGAATGCTCGCCGCCCAACTTTTTCTTCTCATCCAGCAGCCAGAACAAGCGCTCGCCATCGCTCGCCGCCGTCTCCCACGAAGCAGCCGCTTCGAAGAACACCGGCTCGCCTTTCGCATCCACCGGATAGCCGCTCGCCACTCCATCGGCTCCTTCCTGATCATCGTAGTCCGGCAGCTTCGAGAGGTCGGTGAGTATTTGCAGCTTCCACGCCGCCGCATGGTTCCCGGCAGCATGGCTCAAACCGAGAATCAGCCAGTCGATCACATCCGCTTTGTCATCCGCAGTCGCAGAGGCATCACCCGCGATCTTTTGCGACGCCGCGTTCGTGAGCTGAAGCATCCGCACCCGGTCTCGAAGCTGCACGTTCTTCCAGACACCGCGATTCCGGCCCTGCCCCCGCTGAAAACTCCCATCGACCACCATCCCAAAATGCGGCAGCGAGAAGTACGATCCACCCGCCTGTCGCAACACTCGCCAGTCATTCGGAAAATCCGCTGCCGCCTTTTCGATGACCGTTTCGGCTTCATCGGCCGCCGAAAGCTGCTTGAGGGAATCAACAGCCACCTGAAGGCCATACGCCCGCATCTTTCCTTCCGCTGCTTTTGCCGGATCGAGCAGCGTCTTTGCGACGTCCGCAGCCTCGCGATGATTGCCCGCCGTTGCCAGCCCGCTCGCTTTTTCAAAGATCATCTTCGCATCATCCGCCGCTTGAGCGTTCAGCACGGAGACGAATCCCAGGACAACGAACCAGATGAGAGCGGACGGTGTTTTCATAAGCAGCGGAGCATTCTACGACGCGGAACGACGTGATGACAATCTCCGTGTTGCGCTCGGGCATGACGTTCGGGCTTATCCTGTCTTGGCAAATGATCCCGGCGGGATCACAGCGGGTAGCCAGGGGTCGGAGCGAGGAACGAGCGCAGACCCCTGGAAGTGAGCGCACGGAGTCCCTCTCAAGGGAGCATCCCGGAGTGATGCCAGAGGAGATGCACTCTCGGAACAACACACCCCGGTTACAGCGGCCTGATCCAGATGTTGCGCAGGCGCACGGGCGGATCGTTTTTATGATCCTGAAGGCGCAGCGCGGCTTTCGCGGGGAACTCGCCACTGTAGTCAGTGATCTGCTTGTGCTTGGTCGGCCCCATGATGGTGGTGTTGTTTTGCACGCACACGCCGTTCACGAATGTGGTGATGCGCGCGGGTTCCACGACTTTGCCACCATCGAGCTTTGGCGCGGTGAAGACGATGTCATAGACTTGCCACTCGCCTGCCTTGCGCACCGCGTTCACCAGCGGCGGTGTCTGGCCGTAGATGCCGCCGGTCATGCCGTCGGCGTAAGTGGGGTTGTTGTCGCAGTCCAGCATCTGGCTCTCGTAGCGATCCATCATGAACACGCCGCCATTGCCTTTCTTCTGCGAGTTGCCCTTTGTGTGCGGCTCGCTTTTCCATTCGATATGAAACTGGCAGCTCGCGAATTCCTGCTTCGTCCAGCTATCGCCGCCATCCACGACCAGCTCGCCGTTGTCGATCTTCCACGCGCATGGCACCCACTCGCCAGTGTCCTTGCCCTTCGCGTCCTTCTTCTTCGACTGGAAAGCATCGGCGCTCGTGCCATCGAAAAGAATGATCGCATCCGCAGGCGCGTCGCCCAGCTTCGCGCCCGGCTTCACCACAGGCGGCGCAGGACGGTCGATGTCATGCACCTTCCATTTCGTGCCTGGGATCACCGGCGTGTCGGAGTAACCAATGGGAGAAGGCTTGTCGGCATCGGCGGAAAAAGCGCTGGCGG
>JANPIW010000363.1:0-3948 GCA_031425215.1 Verrucomicrobiaceae bacterium
TTGCTGAGCAGGTAGGCCAGCAGGTCGAGGAGGTCGTCTTCCTTGAGCATGTAGAGAAGGGCGGGGGGCATCATGCTGACTTTGCTTTCCTCGGTCTTCACGACTTTGCGCGCATCGACGTTGGTGAAGTTGTTGGGGTCCATCATGTTGGTGCAGACCATCATGATGTTCTCCTTCATGTTCGCGATGCGGCCGGTGACGGTGGTGCCGTCCTGCATGGTGAAGACGGTGCTGCCGTATTGGTCGCTGATCTCCTTGTTGGGATCGAGGATGTGCTCGAGCAAATCGCGCGGGCTGTATTTGCCGGCGACGCTGGTGAGATCGGGGCCGACCGCGCCGCCTTCGTTGTTGAAGCGGTGGCAGGCGAAGCAGGTGGCGGCGCCGAAGACGTTGCGGCCATTGGAAAAATTGCGGTTGCCTTCGAGGCCGACGCCGAGGGATTTGTTGAGTTCGTCGAGTGTCCAGGCTTTGACGAACTGCATGGGCTTGGCGGTGAAGCTGGGCGCTTTGGGATCGGGCTTCGCGTCGAGGATGTCTTTGATCTCGGCTTTCTCGGCGTCGGTCATGGTGGCGATGGCGTTCTGTTTGATCTCGCCGAGGAAGAGATCGAATGACGCGCCGCCTTTGTAGTTCGCGGCGTGGAGGAACCATTTGAAGTAGCTGGAGCGCGTCTCTTTCGTCCAGCCCTTGGTGGCGTTGCGCAGGATGCGCGCCCAGTCGATCTGCTCCTCCTGGTTGGGCGCGTCGTTCACAAAGTGCGCGGCGCGGGCGACGATGGTTTCATCGCCGAGCATGACGAGTAGTTCGCAGAGATCGCGGTCGAGGCCGGAATCGCCGGTGGGGAAGAGCGGGCTGAGTTTGTCGAGGATGCTTTTCGTCAGCGCCTCGTTCGGCTCGCCATGACGGCTGACGGTGAGCCAGTAGTCGCGGATCAAGGTGTTGCGCGAGATGCCTTTGAGCGATTTGAGGTCGATGCGATTGAGCGCGGCGATGATCTGCGGCTGGAGATCGGCGTTCTTCGTGCAGCGGATCAAGGCCATGAGCGCCATGAGCGAGGTGCGCGGGTCTTTCTCATTGAGCGCCTTGTCTTGCCATTGTGTCATCGGTTGGTGCTCGATCGCAATGCGCGCGGCGAAGCGGACGAGGCGGTCGGTGTCAGAGAGATGCGGCCATGCGGCTTCGATGGCTTTGGGGTCTTGCTTGCCGTGGAAGGATTCGAGTTTGCTTCGAGCAGAGGCGTGAGCCTTTAATAATGTCCGCCGCCCCAACGATTCCTTCACATAAGATACCCGATACAATCCCGACTGCACTTTCCGCCCGCCGATGCTCACATACATCGCGCCGTCTTTGTTGCCGATGACGAGATCAGTAACCGGCAGCGGCGAGGCGCTCATGAATTCCTCGACCTCGCCTGTGTAGCCCGCGCCGTTCGGCTTGAGATGCACGGCGTAAAGTTTGCCGTAGCTCCAGTCCATGATGTAGAGCGCGTCTTGATACTTCTGCGGGAACTTCGCGCCGTAACCGAAGGCGACGCCGGTGGGAGAGCCGGGGCCAATATCGACGACGGGCGGGAGGCTGTCTTCCCAGCGCACGGGCCATTTCTTGCTGCATGTGCGCCAGCCGAACTCGCCGCCGCTTTGCATCATGCAGACGCGGGTGGGGCGATACCACGGGGTGTTGGTGTCCCACTCCATGTCGGCGTCGAAGCCGAAGAGATCGCCGTGGCGGTTGAAGGCGATGTCGTAGGTGTTGCGGGTGCCGGTGTTGATGAGTTCCCATTTCTTGCCGTCGGGATCGGTCTTCGCCACCCAGCCGCCGGGCGCGAGCACGTCGCGCATGAAGCCGCGTCCGAGGAGCATGGGCGAGAGCTGGTCCTCGGCCCAGTTTTGCGGCACGCGGCTGCTGTCCATCGGCGGCACGGGCGTTTGATTGCCGCTGACGCAGTAGATGGATTTGCCGTCGGGGCCGACGACGAGTCCGTGCGGGCCGTGCTCGCCTGCTTTGCCGGGGAAGTTCTTCAATTGCTCGACGACATCGAATTGGTCATCCCCATTCGTGTCCTTGCAGCGGTAGAGGCCGCGGCCTTGATACGCCTCGTCATTCACGATGCCGTAGAGCGCGCCGAAGGCATAGAGCAGGCCCTGGCAATGGCCGAAGTCGATGGCGAGCTTTTCCACTTTTGTGTCGGCAACGTTGCCGCCGATGGCAGGCGGCGTGATGCGATAGAGCGCGCCGTATTGATCGGAGCAAATGAGGCGGCCCTTGTCGTCCTGCGTCATGGCGACCCACGAGCCTTGCTCCTCCTTTGGCACGGAATAGAGAAGCTCGACCTTGAAATCCTTCTTCACCTTGATCGCCGAGACCGGCGTGGCTGCGATGGCGAGATCGGCGGCGCGGGCGCTGAATGGCAGGCAAGCAAGTGAGGCAATGAGGAGGTGATAGATATTCATGAGGGCGGACGGAAACGCGCGGATGAGAGCGGATGTTTCCTTGTGCGCGAGTGAAAACAAGGCTTGTCCTGCAAGGCTGGGGCATGGCAAACAGCGCAGAGAAACAGCACTGCGTCCGGGTGGGTGATCCCGGCGGGATCACAGCGGGTAGCCAGGGGTCGGATCGAGGAACGAGCGGAGACCCCTGGGTGTGAACGCGCGATGTCTCTTTTTAAGAGCGCATCCCGGAGGGATGCCAGAGGGGGCGTTTCGTGATGCCTCACGCGCAGGGCTTCGGACGCTTCTGGCATCCCTCCGGGATGCGCTCTTGAATGAGGAGCGTGCTTCTGGCGACCAGGGGCGGCGATGGCTTCGCCATCTGGCCCCTGGCTACCGGCTGCGATCCCTCCGGGATCGAGGTCGCCGTCACATCGCAGCGCCGTGATGTCCGCCGCGCAGCAACGTTCGACAAGATCCGAGCAAATCGGCAACCTTACTGTGCAGCAAGAATCTCCTTCTCCAGCCACTCCCTCACCTTCGCGCGCAACGGAATCTCTCGCAGCGTCCAGGCATCGGTGTGATTGCGGAAGGGCAGCGGGTCAAAGGTCCAGCGGCCTTTGATGCCGGTGCTGGCGAGGTATTTCTCCGTTGCCTCGATGCTGCCTTCGTGACTGATGAACTGCGGGCGATCACCGAGGCGTTTCAGTCTGACCAAAGCCGATGCGCGATCCGCGCAGGCATAGGGCCAGCCTTCCCGCACGCCGTCGTAATGGCTGTGGCAGATGAAGCCGCGCCAGAGCCGCGCGATCTCGTCATCGTGCAGGCCGATGAAGTTGCATGCGATGGCGCCGCGCGAGAAGCCGCTGAGCACGACGCGCTTTTCATCACCGCCGAAGCGCGCACAGACATCGCGCACGGTGGCGATGCAGTAGCGTTTGGTTTCCTCGACATCACCCCACCAGGTCACGGCGTTGCGTTTGCCTGAGGCGGTCACTTCCACGAAAGGCATGCACAGCCAGATGAAGCGCTGGCCGCCGGTGACGCCAAAGCCGAGGCGGCTGTCCTCGACCGCGCCGGTGGATACATCGCCGAATTTGTTTTTGTAGTTCCCGTTGCCGGCGAATTCGACGATCACGGGATGCCGCGCGCCGGGTTTCCAGTCGGATGGTATATAGAGAGTGTGATGTGCCTCGGTGCCGCGCCAGGCCGCGGTGGTCTGGATGCTGCGGATGCCGGGCGCGGGTTCGGCGCGGACGGCTGGGGGCACCATGAGGTCGGGCGGGATGGAGGAAATATCCGGCAAATCTGCGGTCAGAGCCAGAGCCGGGAGGCCAAGGGTGGTCAGGGTGAGAATCAGTCGGATCATGGGAGCGGTGAGAAAACGCAGTTTTGGCAGTGGCTTTCCATCCGAATAGAAGGCAGGTGGCAGTTCTGGCGGTGGCTTTCCAACCCGTTGGAAGGCAGGTTCCAATATCCGCAGTGGCTTTCCAGTCAGCCGGAAGGCAGGTGTAAATATCCG
>JANPIW010000364.1:0-21580 GCA_031425215.1 Verrucomicrobiaceae bacterium
AGGGGGCCCATGCTGAAGGGCACCACGTACATCGTGCGGCCCTTCATGCAGCCGCGGAACAGGCCCTTGAGCGTGTCGCGCATCTGCGACGGATCGACCCAGTTGTTCGTCGGTCCCGCGTCGGCCTGGTTGGCCGAGCAGATGTATGTGCGGTCTTCCACGCGCGCGACATCCGACGGGTCGGACCAGGCCAGGTAGGAATTGGGGCGCAGCTTCTCGTCGAGCTTGCGGAACGTGCCCGCGGCAACCAGGGCGGCGCAGAGGCGGTCGTACTCGGCATCGGATCCGTCGCACCAGTAGATGCGGGCCGGCTCGGTCAGGGCGGCGATTTCTTCCACCCAGCGCAGGAGCCTGGCGTGGCGGGTGGGGGCCTCCATGGGGACCCGTGCGGCTTGGGCGTGCATCTGCTTCCTCCGGATTTCATCGCCCCGTGTGGACCGGGGCTGGCAAGACGGCGATTATCGCAAATTGGACTCTTGTTTTACCACCGCCGTTCGAGCGGCCGGTCGCAAGCGTCTGCCACCCGGAGTGGGCCATTCGGGAGGGGTTTTGGTTCCCGGCGCCGCCCTTCAGGGGCGCAAGGGCGCGAGCCCGGCCTCGGTGGCGGGAATCACGCCCTTTTCGGTCACCAGGGCCGTCACCAGGGCGGCGGGCGTGACGTCGAAGGCCGGGTTGGCGACGGGCGTGGCGGCGCTGGCCACCGCGACCGAGGCCGGTCGTCCCTCCCGGTCCAGCCCGCGAACCCACCGGACCTCGTCGCCGTCCCGCTCCTCGATCGGGATGTGGAGCAGGGCGTCGTCGATCGCCCAGTCGATCGTCGGTGTCGGCACGGCGGCGTAGAACGGGATGCCGTGGGCCCTGGCCGCGAGCGCCTTGAGGTAGGTGCCGATCTTGTTGCACACGTCGCCGGCGCGCGTCACTCGGTCCGCGCCGACGAAAACCAGGTCCACCTGCCCGCGCTGCATCAGGTGGCCGCCCGCGTTATCGGTGATGTACGTGTGCGGCACGCCGTGGCTTGCAAGTTCCCACGCCGTGAGCAGCCCCTGGTTTCGCGGGCGGGTCTCATCCACCCACACATGCACCGGGATGCCCGCATCATGCGCCGCGTAGATCGGGGATGTCGCGGAGCCGTGATCCACAAACGCAAGCCAACCCGCGTTGCAATGTGTCAACACATTTACGCGCCCTCCATTCTTCCGCGCAGCGATCTCCTCGATGATCTTCAATCCGTGCCGCCCGATCTGACGACAAGCCTCCGCATCCTCGTTCGCAATGTCAACCGCCGTCTGCTTTGCCACGGTGATGCACTCCGCCGCGCTGCCGCATTTTTTCAGCGCATCGAGCTGGCGGTTCACCGCCCACGCCAGATTCACCGCTGTGGGTCGCGTCTGGATCAGCAGCTCACCGCTCGCGGCAAGACTCGCGCGAAAATCCGCCGCACCCGCAGCCTCCAGCGCCGCGACGTACATGCCGTAGCCAGCCGTGGCGCCGATCAAGCCCGCGCCGCGCACCCACATGTCGCGAATGGCGATGGCGACTTCATCGACCGTGCGGAGATCCACGATCTCAAAGCGCCACGGAATTTTTGTCTGATCAATGATCTGCACGACGCGATCATCATCGCGCCGCAGCCAGATGGTGCGGAATGGGTTGCCTGAAACGAGCATGACGCATCAATGGAGATTCCGGCGTGGCTTTCAATCGCGTTCGTGGCAATGATCCGCGAAACCATGAGCGACTTGGAACAACAGGAACAGAAATGGCGCAGGTGGCGACTGGCCGGCGTCTGCGCCGCGATCGGCGGACCTCTGCTCGGCATGACCGCCACCGTCACAGGGATGATGAACGCTTTTGATAGACTTGGTACCACCGGCAAAGGCGATCCCTCTCATCTCTCGAAGGCCATTGGCGAGGTGCTGGTATTTGCGTTTGCCGGATTCGTCGTCGCCGTGCCCGGGGTGATCGGCGCGATTGTCGCAGCCATGAAGCTCCGCGAGCTGCGCGCCACCAAGCACCGCGATTGATTTTCCCGAAGAGAATGCGATGGAGGCGCGCCTCTTTTCCTGCTCATGCAATTGCGCGAATCGCTACTCAACCTCGCCATCACCTGTGTCCTCGTCTTGATCGTGGTGCTCGTGGCCATCCTGTTGAAACAAGGACGGCCTGCGACTGTTCCCGCGGCCGTGCCCGTCAGCGTCGCCAATGCAAACGCCCCGGTCACCAGCAGACGGCCCGTGCTCGACCAGTTCGTGGCGCTGCCCACGCCGGAGTTCATCGACTCACGCGCGAACGAGGCCGACATCATGCGCATCAAGTCCGGCGCTGAAGAGTTCGTCTTCGTGCTCTATTTCATCGACGCGGCGGAGGTTTCGAGCACGAACTCCTCGCGTCTCGCAGAGCAAGCGCGCTACTTCAACGGCACCCACGCGCAGGCCGTGCTCGAGACGGGAAAGGAGGCCGTTCACTATGTGCGCGAGCTGCTCACCAAACATCCCTTCACGGTGCTCACACGCTGGGAGCAAATCCCAAATAGCACGCGCTACTATGCGCTCATCGTCGTCGAATACGCCCCCGGCAAGCGCTCCTACCTGGCCGATCTCCTCGTGCGCAAAGGCCTCGCCCGCGTCGCCGGCATCACCACCTTTCTCCCCGCCGACGACCCGCGCTCGATGGAGGATTATCTTTTCGAGCTGAAGAACCTCAGCCGCCAGGCACAGCTCAAAAAGGAAGGCGTGTGGGGCAAGTGACCTCATTCATGGTACCGGAGACAGGACTCGAACCTGCACTGATTGCTCAACCAGATCCTAAGTCTGGCGTGTCTACCAATTCCACCACTCCGGCCTGGAATCACTGAACCATCCTTGTTGCTAGTTCGCCTGGCTCGCAACGGCTTTCTCGGCCGGCTCACGGCGGATAATCAAAAGCGCCACGATCCCGGTGAGCAGCACGGCGATCACGGGCACCACGCCGACAATGGGACTGACGATGGAGCGGCAGGTGTTGCGGATCATCCAGGGGGCGAAGTCTCCTTCGCGCAGCGCCGAGGTGGTGAACACGATCTGTCCGAAATATTTCATGCCAGCGACCCAGCCGGCGTGCAGTCCGATGCATAACCACAGCCCGCCGCTGCGCTGGCGCGCACGCGCGAGCACCCAGCCGACGGCAAAGAGAAGGACGAACTCGCCGATGAAATTATGCCACTCACCGAACCCGCGAAACAATTTCGGGATCACCTGAAAGCCTGAGGCCCAGTTGATTTGATCAGGCGGAAACGCGCCGTCCTCCGGCGGTTTGAGAAAGTGAACCAGCGCGAAGAGGCCGGTCGTCCACCACAGGCCGCGAATCGCGCCAAGCGAATGGCAGAGGATGCCAAGGAGCGCGCCGCGAAACAGCAGTTCCTCGAGCGTAGCCACGGTGAATCCCGAGACGAGCGGTTTGGCGACGTTGCTCCAGCCCGGCGCGGTTTTGAGCCGGCACGCCTCTACTGCGTAACAGACAAAGCCCATGCCGAGGATCAGGACAAGCGCGACACTGAATCCCCACGCGAGCTGCCCCAAGCCCTGTCGCGCCGCGAGTCCGCCTGTCATGTCGATCCACTTCAGACGCAGCGAGCGCAGCAGCGGGATCAGGCCGATGAAGGCTGCGAGCATGGCGGCGCGATTGAAGTAACCGGGAAACTCGCTGCCACCGAGGAGCCGTGCCAGGGATGAGCCGGGATGACTGCTGATGAAGGATTGCGCGGCGAAAAAGAGAGGCGGAGCAAGCAAAGCCGCGGCGAGCAGCACGCCGACGATGAAGAGGGCGAGGCGGGCCAGCGCCCGATTGTCTGCTTTGTGCTGTTGCATGAGGCACATTGCAACGCATCCTCGCGGCGCAACCCGGAAAGCATGACAAAAAACCAGATCCACGAATGGCACGAGCGCACCGATGACGGAAAGCGGCGCTATTTGCGCGGTTACTGGAACTCGCGCGACTGGGCCTTCTCCGTGCTGGAGCCGGGGGCGGAGGATTGGTTTCGCATCGCCGAGCCTGGCGTGGAGCTTTATCTGGCGCTGCGCGATGTGCTCTGGCGCAAGTACCAGCGGCGGCGGGTGCCGTTTAAGTTCATCGAGGGCCTGGATGCGCTCCTCGCGAAGATGGGCGCGGATGTCCCGAAGGCTTACGAGAGCGAAAGCTGAGCACGGCACGAAAGTAGCGGTGCCTCACCCGCGATCTCTCTCACCATGAAGCTCCTCGTCCTCACCATGCTGCTGCTCGCCACCCTGACCACATCGCGCGCGGATGTACCGGCGCATGATGCGCTGGTCGGCTGGACGAAAGGCGTGCGCGTCGCGCCTGTCTCTGCAATCCCGGGCCGGCACACGATCCACTCTTATTACGTCACCAATCCCGAAAGCCCGGATGGAAAGCGTGTGCTGTTCTTCGCCTCATCACATCCCGCGAGCTATGTGGGTGAGGTGATGATGCTGGACCGCGAGACGGGAAAGGAGACCGCGCTGGCGACGAATGTTCACACGGAGGACGCGCATCGCGTCGCGTGCCAGCAGTGGCTCTCGGGCGGACGGCGCGTGGCGTTTCATGAGGTGGTGGACAAAAAATGGCGTGTCGTGGTCGTGGATGTGAGGACGCTGGAGAAGACCGTCGTAGCGGAGAATCATCAGGTCGGCTTTGGCAGGCCAGATGGCGATCTGCTGCCGATCTATGGCTGCCACTGGAATCCGGGGCCGCATCGCGATCTCGAAGTGTGGGACGCGCGCACCGGTAAAGTGTCCACTGCGCTCAAGATCACCGAGGTGGAGCGGCAGCATGGCGAGTGGCTGACAAAGGAGTTCGCGGGCAAGCCGACCTCGATTTTCTTTCCGGTGCTCAGTCCGGATTTGAACCGCGTGTTTTTCAAAATGGCGGCGGGCAATGGCGGCGATGATTACATGTCGAGGCTCGCGAGCGCGCGGCAGGGCACGGTGTGCTTTGATCTCGTGACGAAGAAAATGAAATGGTTCCGTCAGCAGTGGGGCCATCCCGGATGGATGCCGGATTCGCGCCACATCTTTGAGATGGGCAATACGATTTTCGACACCGAGGGCGAGCCGCACCGCCGTCTGCCCGATGTGCCGAGCTTGCGTGGCTCACACCCGTCCGTGAGTCCTGATGGCAAACTCATGGTCACCGACGGCATCAGCGAGCCTGCCGGTGGCAAGCCAGGCGAATGGGGCGTGATGGTCGCCGACATGCGCGGCGGGAAGTGGGTATTGCTGCACAGCTTTGATCAAAGCAAGGGCGCGCGGTCTTGGCGGAGAAACGATCCGCATCCGGCGTTCAGCGCTGACGGGAAGCGCATTTACTACAATGTGGGCGACGGCCCGTTCACGCGGCTGTTTGTCGCGGAGCGCGGAGGGTCATGAATCATTCCGCCCACTTCCAGCCCTGCCACTCGTCGAGACGCTTGGAGCATGTCGGGCGCAGGCGGGAAAGGGCTTGGAAGGCGCGGCACCAGGTCTGGCTGCTTTGGCCACCTTGCATTTTCCACTCGATGTCTTCGGGGGCGAAGAGATGCTCGTTGTCGCGCACGAACTTCTTCAGATTGCGCACTTCAAAACGCTGGCCGTTTGGCGCGAGGAGTGTCCAGGCTTTCGCGGCGATGTGCAGCTCGGTGGCGCGCAGTTTGGGATTGGCCAGGGCTGAGGCACGCCACTGCGCTTTGCACTCGCGATGGATGCGCTCGATGTTCGCGCGCACTTTGAGGGAGCGCTTCATGCCCGCCACGCGCAGGGATTCAAAGAGACCCGGGTTCTGCTGCCTCCACTTGAGCAGGCGATTGATTTTGCGGTTCGGCTGACGCTCGGCGCTGATCCTCTCAGCGGCACGGTGGCTGAAAATCTGAACCGGAAGGATGGCCAAGGTCATGTCGAGGGCGGAAGTGGCGGCGAGTGTTGCGATCATGGTTTGTTTATGGATTTCCTGAACTGTATCATTTGTGATTATGTTCGCAACTACAATTATCAATAATTATATTTGAAGTGCTGGCTATGCTAGAAATCGTGGCTCAATCACCTCGAATCCGCGAAACCTCTCATTTTTGCGACCTTGAATTGCCCTGATCGGCGATCAACTTCGGACAACGCGCGACAAAATGCTCCAAGGGCTGCATTGATGCAGCTTGGTTCAATCTCGGCGGCTACCTGATGGCTATGCGGAGGTTTGAAGAGGCTCGCGCTTGCTACCATCGCGCGCTGGAGATCGATCCTGACTACGAGATTGCTAAAGAGAGGCTGGAGGATGTCGAGCGCATCTTGCGGCTGCCGCCGCGCGACACGCCTTTGATTGGATAGCCCG
Organism: Verrucomicrobiaceae bacterium; assembly: GCA_031425215.1. Lineage (GTDB taxonomy): Bacteria > Verrucomicrobiota > Verrucomicrobiia > Verrucomicrobiales > Verrucomicrobiaceae > JANPIW01. Next base: position 6,334 of record JANPIW010000364.1, read on the forward strand.
CGAAGATTTTTGCAGGCGGCTTCGTTACCGCTTCCGTTCTTTCTCCTTTCCAGCCATGACCTCCGACTTCCTCTCTGTCTCGCGTCGTCACTTTTTCAGACAAGGTGGCCTCGGCCTCGGCTCGGCGGCGCTCGGTTCTTTGCTGGCGCGGGATTTGCCGGGAGCTTCTGCAGCGACCTCGGCTGATCCCGTTTTTCCCAGGCAGCCGCATTTCGCCGCGCGGGCGAAGCATGTGATCTACCTGCACATGATCGGCGCGCCTTCGCATCTCGATTTGTTTGATCACAAACCGGCGCTGATCCAGCACGACGGGCAGAAGTGCCCGGAGGAGTTCACGAAGGGGAGGCGCTTTGCGTTCATCGGGAAGGATCTGAATCTGTCGGGAACGAAGTTCAAATTTGCGCGGCACGGTCAGAGCGGAGCGGAGATTTCAGAGTTGCTGCCGCATCTCTCTCGCATCGCCGATGACATCTGCATCGTGAAGGGCCTGCACACGGAGGAGATCAATCATGCGCCGGCGCAGATGTTTTTGCACACGGGCTTTGGACGCGGCGGACGGCCGAGCTTTGGATCATGGGTGACGTATGGCCTAGGCTCGGAGAATCAGGACCTGCCGGCGTATGTCGTGATGCTCTCGGGGCCGCCGGGCGGCGCGGGCAGCACGCTGTGGAGCACGGGCTTTCTGCCGAGTGTGTACCAGGGCATCCAGTTTCGCGGTAGCGGTGATCCGGTTTTGTTTCTCTCGAATCCCGAGGGGCACGCGCGCGCGGACCGGCGGCGTGTGCTCGACACCGTGCGCGCGCTGAACGAGCGCCAGCTCGCGGCGGTGGGTGATCCTGAGATCAGCACGCGCATCAGCCAATACGAGATGGCCTACCGGATGCAGGCCAGCGTGCCGGACCTGATGGACATCACCAAGGAATCAAAGGCCACGCTCGATCTCTACGGCGCGAAACCGGGTGCGCCCTCCTTTGCCAACAACTGCCTCCTCGCGCGCCGCCTCATCGAGCGCGGCACGCGCATGGTGCAGCTCTTTGACTCTGACTGGGATCATCACGCGGGCCTGAGCAAGCGCCTGCCCGCGAAATGCAAAGACGTGGACCAGGCGATGGCGGCGCTCGTCACCGATTTGAAACTGCGCGGTCTTCTCGATGAGACGCTGGTTATCTGGGGTGGTGAGTTCGGACGCACGCCGCTGCGCCAGGGCATCAGTGGTGATGGCACGAAGACCGATCCGGGGCGCGACCACCACAAGGACGCCTACACGATGTGGAAGGCTGGTGGTGGCATCAAAGCTGGGATCACCCACGGAAAAACCGACGAGCTGGGATTCAACGTCGTGGAGAACGCCGTCGCCACGCACGATCTCAATGCCACGGTGCTGCATCTCCTCGGCATGGATCACGAGCGCCTGACCTTCCGCTATCAAGGCCGTGATTACCGCCTGACGGACATCCACGGCGAAGTGGTGCGGGGGATTTTGGCGTGATGGTGACGCAACCATCCTGGTTGCGATTGTGCACGATGGAAGCTTGCACCACCTTAATTCAGCCCCACATCCTCCGGCATCCGCGCGATGAGCTGAAAGCGCGGCCCCATTCCGCTGAGTATCTCGCTCCAAAGCCCCGTCGGCTCTTCGCTGGTGAGGACGACGCGCTTGGGCGGGGTGATGATCCAGGAGTTTTTCTCCAGCTCGCTCTCGAGCTGGCCCCCAGTCCAGCCTGAGTAGCCGACAAAGCCGCGAACGTCGCGCCCGAGACTCAGCTCATGCATGGCATCCTCGACGGACAGGTGCGTGACGCAGGCGAGCGAGTGCTTTCTCGCGCTCCACCTCAGAGACGCGAAGGCGAGTTTGTCAGTGGCGACAGGGCCGCCGAGGAAAACCGGGATCTCACCCAGGCCGCCGAGGTTTTGATCGGGGAGCAGATCGGCCACGCTTTTGTGCAGCGGCTTGTTCAGGATGTAACCGAAGGCACCGTCCTCCGTGTTGTGCGCGGCCATGAAAATGACGGAGCGCGAGAAATTCGGATCGCGCAGCGCGGGATTGGCCAGCAACAGCGAACCGCTGAGCGTGGGCAGGTCTGATGGAACGTCGTCTGGCATGAGCGCGTTGCTGTTTGCATGATGATTAACGCATGGCGCGGGGGTATTGCACCGGACTTTTTCAATGAAGACAATGAGATGCGGAGCAGATGAAGGGGAGAGAAACTCAGTTTTCATTCTCTCCTAGTCTCACTGTCTCATAGTCTCATTGTCTTCATTACCGGCGTTGACAGTCCGCCAGCCGGTTCAATAATGCGGCCTCCATGACTCTGAAAACTCGTTTCTTTTTCTCCCGGCTGATCGGCTGCGCCTTGGCGCTCACTCTTGCGGCATCCTGTTCCATCGTCAGTCGTGGTTCCGGCGGCCAGATCAGCAAGGTGAAGTATTACCACCTCGACCCCACGGCGAAGATCAACACCCAGGATCCCACGCTCTTGTTCGAGCGCGAACATCACCTACACGGAGCCGTGACACTGGCCGAGATCATGGAACGCGCCGGGCATTACTACACCGTGATGTGGAAGGCTGATGATCGCACCCAGCCTGTGAATGTACGCCTCGAATACCGCCAGAGAAATACCGCTCTTGCGGTGAAGACCATCGACCAGGAAGTGACCGAAGTGAGGCGCAACAACGTGACCAAGTTTGAAGTGATCGGCCCGCAATATGTGACCGACGGCCCGGTGACCGCGTGGAAGGTGACCCTCCTGCGTGGCAAGGAGGAGCTGGCCAGCCAGGCCTCCTACATGTGGAAGTGAGCGATTGTCTCTCGAACACCCGGCCCCGCCTCATGGTCGTATTATAGGCATGACCGCGCCGCCCCCCTGAAACACGGCGCTCCTGAAAGACAAGCGCACCCCATATTTTCGTCGGCAAAATCGGCTCCGTGTTCTGGACACGGGTGGATGGTCGCGGGACTTTTCAAAACAGCGTGGAAGTAAAGCGCTGCCTCCAGACCATGATCAAGGGCGGGGTGAGGGATTTCGTCATCGACCTGGAGCACTGCTCCATGATGGACAGCACCTTTTTAGGCACACTCACTGGCGCGGCGCTGAGCCTGCGCGAAACCTGCGGCTCCACGCTCTGTGTGCTGAATGCAAACGAGCACAACGAGCATCTGCTCACCACGCTCGGCCTCGATCACATCCTCGATCTCGACCGCGAGGGCACGCGCTGGGCCGATGAGCGCCGTCAGGTATGCGCCGAGCTTTCTCGCTGCGGCGAAGGTCAGGCCGCGCCTTGCAAAGATGAGCAGGCGCGTCAGGTGCTCGACGCGCATGAGACGCTCTCCAAGCTCAACGCGGCCAACGAATGCCGTTTCCGCGACGTGATCCAGTTCCTCAAGGACGAGGCCGCCGCATGAACCTCCCCAACAAGCTCACCGTTTCGCGTCTCGTGCTCACCGGTGTGTTCGTCGCTTGCTTTTATCTGCCGATCACAAATCCGGTCTCCATCGCTCTGCTCATCTTTTCCATCGCCTCAATCACCGATTACCTCGACGGCCATCTCGCGCGGAAGTACAACCTCGTCACTAACTTCGGCAAGCTCTTCGATCCGCTCGCCGACAAAATACTCATCGTCGCCGCATTCATTCTCCTGGCCGCCGACAAAACCATCCCCGAGGCCGAGCGTATGCCCGCATGGATCGCCATCGCCATTCTCGCGCGCGAGTTCTTTGTCACTGGTATCCGACTCATCGCCGCAGGACAGGGCGTGGTGCTCGCCGCCGAAAAACTCGGCAAACATAAAATGACCTGGCAGATCATCACCGTGATCTACTTCATGCTCCACATCGCCAGCAACGAGCCGATGTTCGCCTTCATGAAGCCCGTGTTCTCCATCACCGCGTTCTCGCCTAAATGGCTCGGCAACTTCTGCCTCTACTTCACCACCTTCCTCACCATCGCCTCGGGCTTCAGCTATTTTTGGAAGAACCGCAAACTCTTCGCTGACGTATAAAGCGTGATCCCGCCATTATCATTTCACGTCCATGCGAGCACGTCACGGCACCCTCCTCATATGTCTGTGCCTGGCCGCGCTCGATGACGCGCGCTCCCAGGTGCCAGGGCGCTTTGAGCCTGTCGTCGGCACACGGGCGGACTTGAAGCCCTTTTACTTTTCCATCCCTGCGCCCCGCGGTCAGATTCTGGATCGCAAAGGCCGACCCCTCGCGCAGACGGTGACCATGCGGCGCATCCAGATCGTGGCGCCGCTAAAAGCGCGTGACACGCTGGAGCATTACTCCGCCTGGGTGGAGGAAACCTTGGAAGCACTGCGCAAGGACATCTCTGTCCCGCTGGCCGTGGAGCCGGAGGCATTGAAACGTCACCACACTCATCGCCGTGATTTGCCGCTCACAGTCAGCGCCGCGTTTGCTGAGGAAAAGATCGCCGAGTCGGCGGGGCCTCTGGTGCATCTGCGCACCGAATATGTGCGCTCCTACCCGGAGGGCGATCTGGCCGCCCACGCACTCGGATATGTGGCTTCAGACGGTCCCACACCAGTCGGCCCGGTGCTGCATGAGGAGACGCTGAGGCAGCGCACCAAGGGCGCCGCAGGATTGGAGAGCGCGTTTAACCAACAACTCACCGGCAAGGACGGCGTCATTTGCCTGATGATGGCCGACGAGGGCAAGGTGGCGCACAAGCAGGTCTTCACTCCACCAGTGCCAGGACGCGATTTGGTCACCACGCTGAATCTGGAAACGCAGCGGCTCGCTGAAAAATCGCTGAGCGAGTCCAAACACCGCGGCGCCATCGTGATCGTGGACGCGTTCACCGGCGACATCCGCGCGCTGGCCAGCAATCCGCGCTACGATCCAAATAGTTTCGCGCGCGGCATCTCCACCGCCGAGTTTGAAACGCTGAGCAAAAGCATGGACGGCCCGCTCTTTGACCGCGCCGTGCAGGCCAGCTATCCACCGGGATCGGTCTTCAAGCCCATCGTCGTTTTCGCCGGCCTGCGAGCGCTGACCGTGGACGCGCTGCAGGAGTTCGACTGCGGCCCGACGCTCATGATCGACGGACGCGAGTTCGACAACTGGTCCAAGGACGATCGCGGCTGGTTCAACGCACGCTCGGCGCTCATCCGCTCATGCAACACCTACTTCTACCAGTCCGCGATGATCACGCGTGATGCTGCGATCTTGCAGATGTCGCGTGAGTTCGGACTCGGCGCGGCACCCGTGCTCCCGCTGAAATGCACGGCGGGATCGCTGCCCGCGACCGCTCCCTCGAATCACGATCTCGCGAATCTCTCCATCGGCCAGGGCGTCACGGAGGCGTCTCCTCTTCAGATCGCGATGATGATGGCCACGATCGCCAACGGCGCCTGCCGACCGCGGCCGCGTCTCGTCATGCAGACACAATCGCAGAGCGGCCAGACTGGCGACGTGCAACTGCCCGTGCGCGAGGCTCTGCTGCCAGTGAGTTCCGCCGACCTCGAGACCGTGCGGCACGCGCTGTTCGGCGTGGTGAATCACGCGAGCGGCACGGCCAAATCCGCGCGGCTGGACAAGGTGGCCGTCTTTGGAAAAACCGGCACCGCCCAGTGGGTGCTGCGCGGTGAGAAGGCAAACGTCGTCTGGCTCGCCGGTTACATTGACACCGTGCCGCCGCTGGCCTTCGCCATCACGATCGAGGGCGATCCCGGCGAGGGCGGCATGTCAGGCGGTGGCACCGCCGCGCCCGTGATCGCCAAAGTGCTGCGCGACGTGCAGGCAAAGCCCGCCGCACACGGCGTCACTTACGAGGCCCATCCGGTGCTCGTTGAAAGCGATCCTCTTTTCTCCTCACCCATTGAAAGCCCATTGTTCACCAGCCCGCCGCCATCTGCGCGACCATCGTCAACCCCCGTGCGCGGTTTCTTCTCGCGGCTCTTCCGCTGATCCCGTTTTCCAGCCTTCATGAGACTCTTCCTCCGCAAACTGAAAGTACGATGGGCGCGTCTTCCCGCCTGGCTCCGGCTCCCGCTCTACGTCGCGGGCGCGTTTGCGTTCATCGGTTTGATCGCCGCCGCCCTCATCTGGCATCATTACATCAATGACGCCGAGACATACGACCTGGCCGCGCTCAGGCATGACGAGCACGAGACGCTGATCGTCGATGCGCGCGGCGAGCTGGTCGGGAGTGTGGGAGATGTCGAGCGCGAGCTGGTCACCTTGCCGGATGTCTCGCCGCTGCTCGTGAAGGCCGTCATCGCCACAGAGGACGCGCGCTTTTACTCGCACTCCGGTTACGACGTGGTGGGTCTCTCACGTGCGGCGGTGAAAAACTTCACCGCGCGCGGCATCAAGCAGGGCGGCAGCACGATCACGCAGCAGCTCGCGCGCAATGTCTTCGGACTCGAAGGCCGCAGCTACGAGCGCAAGGTCAAGGAAATCTTCCTCGCCATGCGCATCGAGGATCACTATCAGAAAGACGAGATCCTCACTCACTACCTCAACCGAATCTACCTCGGCCACGGATTTGTCGGCGTGGGCGCTGCGGCGCGCGGATATTTCGGAAAAGAAACCAGCGAGCTTTCCCTCGCTGAGGCCGCCACTCTGGCGGGCATCATCAAGGCCCCCGTCTCCTTCTCACCGATCACCCGGCCCGACCTCGCCAAGGAAAAGCGCGATCTCACACTCAAACGCATGGCCGACACTGGAGAGATCACCGCCGCGGAGGCAGAGGCCGCGATCAATGAGGCCGTCGTCGTGAAGCCTGACCGCACCAAAGTACGCACCGGCTACATGCTGGCCGCCGCGCGCAGCGAGTTTCAGGCGGCAAAGCTGCAGCCCGGCGCCACGCCCGAGATGAGCATGACGCTCCGCCTCGACTGGCAGCGCAAGCTCGACATCATGATGCGCGAGCACCTCGCAATGCTCGACGCAAAAGACAAGCACGAGCTACAGGGCGCCGTGCTCGTGCTCGACAACCGCACCGGCGCCATCCTCGCCATGCAAGGCGGACGCGATTTTGTGAGCAGCCCTTTCAATCGCGCCCTCGACGGCCGCCGCCCCGCAGGCACCGCTTTTCTGCCCGTGGTCTATGTCGCCGCCCTCACGCTCAATCCCGCATCCGCGACCAAGCCTCTCCTCGACGGCCCGATGGACAACCGCCAGGCCATGATCGGCGGCAGGAGCGGCACCCTCGGTGAATGGGGAGGCGAAGGCGCAAAGGTGGATTACTCCGGCGCGATCAAACCGCTGGAGGCGCTCATCGAGGGACGCACCGCCGCCACCGTGCGCCTCGGCTATGACGTTGGCCTCACAAAGCTCCACGAGTGGCTGCAAAAATCCGTCTTCGAATCACCGTTGCGCACCGAGGCGGCTTTCACGCTCGGACAAAGCCACGTCAGTCCCCTTGAGCTGGCACGCGCGTTCACCGCCCTTGCCACCGACGGCATCATGTGCCCGCCGCCGAGTGTGTTGCGAATGCAGCAAGCGAAGGGCAAGCCCGTGTTCCTCCTGGATGCCGTGTCCAAAGTGCGCTCCACCATGATCACCGGCATGACCCGCCCCGAGTACCGCGCCTCGCTCGCGAAGCACGGCCTCGCTGGCAAGGCCATCGCCGGATTCGGAGGCTGCGCCTACAATTTCACCGACGCATGGTTCGTCGGCTTCGACCGTGATCTCACATGCCTCGTCTGGATCGGCCACGACAAAGACGCGCCGATCAGCGACGACGCCACCGCAGCCACCTCCGCCCTGCCGCTCTGGGTGGACGTGTATAACATGGTCACCGACGGCAACCCCAAGACATGGGGCGCGCGGAGCGACACCGATGAAGTCGTCGTCCTTCCTCCGCGCGCCACCCTCGTGGACGAAGAGGTCAAAGTGCTCGCCATCCAGCCCACATCTAAGGTGGTGCTCGGCAAAGATGACTATCAAGCCAGCACGCAGCCTCAGAAACCCTAACCTGCACGGTAAACGTGAACGGAGAATTGGAATCTCTATGAGCTGGCGTGGCGCTCGTACTGAGGGCGACTCGCCCTCATGCACGGCGCAGATTGATGGCGAGTCGCCATCAATACCTCCGCATCGCGGCTCATTGCACTTTCTCCGACCTCGGGATGACTGGGCTTGAAAAAGGTGAGCGAGAAAAAATCGGCGCGCTGAGCACAACAAAGGTGTGACGGCGTTCTCGATCCCGAAGGGATCACAGCAGGTAGCCAGGGGCCAGATGGCGGAGCCATCGCCGCCCCTGGTCGCAATGGATCACGCCCCTCATCTCAAAGGTCGCATCCCGGAGGGATGCCAGAAGTGTGTGACACCCGGCGCATGACACATCTCGAAACGCTCTCCTCTGGCATCCCTCCGGGATGCGCCATTGAAGAGTGATGTCATGCGCTCTGATCCAGGGGTCTTCGCTCGTGCCTCGCTTCGACCCCTGGCTACCCGCTGCGATCCCTTCGGGATCACTCATTCGGACACCGCGCTGTTTCACCCGTCTTCCTGCGCGCCATCTGCCATGCACCGACTTCCAGGATGAACCCAAAACAAAAAAGGCGGACCTTGCGGCCCGCCTTGATTGTTGAAGTGAATGACCACCGCCTCGCGGCGGCAGCAGCGCGGATCACTCGTAGCTCGCCTGCGAGCCTTTGATGTCGCGCTTCTTGATCCAGGGCATGAGCGCACGCAGCTTCGCGCCGGTTTTCTCGATAGGATGTTTTGCGCCGTCGTTGAGCAGCTTGTTAAAGTTTTTGTAGCCGCCTTTGTACTCGGCCACCCATTCTTTCGCGAACTTGCCGCTCTGGATGTCCTTGAGCGCTGCCTTCATGCGCTTCTTCACGCCCGCGTCGATGATCTTCGGACCGACTTTCACGTCGCCCCACTTGGCTGTCTCGGAGATCGAGAAACGCATCCCGGCGATGCCGGCCTCGTTCATCAGATCGACAATGAGCTTCAGCTCATGCAAGCACTCAAAGTAAGCCATCTCAGGCGAGTAACCCGCCTCGACGAGAACCTCAAATCCAGCCTGCACCAGCGCGCTCGCGCCACCGCAAAGCACGGTCTGCTCGCCGAAGAGATCCGTCTCCGTCTCTTCTTTGAAATCCGTCTGGATCACGCCACCGCGAGTGCCGCCGATGCCGTGCGCCCAAGCCAGCGCGATCTGCTTCGACTTCTTCGACGGGTCTTGATACACGGCGATCAAAGCGGGGACGCCTTTGCCTTCGAGATACTGGCGGCGCACGATATGGCCGGGGCCTTTCGGCGCGACCATGATGACGTTCACATCCTTCTGCACCGTGATGGTTTTGAAATGGATCGCAAACCCGTGGCTGAACAGCAGCGTCTTGCCCTTGGTGAGATTCGGCGCGATGTCCTTCTCAAAGCAGGCGGGGATCTTCGTGTCGGGCACAGCGACAAAGATCACATCAGCGCGCTTCACAGCCTCGCCGGTGTCATAGACTTTGAGGCCCTTTTCCTCAGCCACCTTGCGGCTGGGGCTGCCTGGGTAGAGGCCGATGATGACGTTGACGCCGCTCTCGCGGAGATTGAGCGCGTGGGCGTGGCCTTGTGAGCCAAAGCCGATGACGGCGCAGGTTTTTCCTTTGAGGGGCGCCAGGCTGGCGTCTTTTTCAGTGTAGATTTTAGCTGCCATGTGGGTGGATTGAGGGCGGCGATCATGGTGCAAGGGGTGGTAGCGGTCAAACTGAAACTCCAGCGTGACTCCCGCGCGGATGCACACACCGCCGCTCCCGGCTCAACCACCTTCCGGCACACCGCCACCCTTGGCGCCATTGCAGGGGAAATCAAAGCCGCAGCGCTCGCAGCAATGTCCCATTGATCTCGTCAGTGGCAGGAATGCCTTCGCTGACTTTGAAGGCGATGATGGACCTTGTCGTCATCGGTCCGATGACTCCGTCCACCGGGCCACGGTAAAAGCCCCTGATGGCCAGAGCGCGCTGCAAATTCTTTCCCAACACGGAGAATCCCAGGACTCGCCGGGAATCAGTCTGGTAAGCCGACCGTGACCCGTGGCCTTCCACCCTGCTCTTATTGCCGGAGTAGTTGACGTTATGTTTCTCACTCCTGGCAAAAGCAGAGGAGCAAGAGAACAGGGCTAGTGTCACACAAAGGGTGTTTCTAATCAGGGAATGCGTTTTCATGATGTTAGAGGGCTTTCATTCGCTTGAGCGCCTACGAGATACGCACACGGCCTCGCAACAGCCTTGTCAAAATCCTGCTCATTCACGAAATCCGCCGCTGGTCCAATGGCTGGCTTGGGAGTGTGCTCTCACCAAGCAATCAGATCAAACATGCTGAGGCTCGATTTAGCTCCGTTCGTCATTCGGATTTCGTCATTCGACATTCCTGCTACCCTCCGCGCTCGTTTCTCGACATGCCGTCCATCACTTACCCCGCCGATCTCCCCATCACGCCACGACGTGACGAGATCGTCGCGGCCATTCGGCTAAACCAGGTCGTCATCCTCGCGGGCGAGACTGGCTCGGGAAAAACCACGCAGCTTCCGAAAATGTGCCTCGAAGCATTGCGCGATTCGCGCGGCACCATCGGCTGCACCCAGCCGAGGCGTGTCGCGGCGATGAGCGTTTCCAAGCGCGTCGCCGAGGAGCTGAATGTGCAATGGGGCCGCGAGGTCGGGTGCAAGATGCGGTTCAGCGATGACACCAGCCGCGACACGCGCATCAAGTTCATGACCGACGGCATCCTGCTGGCCGAGATCCAGAGCGATCCGATGCTGCGCGCTTACTCCGTGCTCATTCTCGATGAAGCACACGAGCGCTCGCTGAACATCGACTTCCTCCTCGGCTATCTCGTCGGCCTGTTGAAGAAGCGGCCCGACCTCAAGCTCATCGTCACCTCCGCCACCATCGACACCGAGGCGTTTTCAAAAGCATTCGGCGGCGCGCCCATTATCGAAGTCTCGGGGCGGCTCTATCCTGTCGAGATTCGCTACGCGCCGCTCGTCAGCGACGAAGACGACTTCGGATTCATCGACGCCACCATCGCCGCCGTCGAGAACGCGCTCATCGAGACTGACGAGGGCGACGTGCTCGTCTTCATGCCCACTGAGCGCGACATCCGCGACACTCGCGACGCTCTCGATGGCCGTCTCGGCGCAAACTTCGAAGTGCTGGCGCTTTACGGTCGCATGGCATCCGCTGAGCAGCAGCGCATCTTCGCGCCCGGCAGAAAACGCCGCGTCGTCATCGCCACCAACGTCGCCGAGACATCCATCACCATCCCGCGCATCCGCTACGTCGTCGATACCGGCCTCGCGCGCATCAGCCGCTACAATCCGCGCACACGCACCAAGCGCCTGCCCGTCGAGGCCGTGTCGCAAAGCAGCGCCAACCAGCGCGCAGGTCGCGCGGGCCGCGTGCAGGACGGCGTGTGCATACGGCTTTACTCGCAGGAGGATTTTGAAAAACGCGAGCGCTTCACCATGCCGGAAATCCAGCGCGCGAATCTGGCCGAGGTCATCCTGCGCATGAAGGCGTTCAAGCTCGGCGAGATCGAGGATTTCCCTTTTCTCAATCCGCCCGTCAGCGCCTCCATCCGCGCCGGTTACGATCTGCTGCACGAGCTTGGCTCGCTGAGCGAGACACACGACCTCACGCCGCTCGGCCGCGAACTCGCGCGCCTGCCGCTCGACCCCACGCTCGGCCGCATGCTGCTGCAAGCGCGCGTCGAGAAAGCGCTGCCCGAGATGCTCATCATCGCCGCCGGCCTCAGCATTCCCGATCCACGCGAGCGTCCCGAGGACAAGCGCGAAGCTGCCAATGCCGCGCACAAAGCCTTTGCAGCACCGGAGTCCGACTTCCTCTCGCTGCTAAAAATCTGGAACGTCGCGCCCGAGCCGGATGGCAGATCAGGCAACGCGCTACGCAAGTTTTGCCGGTCGCATTTTCTCTCCTTCACCCGCATGACCGAGTGGCGAGACGTGTGGAAGCAGCTTCGCGACTCATTCAGCGACGAACTGCGCACCGCCAGCGCGCCTGCGAGCGATGATGCAATCCACCGCAGCATCCTCGCCGCGCAGCTCGGCCACATCGCGATGAAGGAGGAGCGCAATCTCTACAAAGCCGCCGGCAATCGCGAGGTCTGTGTCTTTCCCGGCTCGCATCTTTACGAGCGGCGCGAGAAGAACAGCAAGGGCAAACCCGGCCAGGACAAAAGCCGCCAGCCGCCGTGGATTGTCGCGGGTGAGATCGTGCAGACCACGCAGCTCTTCGCGCGGACGCTCGCGAAGATCGATCCCGACTGGATCGCCGAGCTGGGCGCGCATCTCTGCACCTACAAATACAGCGAGCCGCACTGGAACCTCAAAGCCGGGCGCGTGCTCGTCACGCAACGCACACTCATTCACGGACTCGAGGTGAAGCGCCAGCATATCGACTTCCTCAAGGTCGATGCCAAAGCTGCCACGCACATGTTCATCCGCGCCGCGCTCATCGACACGCAGGAAGCGCCCGTCACGCACCGCTTCTACGCGCACAACAACAAACTGCGCCAGAAGATCGAGACCATGCTCACCCGCGTGCGCAACAATCGCGTCTATGCCATTGAGGAGCGCCTCTTCCGCTTTTACGACGCGCGCATCCAGAACGTCTCCTCGCTCCACGACCTCAACCGCCTCGTCAAAGAGCAAATCGACGAGCAGCCAAACTTCCTTTGCGCCACCGAGCAGGACCTCACAGCAGGCGAGGACTTCGAGGCCGACCTGCAGCAGTTCCCCGATCAAGTCGCCATCGGCAACAGCGTGCTGCCCGTGACCTATAGCTACAAACCCGGCGAGGAACACGACGGCGTGACCCTGCAAGTGCCCGCGCAACTCGCCGGCCATCTGACGAGCGGTCAGGTTCAATGGATGGTGCCCGGCAATCGCGAGGAACTCGCCAACGTCATGCTGCGCGCGCTGCCCAAAGTTTTCCGCCGCCAGCTCATGCCCATCGATCCCAAGGCACGCGAGATCGCCACCGTGTTCGATCCAGGCCGTGAGGATTTCCTCACCGCGCTCGCCAATTTCATCACGCTCCGTTACCGCGTCCGCGTGAGCGCCGAGGACTGGCCGCCGCAGAGCCTGCCCGCGCATTTGCAGCCGCGCGTCGAGGTGCTCGATCCGAAGAACAACTCCGTCGTCACATCCGGTCGTGATCTCGATGTCATCCGCGCCTCCGTGCAAAAGCAAGACGTGCGCTCCGACGCGTGGGAAAAGCTGCTGCCTCGCGTCGAGCGCTTCGCGCTCAAAGCCTGGAGCTTCGGCGATCTGCCCGAGACCATTCTCGTCGAAGAACTCAACGGCACACCCATCCAAGGTCACCTCGGCCTCGCGCTGCGCGATGGCGAGATCGACATGCGACTCTTCCGCACCGCAGCCGAGGCCGCGCGCTGCACACCGCCCGCCGTGCGCAAGCTCGCCGAGACCGCGCTCGGCAAGGAACTCGCGTGGCTTTTCAAAGAACTGCGCTGCATCGGCGCGCTGAATTCAAAGCCACAGCCATCCGCCAGCTTTGCAGCCGCGCTCTCACAAGTCAGCACACCCGCATCCGCGCCATCCGATCTCGCCACGCAAGCGCACGAGCACATCCTCGCGCACACGCTGCGCCTGCAACCGCTGTTCCCGCTCACTGAGAAGCGATTCCAAACTCTCTGCGAAACCGTGGGTCGCGATCTCCCCGCCATCACGCATCGCGTGAAGACGCTTTTCACACAAATCCACGACCTGCGCGCCAAACTCCTCGCGCTGCCCAAACGCTACCCCGGCCTCGATCACGACCTCGCGCGCCTCATCCCCGCCGATCTCCTTGCACGCACACCGCACGACCAGCTCCAGCATCTGCCGCGCTATTTGAAAGCCATTCAAATCCGCAACGAGCGCTTCATCGCCAACCCCGCGAAGGACGAAGACAAAGCCTATCTCATCGCCGACTTCGACGGCTGGCAAACCCACGTCCCCAAATCCCGGCACGAAACCTTCCGCTGGATGCTCGAAGAATACCGCGTGCAAATTTTCGCCCAAGAACTCGGCACCGCGCAGCCCGTGAGCGTGAAGCGGCTGGAGGCGCTGATGGTTTGAGAAGGTCCTATTTCAAAAGATACTTGGTCACGTCCATGTGTTTGAAACCAGCTTTGGTTAACAGCTCCCACCTGCCATCCGTAGCACGCACTCGAATGTGCCAGTACAAGCAGCTGTCATCTTATGTGGTATGTAACTGTTCGAGCAACGGAATCTAATCCCCTGAACAACCTCGATCAAATGCTGGAACAGTTCGGTTTTTGATTTGATAATCACTCATGAACAGCAACATCCATATCCATCTCATCACGCCAAACACTGGCGGACGTGTGCTTCGGCTCGAAGACCCGGAAACTGGTTTGAGCGTGGAACGCAAGCTCAACCCTCAGAAACCGCTCGTTGCCCAAAAAGCAAAACTTACCCGACTCTTCGAAGCAATGCTCCAGAATGAGCTGGCGGGGGCCTGACCGATGGCACCCTTGGGCGGGAACCTGGAGGAAACTGAGCGGCTGCTCCATTTGAAGTCGTGAAGCGAAGCCCCAGACGTTGATGAGACACGGCTCCGGCGTTGCTCTCGTGCTCACGTCAATCCCACACATACGCCTCGTCGTATGCCACCTCGTACTTCTTCAGCATGGCGCGGAATTCCTCCTGGAAGGTGCGTGCCCGATGATGCTCCTCCTGGTTGCTGATGTAGTCCACGAGCGTCTGAAGCTGAGATTTGCCGACGGAAAAGATGCCGTAGCCACGCTGCCAGGCAAAGGCGGAGTAACGCGTGTCCTGGCCTTCCAGCCAATGGTTGGAGCTGGTTTTGAGTTCCTTCACCAGATCGCTCTGCGTCATGGTGCGCGGCAGCGTGAGCGCCAGATGCACATGGTCGGCCATGCCACCGACGCGGTAAGCCTCGCAACCTTTGCTGCGCGCCACCTCTGCCATGCAGGCGTGCAGGCGGGACCGCATCTCCTGAGTGAGCCAAGGCTCGCGATCCTTGGTGCTGAAGATCAAATGCACGATCACAAGGCTGAGGGACTGCGGCATGGCAGGGAGAATGGGGAGCGGCGAATGCGATGTCGAGTTTTTTGCCGGGGATTTTTCACGCCGCTCAACTGATGGACCAACAACCATCACGCGTCCCGCATTCAGCGCCAAAGGCGCGTTTCATAACAGCCTGGGGTTTTAACCCCAGGTTCCGAGCGGCGAACAAGGATGAGCGCTGAAAGCGCGTGTCATGCGGG
>JANPIW010000365.1:0-3620 GCA_031425215.1 Verrucomicrobiaceae bacterium
TGAGAAAGTGACGAAGTCGGCAGCGCTCAAGTCAGGCCCGCGTCTTTGAGCGCGCGATCCAGCAAATCCGCCACGCCAGTCTCCCGCGCCCATTTATCCAAGTAGCTCCGATCCAGCCGCTCGCGCTGCGTTTTGAGCACACCGAGAATATCGCCCCACTGCCTGTCGGAGATTTCGCCGCCGAGACGATACCTGGCGAGCTTGGAGAGAACAATGTCCTCGGCAGTGGCCACGTGGGCTTCCATGTTGTCCGCAATCGTAATCACGCGCGAAATGCGCCGTGCCAGTTGCATCGCCGAGTAGGCCGTCTGCTTCGGGATGAACACATCGACCTTCACCATCGCGGGCATGTGGATGAGATTGAAGGATGATCGCTCCGCGATGGCCATGCGGATCGTGTCAGCGTCCGCATAGAAATCGTCTCCGAGAGCGCTCACAAACGCTTTCACATGCTCAAGGTGCAAATCTGCCACGATGTCCACATCGCGTGTGCCGCGAGCCTCGCCATGCACACCGCTTGCGACCGATCCGCCGACAAGGTAGGGCACGCCGAGCTGATCGAAAATCGCCACCACCGGCCTCATGGCTTGAGCCATCTCACTCGGTGACGGCGCGCTCATGGTTCTTCAGCCACAGCGTTCAACGGCCCGTAAACTTTCTCCGCCAAATCCGGCCCCAGCCATGTGTCCGCAAACCTTCTGCGCAATTCGTCAGCGGGAGCATCAGGATGACGCAGCCGCAAACCCGCCATCACATTATCCCGCAGCATCCGGGAGGTGTCCTCGATGAGCTGGAACTTCCTCCACGACGGCGCCTCGCGCATGAGATCAAACCACACGCGCTCGGCTTCGGGCCTGGTGTCCATGGAGATGGGACGCATGGGGCAAAGTGCGGCGTCCAAACCCGATGGCAAGCTGGTTGTCCGATTGATGCGCATCCAACCTCAAGTCGCACCTCCTCCCCGATGGACAACCGCCGCGCCTCGGCTCTACTTCGCGCCCATGCGCCGCCTCCATGACCATGCGATGCTCCTCGTGCTCGCGCTGCTTTGCGTGCTCTTCAGCGTGATCACCATCGAGGAGCAGCCAGCCACCAGCCCTGCTGCTGCAAAGGCGCTGGCTGATGCTGTCGTGAAAAGGTTTGGCCCCGGCGCGCATGTCCTCGTCGCCGCTCGCTCACAACCGGAGGATCAAGCGTTTGCGTCCGCGCTCGCTGCTGCTCTCACTGAAAAAGGCGCGAACGTCGCGCAAACGGTGACGGGCGAACCGCGTGACGCACTGCAGGCGCTGAGGCAGCTCGCGGAGAAGAACCAGGCGCTTGATGCCATCGCTTGCAGCGCCGCCGCATCGGAGTGGCTGGTCTTCGCGGATGCAGCCACGGATTTTCCCGCGCTTGGGAAACCCGTGATCATGCCGCCGCAGAGCACGCGCTGGCCCACGTTTCTCACCACGCAGAACCTGATGAACGTCGCCAACCAGATCGCGGTGATCGCCATCATCGCCATCGGCATGACGCTCGTGATCATCGGCGGCGGCATCGACCTCTCCGTCGGCAGTCTCATCGCGCTCGCGGCTGTCGTGTGCTCCGTTTTCGTGCGCGATCACCTCGGCGGAAAAGACGCAGGCACATGGGGCATGATTGCCGCCGCATGTGCCGCCATCAGCGTGTGCGCGCTTGCAGGTCTCGTCTCCGGAACCGTGATCACCGCCTTCTCATTGCCACCCTTCATCGTCACGCTCGCGATGATGATGGTGGCCAGCGGTCTTTCGTATCGCATCGCCGACGGACAATCCATCGACCAGGTGCCCGAGACTTTCATCTGGCTCGGACGCGGCGCAGACTTTGCAGGTGTGCCCAATGCCGTCGTGCTCATGCTCGCGCTCTACGCTCTCGCTCATCTGCTGATGCGGCACACCGCTTTCGGAAGACACCTTCACGCTGTCGGCGGCAATCGCGACGCCGCGCTCGTGTCCGGCCTGCGTGTGAAGCGCGTGACGCTGTTTTCCTGCATCATCTCCGGCGCGCTCGCCGGACTCGGCGGAGTGGTCATGGCCTCAAACCTCAAAAGCGGCTCGCCGACCTACGGACAAATGTACGAGTTGTATGTCATCGCAGCCGTCGTGGTCGGCGGCGCGAGCCTCAGCGGCGGCCAGGGAAAAATGTTCGGCACTCTCGTCGGCGCGCTCATCCTCGGTGTGATCCAAAACGGAATGAACCTCGCGAACATCACCAGCTACGACCAGCGCATCGTCCTCGGCGTGGTGATCCTCGTCGCCGTACTTTTGGATCGCGTGAAACGTCGCGGAATTTGACCAATGAGTCTCACACGTCGCATTTTAAGGCTGCTCGCGATCATCATCGTCACGCCAGTGTTGTTTCTTCTCGGCTGCCAGTCGCGGCTCATCTATTATCCGCGCAGCTACAGCGATGATGATCTCAGCACCCTGCGCCGCGCGGGCGGACGGCAGCTGGATTACATCACTTCGCAGGGAAAGCAGGCTGCGTTCTACATACCGCCACGCGATGCCGCGGGCACAGAGCCGCAGCGCATCTGGCTCTGCTTCGGCGGCAACGGATCGCTCGCCTTGCACTGGCTCTTCATCCATCCCGCGCTGGACCAAAGCTGCGGCTATCTGCTCATCGACTACCCCGGCTACGGCGCATGTGAAGGCAAACCGAATCCCGCCACGATCAAAGAGAGCGCTCTCGCCGCCACGAATCGACTCAGAGATGAGTTGCGTCTGAGCGCGGAGGAAATGCAGCCGCGACTCTACGTGCTCGGTCACTCCATCGGCTGCGCGGCGGCTTTGATGGCGGCAGATGAACTCGGCGTGCAGCGCGCGGTGCTCGTCTCTCCATTCACCACGATGACCGAGATGGGGCGCGAGGTTCTCGGCTGGCCGCTCTGCCATCTGAACCTTCACCGCTTCGACAACCGAAAGACTCTCGCAAGCATTGCCGCGAAGGGCGCGCGCGTCACGATCTTCCACGGGCAAGGCGACAACATCATTCCCATCGCGATGAGCCGCGAGCTTGCCGCCTCGAACGCGGGAGCCGCGACGTTGATCGAAATAACCGGTGCAGGACACAACGACATTCTCGACATCGCGGAAAAGCAGATCGCTGAAGAGATGAGGTAGCCTACGTCGCTTTGGAGTGCGGTGGCGCAGCCGTGAAGGGGTGGAGACTCCGCTTTCACTCTTCGCAGATGGAAGCACCGCACCTCAACTCCGATCCGGATGTCGATCTCAGAAGAGCCAAAGCTGCGTCTCCACCACTCCGTGGTTCCGCCGCAGCACTCCAGAGCGCTCCGCGCGCTCAATTCCCGGTCTTCGCGCACAAATCCAGAAATGTCTTCGCAGCGGCAGCCCAGGAGTAGCGGGCCACGACTTCTTCGCGCGCGGCGGCGGCAATGCGCTGGGCTTCTTGAGGCGCGCGAATGAGCGCCGTGCATTGGGTGGCAAAACTCGGGGCGTTGTCTGCGAGGATGAGATGCTTTCCATTTTCAAACGGAAGACCTTCCGCGCCGATGGTGGTGGAGATGACGGGAAGACCGAAAGCCATGGATTCGAGAATCTTGATGCGCGTACCGCCGCCGGAGAGCAGCGGCACGATCATCG
>JANPIW010000366.1:0-2689 GCA_031425215.1 Verrucomicrobiaceae bacterium
CCGGCAGCGCCGTCGCCGTGTGCCTCATGCACATGCAGGGCGAGCCGCGCACGATGCAGCGGGCGCCGCATTACGGGGATGTTTGCGGTGAAGTTGGGCTTTTCTTTCGACAAGTTTTTGAGGCGTGCCTACGGTGCGAAATCGATCCCATGCGACTCGCTTTTGACCCCGGAATTGGCTTTGGCAAAACGCTGGAGCACAATCTGACGCTGCTGCGGAACCTTGATGAGGTCAGGGTCTCCGGGCGGCCACTGGTGCTGGGTGTGTCCCGGAAGAGTTTCATCGGTAAGGTGCTGGGCTCGGATGCGATGGAGGATCGCGAGTGGCCCACGGTGGCGCTGACGAGCTACGGGCGTACGCGTGGCGCGCAGGTTTTCCGTGTCCACGAAGCGCGCGCCAACGCAGAAGCGCTGCGGATGACGGAAGCAATTCTGAACCCGGAGGCGGCCGCATGATGCTGGCGGAAGTGTTCGTGTTTGCACGTGACCACTGGCGCGACGCAGTGGAGATCGCGCTGCTGGCGGTGGGCATCTATTTCATGTGGCGGCTGCTGAAGGGAACGCCGGGCTCGAATGTGCTGGTGGGGTTGGTGACGATTTTCCTGAGCGTGACGCTGCTGTCGCAGATCCTCGGGCTGCCAGTGATTAGCTGGATCGCGACGCGGCTTTCTGCGGTGCTCATTCTCGCGGTGCTGGTGATCTTCCAGCCGGAGCTGCGGCGCGGGCTGGCGGTGCTGGGAAGTCACCGACTTTTCCTGCCGGGCCGGACGGCGCCGCAGGGGGTGGACCGGCTGGTGGAGACGACCTTCGAACTCGCAAACAAACAACTCGGCGCACTCATCGCGGTGGAGCGCGGGCAGAATATCGAGAATTTCGCCGAGAGTGGTGTGCCGATTGACTGCGTGCTCTCGCCGGAAGTGGTGGTGAGCATATTTTTTCCAAAGACGCCGCTGCACGACGGGGGAATCATCGTGCGCGATGACCGCATCGTGTCCGCGGCGTGCATCTTTCCCGTAAGCCAGAAAAGCGATCTCGACCGCTCATTGGGGCTGCGCCACCGGGCCGCGCTCGGGCTCTGCGAAGAGACGGATGCGCTGGTCATCGTGGTGTCAGAGGAGACGGGAATTGTTTCCATTTGTCATGGCGAGGTGATCGAAAGAAACTTCGAACCCGAAAGCTTCAAGGCACGTCTCGTAGAACTGCTCGCACTGAAAGATGAAAAGACTGATACTGAACCACTTGCTGGCAAAGGTCGTGTCGGTGGCGCTCGCCATCGTGCTCTGGACGGTGATCAAAAAGAACGTCGAGACGACCCCCTTGCCTTCTAGGATTCAGTTCGAAACGGAGCGGCGCTATGAGGCCGATGAGAAGTTCCAGTTTGATACCACCCGCAATGCAAAACCGCCCAAAAAATAACGAATCCGAACGTCGCATCTTTGGCACCGATGGGGTGCGCGGCACGGCGAATATCGAGCCGGTGACGGCGGAAACTGCGCTGAAGCTGGGCCGCGCGGCGGCGCACATCTTCACGCAGATGAGCATGAGCGCGGGCCGCTCAAATGGGCGAACCACGATCGTGATCGGTAAGGACACGCGGCTCTCCGGCTACATGCTGGAGAATGCGCTCGCGGCGGGGGTGATGTCGCTGGGCGCGGATGTCCTGCTCATCGGGCCGTTGCCCACCCCGGGCGTCGCTTACATCACGCGTTCGCTGCGAGCGGATGCGGGAATCGTGCTGAGTGCATCGCACAATCCTTACGAAGATAACGGGATCAAATTCTTCCGGCACGACGGCTACAAGCTGGACGACGAGATCGAGAAGCGGATCGAGAATCTGGTCTTCAGCGGCGAGATCGAGGCGATCCGGCCGACGGCGGGGAAGATCGGCCGCGCGACGCGCATCGACGACGCGCTAGGGCGCTACGTCGAATTTGCGAAGCAAAGTTTCCCGCGGGGCATGACTCTCGAGAAGCTGCGCGTGTGCGTAGATGTGGCAAATGGCGCGGCCTACAAATCGACGCCGTGCATTCTGCGCGAACTCGGTGCGGAGGTGATCGTGGCGCACAACGCGCCGAATGGCCGCAACATCAACAAGGATTGCGGCAGTACGCATCCGGAAGAGATTCAGCGACTGATGAAGGAGACGAAAGCCGACGTAGGCATCAGCCACGACGGGGATGCCGATCGCGTGGTGCTGTGCGACGAGACGGGCGAAGTGGTGGATGGCGACGAGATCATGGCGATCGCGGCGCTCGATTTTCTGCGTCGTGGTGCGCTCGCGCAGAAGACGCTGGTCGCCACGATCATGAGCAACTTTGGATTGAATGAAGCGATGGAATCCAACGGCGGCCGCGTGGTGCGGACGAAGGTGGGCGACCGCTATGTCATCGAGGAAATGATGAAGAACGACCTCAACGTGGGCGGCGAACAAAGCGGGCACATGATCTTCCGCGATTTCAGTACGACCGGCGACGGCATCGTGAGCGCGCTGCAAATCCTGCGCGTGATGATGGAAACGGGAAAGCCGCTCAGTGAACTCAAGAAATGCCTCGCCAAATACCCGCAGGCGCAACGCAACCTGCGGGTCCGCGAGAAGAAGCCGCTCGATCAATTGCCCGATGTCCTGAAGCTCGTGGAGGAAACGGAGAAATCGCTCAATGGCGCGGGCCGCGTGCTGCTGCGCTACAGTG
>JANPIW010000367.1:0-2215 GCA_031425215.1 Verrucomicrobiaceae bacterium
GGTTTTTCGAAATTCTGTCTTGGTGCCGCCACGAGGCTCATTCATGGTTAACCGTGACGACCCGACGCGGGGGGCGGCTAGCCGCGCCAGTAGAGCTTGCTCAAGTACCAATCCGCGATCTGCGTGCCCCAGAAAACCCAGATGGCTGCGCCGCCCGCGAGATAGGGGCCGAAGGGGATCTTGGCGCTCCACTCCGCCTTGCCGATGAGTCGCGGCACAATCGCGAAGACACTGCCGATGATCGACGCCGCAAAGATCGTGAAGAGCACGCACTTCCAGCCGCAGAACGCGCCGATCATCATCATGAAATACATGTCGCCGTAGCCCATCGCCTCGCGCGGGATCACGACCTCGGTGGTTGTGCCTTCTAGCTTTGTGACGGTCTCAAGGTTCAGCGTCTCCGATGTGCCGTCTTCCTTGGTGATCTTGAGCGTCTCCGATTTGATCTCGACGCGCACGTTTTGAAACTCGCGGTCATTCGCGCGCAGGCTCCCGCATTTCAGCAGCAAGCGGTCGGTGGCGCGCGAGAACAAATCCTCCCAGGTGTACGTCTCGCCGTCGATGATGACAACGGGCGGCTGCTCCTCGTCAGGCTGCGTGACGGACCATTTCACATCGCCCTCGAATTTGAATTTCTTCCTGCCGAACGCCAGTTTGCCCAGCAGGATCACGGTCCAGATCAGTCCGAGGCCAAGCATGGCGCTGATAAATGACACGACCATCGCGCGACCATGCTCCATCTCACCGACGATCCCCGGCGCCCAAAACGCGCACATCAATCCGGCAAGAGAACCGCCGATGGTGATCTCGTGCGGCAAAATAAAATGCTCCAGGTCGATGAATGTGCCGGCGACGAGCAGACTGAGAAAAATCCAGAACGAGACTACCGTCGGCCCCCATTCCTTCACCTCATGCCACGGGCCGCCGAAGAAATGAAACACGGCGTAAAACAACGCGCCCACGAGAATCTCCACCAGAATGTAGCGTGGCGAGATGCTGATGCCGCACTTCGCGCAGCGACCGCGCAGCAGCGCCCAGCTCAGGACTGGAATGTTTTGCCACATCGGAATCTGATTTTTGCACCCAGGGCAGAAGGAGCGGCGCGGATTGTTCACCGAGATGCCGAGAGGCAGCCGGTAGATCACCACGTTGAGGAAGGAGCCGATGCCCGCGCCCATGAAGAAGACGAGGAAGTGAAGGAGGCCGTTGAGAATCTGAAAGCGCAGCATGAAGAGCGGAAACTTGCCTTGCTACTGTGACGAAAGGAAGCAAAAAATCAGGAATGAAGGAAGTTGAGAGTTTGGAGATGAGTGTTGAGAGCCTGACGCATGGCGCGATGCGGATGGTGTCCCGGGTGCCTGCCTTTCTCAGACTCTCAACACTCATCATTCAACTCTCAACTCTTCTTCTCCTCGTCTCCTGCTCCTCGACGAAGGAAGAACGTCGCAGCGCGGTGGTGCCGAGCAACGCGGCTGAACTGGGTGCAACGCGCGGCTTGACCGACATCCGCACCTTCATCCCCGATGTCGCCGTTGATCTGCGCTACGCCTCGCGCAACAACATCGCGGGACGCCCGCTCTATCCGGCGAACGCGCCTTGCCTTCTCAAGACGGGCACAGCGATGAAGCTTCAGCGCGCCCAGGAGATTCTGCGTGAGAAAGGATTTGGCCTGCGTGTGTGGGACGCGTGGCGGCCGCCCGAGGTGCAGCTTTTCATGGTCGAGACCACGCGCGACAGCGGCCTGTTCCTCAACCCCAAGTCCGCTTGGTCGCGTCACTGCTCAGGCACTGCGGTGGATGTGACGCTCGTCGATCTCAAAGGGCGCGAAGTGGAAATGCCGACCTATCACGACGAGGGCGGCGAGAAGGCGCGCTACAACTACTCCGGAGGAAACCGCCAGGTGCATAGAAACCTGCACACGCTCCAGCGCGCGATGGTTGATGCGGGCTTCCAGCTTCTCGACACGGAGTGGTGGCACTTTGACGACAGCGACTACATGCTCACACCAGCGCCCGTCGTCTTTGGTCACGAAATCGGAATCCGTGTGGAGAACGAGAACGCGCCATGAACACGGACGAAACCCCGGCTGCAATTCAACGCGGCCCCTCACCCCAACCCTCTCCCCGTGGATTACCGAGACACGATCCACTCTTCCCATCGGGGAGAGGGAGCCTGATGCTGGCGCGCGAAACTCAGGCCCCCTCTCCCCGCAAAC
>JANPIW010000368.1:0-7041 GCA_031425215.1 Verrucomicrobiaceae bacterium
GTTGCCTGCATCCGTTTTGTGCGTTCCTTGGTTTGTTGTGATGATGGTTGCGTGCCTGATCATAATGGGTCTGAAGACTTTCGTCATCTCGCAAGTTTACTTCCTGATGTCATCCGAAACTTCCACTTCCTTGGGTGCCAATATATGGCTCTTCTGATGGTAGAAGAGCATCAACAAATGAAGCGTGATAGCGCTCGTGGCAGGAGTGGCAAAGAGCTATCAGCTCAAACAGAAACTCGTGCCCTTGATGTCGGTATGTGGTGTGATGAGCTGAGGTCGCACGGGCCTTTCTACACCCCTGACAGACAAAGTTCTCTCGCTGAAGCACCAGATCACGCTTCTCCGTCCACTGCGGAGACTTCAAGTATCGATCATAATCACTAAACCACTTCAAAGTGTTCTCTCTCTGTCTCTTCTTCTTAAACTTCGTGACCTCGCTCTCACGCTGTTCTGACCACTCCCGCTGTAGAGTCTCATTGAATGCGGGAAGCGATTCATGTTCTGGAAGCTTCCGCAATGCGGAACCCTTCTGCTGCCCGCATCGCTGGCACTGGCTGACAATGGCGGTTGATCCATTCGCTACAGTCCGACGAGTAAGAGCTAGATCCGTGTGCCCGCACTGTAACGAGATAAAGAACTCACCGCTGGCCTTCAAATCCTCGGGAGTCTGCAATAGATGGCCTGTAGGCTTCATTGGCGAATCGCTTTGTTCTTGGGCGAACTACTTGATCAGAAACAAAAACGCTGGTTTGTGCTCCAGCATCTTTATAGCCGACAGTTTTGATGCTTTACGCTCACCGGTGAGTGTAAGGCGGCAGGTTGTGGAATATGACGCGCCTTCGCGTGCAAGCTGACAGGCTGGGGCGGGGTGTTCATGGTTGGGGGCGGGCATGGGCGGGGTTGGGATGGATGGCGATGCTATCGGGTGGGACCGGGGATGTGAAGCTTTTTCTTCGTGAGGCAGATGTTGCCGAGGGTGAGGGCTGCTGTCTGACGGCTGCGGTGAAGCGTGGGGCAGACCGGAGATCAAGCTGGCGGCGCGAAGCATGGGCGTCCCTCTCCCCGCCTGCACCGCCGGTTGGTTAGCGCCCGATTTCTTGAATCCTCCTCGTCCTCGTCGTCGTCCTCGAAAGGCGCGCGTCATGCCTGATCACTCCGCTCCGAGGACGAGTAGGAGAACGAGAACGAGGACGAGGACGATCTGCGCAACGAGCGCGCGAATTAAACGGCTGTGCTCCCCGCTTCCGCCCTCAACTTTTTTCTCTCTGCCTGTAACTGCGCGCGGGTTTTGGGGAATTAAGAGGTGGAACCTTTCTCTCCCGCCATGAAGACACCGCCTCCCACGGATCAAGCGTCGGCCCAGCCGGAAGTGCGCGCGCGTCGGCGCAGGAAGGCGCCGGTGCTTTCGGCGGAGGAGTCCATCGGGCGGTTGCGGGAGCTGTATGTGCATCTGGCCGGCGGGTGCGGCCTGACTATCTCGACGTTGGCGCGCGTTTCGGAAGTGCCGTTTGAGACGCTGCGGCATTTTCTGGCGGACCAGAAGCACAAGCTTTGCGGGGTGAACGAGGAGAAGCTGGCGCGGGCGCTGGGGCATGACGGGGGTTTTTTTCGCTGGCTGGTCGGGCGCTATGCGCGGTTCGGAGATTGGAAGAAAAAATGCGTGGCGGCTTCGGTGGGGCGGCTGCGTTTGTGGCTGGCCTTGATGCCCGCCCTGGAGCTGCAAAATACCTGGCCGATGGAAATTTTTCTCGGCGCTACAGCAGCGCTGTCTCATTAAATAGCATCGCCCATGCCATCGAGGTACCGGATAACCGGTATGTCAATATGCAAAGCATCGGCGATTCTGGTCGCATGAAAGCCCTGCCAATCAACCATCTGACCTATCCCGGACTCCGGGGTATGGGACCGGTCGTCGGACGGAGGAGAGCGGTGATGGATGCTGCCGAAAGCAAGTGGCATTGTTTCGATGGTTTAGACCAGAGCTTCGTGCGTCCTGCACATCGTTTCGTGTGGTTGCGGCAAGGCTTCGTGTGCTTGCTGTCTTGTTTCGTGTGGTTGCGGCAATGCTTCGTGTGCTTGCTGCCTTGTTTCGTGTGGTTGCGGCAATGCTTCGTGTGTTTGCTGCACTGTTTCGTGTGTTTGCCACAGAGCTTCGTGTGTTTGCTGCATTGTTTCGTGTGTTTGCCACAAAGCTTCGTGTGTCCGGGGCATTGTTTCGTGTGTCTGGAGCAACGCTTCGTGTGTCTGCGGCATTGTTTCGTGTGGTTGATTCGGACGTTCGATTGGAACTCCGGTCAAGGCGAGTCGCCTCGATCCATCGACAGGCGTGGACGCCTATCCTCCTTTCCTTCTTCTCCAAGTCCTCACCTCGAACCTAACAAACAACCATGCCTTCTCCACTGACCTGGGATATGCAGTCTCTCGATTGGGATACAGCATCCTGGGATGGCGTGACGGCTACAGCGAAACGACACCCCATGAACACGAAAGCAATCATTGATTTCACCCGCTACACGGCCCCGGAGCTAAGTCCCGTGGCCCAGACCATCCACGACAAGATGACCCTCAACGCAGTCACCTTTGCCACGCCGCCGGTCACGATGGCGGCGCTGCAAACCCTCATTACCACCTATGACGCAAAGCTGGTGGCCAAGAACAGCGGGGCGAAGGCGGACACACTGGCCTTTAACGACGCGCGCGAAGAGTTGGAGGACAAGCTGAGCACGCTGGGCGGCTATGTGAACGTGGTGGCCGATGGCGATCCGGTCGTGGTGGAGAAGAGCGGTTTCCCCAGCTATGTGACGGGGCACACCATCGACCCGAGCGCGCCCCAGGCGCCCACGAATCTGAAGCTGCGCCTGGGGGGCCTGAGCGGCGCCATCGTGGCACGCTACAAGCCAGACCGACCCCAAAGCACCAACGAGGTGCAGATCAACACAGGCGATCCGAACGACGAGGCGGCCTGGCAGACGAAGGGCATTTTTCAGGGCGGCCGCGCGGAACTCGAAGGCCTGACGCCCGGCGCGGTGGTCTGGGTGCGAGTGCGCACCGTGGGCATCAAAGGCGTGATGGGCGCATGGAGTGATCCGGCGCAGATCCGTGTGGTGTGAGGCCTGCTTCGCGTGCGCTGGCGATTGTTGAGCAGTCGTAGAGGGCGCTGCGCGCCGGTTGCAACTGGATCAAAGCCACCCGCCGTCACTTATTCCGAATCTTTCTCCTACTCCTACTCTTCCTCTTACTCCCTGAATGCCTTCTCTCCACACTCCCGAACAAGGGAGGAAGAGGAGGAGTAAGAGGAGGAGGGGGATGGCAGCCAACCTTCGACAATAAACCTCATCCACCAACCAACAAACACCATGGCCTACGATCCCACCAAACCTGCCAACGGCGCTCCGCTTTCCAGCGCGGAGATGCGCTCGCAACTCACCTCGCTCAACGCTGACATCCAGACGCGGGCGACGCAAACCAACCTGAACAACGCAGTCGCCAACACGCTGAACCAGTCGAGCGCCAACACCAACGGTGTGAGCACGCTGGGTCAGACTGCGGACGGCACCTACAACCCGAGCCAGACTCAGATGCTTTTCGACAAGGTCGATGAACTGATCAACGCGGCACGGCGGGCGTAGCACTGCGGGGGATGAGCCTTCATGGCCGCCGGGGGATGATCTTTGGATTCTCCTCATGCCACCTTTGTCCGCGCCCCTCGCGCGGGTTGTCACGGGCTGCGCTTGTCGGGCACGCCGACCTTGGCCTCGGTGAAGTCCAGATTGAAGACGCGCCCGCCTTCGGAGAAATCTGCGCGGGCGATTTTGCCCTCGAAGGCGATGTCGCGTTTGCCTGAGATGGCCCCCAGACGCGTCAACTGGCCGGGTGTGAAATAGACGAAGATGCGGGAGTCCACCCGCACGCCGTTCACCTGCATGAACGGCTCGGTGACGTGGCCGACGATGGCCTCGCCGTAAGCCGTTTTGCGCGGCGCCTCGATGCGCTCGAAGTGCAGAGTCATCACCACGGGCCGTGAGAGCACTTTTTCTTTGAGCGTCGCATTCGCCAGGGCCACGGCCTGTGGCTGCCAGTGCTTGCCTTTGCGCAACTCCAGTCCAAGGGGCAGCGAGTTCTTGATCTGGTCCAGCATCGTGATCGGCCTCAATTGAGCCGTGGCGAGCAGTGGCGTGGCAAGAAGTAAGGTGAGGATCAAAAGCCGGGACATGCTTCCCAGTGTGGAAGCGGGAGGAGCGTTTTGGCAAGGAATTTCCCGGCTTACATGTGGCCGGCGGGAGTGGCGGATCGCGCCACACGCTGTGCTTTGACACCGCCCGATTCCGTCCTTTACTCCGCCCCCGCTCGCCATCGAGCATTCGTCCCCCCATCCTCACATGCCTATCAATCGCGCCCTCATCTCCGTCTCCGACAAATCCGGCATCTTCGACTTTGCCAAAGGCCTCGCGGACATGGGCGTGGAAATCCTCTCCACCGGCGGCACGGCCAAGCATCTGGCCGATAAGGGGCTGAAGGTCATCGATGTGTCGGAGCACACCGGCTTTCCCGAGATGTTCGATGGCCGCGTGAAGACGCTGCATCCGAAAATCCACGGCGGCCTGCTCCAGCGGCGCGACAACAAGGAGGATCAGAAGAACGCGAAGAAGCACGACATCCCGACCATCGACCTCGTCGTCATCAATCTTTATCCCTTTGAGCAGACGGTGGCGAAGAAGGACGTGACGTTTGATGAAGCCATCGAGAACATCGACATCGGCGGCCCGTCCATGCTGCGAAGCGCGGCGAAGAACCACCGCTGGGTCACCGTGATCAGTGACACGGACGACTACGAGATCGTGCTGGCTGAGATGAAGGAGCACGAGGGCGACACGACGATGGCCACGCGTGAGCGCCTCGCATGGAAGGTCTTCCACCGCACCTCGCAATACGACGCGGCCATCGCGAGCTTCCTCAACAAAGAGCAGAGCACGCAGAAGACTTTCAGCATCAGCCTGCCTCTGAGCAGCGAGCTGCGCTACGGCGACAATCCGCATCAAAAGGCCGCGCTCTACGGCAGCTTTAACGATCACTTTGTGAAGCTGCACGGCAAGGACCTCAGCTACACCAATGTGCTCGACATCCAGAGCGCCGCTGGAGTCGTGCTCGAATTCCGCCGCCCCACCGTCGCCATTTTGAAGCACACAAATCCCTGCGGCATCGGCTGCGCGGACGAGGACCTGCGCGAGGCATGGACGAAAGCCTTCGAGACCGACAAGCAGGCCCCCTTCGGCGGCGTCATCGTCATCAATCGCTCCATGACGCTCTCGCTCGCGAAGATCATCTCGGAGATTTTCACTGATGTGATCATCGCTCCTGACTTCGACGCGGATGCGCGGGCGCATTTGCAGAAGAAGAAAAACCTCCGTCTCATCCAGATGCTCCCCACAGCGGCGGAGTCGCTCAGCGAGCCGATCATCCGCTCCGCGCCCGGCGGTGTGCTCGTCATGGATGCCGACCCGCGCGCGCTCGGCCTTGATGACATCGAGAACAAAGTGAAAACAAAACGCCCGCCCACGCGCGACGAGATCGAGGCCATGCGCTTCGCCTGGCGCGTGGTGAAGCACGTCAAATCCAACGCCATCGTCTTCGCCACCCGCGACCGCACCTTCGCCATCGGCGCCGGGCAGATGTCACGCGTCGATTCCTGCCGCATCGCCATTTGGAAAGCAAAAGAAGCCGGCCTCTCGCTCAAAGGCAGCGTCGTGGCCAGTGACGCCATGTTCCCTTTCGCCGACGGCCTCATCGCCTGCGCAGAAGCCGGAGCCACCGCCGCCATCCAGCCCGGCGGCTCCATGCGCGACGAAGAAGTCATCGCCGCCGCGAACGAACGCGAAGTGGCGATGGTGTTCACGGGGTACAGGCACTTTCTGCATTGATCGCCCACACATCCCGACAGATTTCCGGTTGAGTCGGATTCCAGCCGGATGCACACTCCGCTGTGATCTCCCGACAGAAAATCAAACGCTACTGTGAGGCCATTGCCCGGCTGGTGAAGCCCAAGAAGATCATCCTCTTCGGCTCCTATGCTTACGGAAAGCCGACGGAGGACTCCGACATTGATGTGATGGTCGTGATGCCAAAGAAGCGCCGCGCGGACATGCGCACGGCGGTGAAAATCCGCATGGGCATCGACACCGATTTCCCCGTGGACATCCTGGTGCGCGGCGAGAGCGACATCGAGCGGCGGCTGCGTGACCGGGACATGTTCATCGTCCAGCTCATGAAGGAGGGGCGCGTGATGTATGAAGCGGTCAACGCGTGAGTGGGTGGAGAAGGCTGAGAGCGACTACCAGGCCGCGATGGCGCTGAACCGACGTCGCAAGGTGACGTTTCATGATGAGGTATGCTTCCACTGCCAGCAAAGCGGGGAGAAGTATCTCAAGGCTGTCATCAACGAGGCCGGTCAGTTCATTCCGAAGACCCACGACATGGTGCATCTGCTGGGGCTGTTGGCCTCCGGAGGTTCATCCTGGGCGCCGCTAGCAGTGCAAGCGAGCCAGTTGACACTTCATGCTGTGCGCATCCGTTATCCTGGGATGAAGGCTGGCCCGCTCGAAGCAAAGCAAGCACTGAAGGACACGCGTCAATTGCGCAAGGCGGCCCGCAAGTCTCTCGGGCTGTGAGTGTTAGGATCCCCTCATCCTTCGCATTCAAAAGGCACGACAGCCGACGGCTCGTCGGCGTTCCACGAGTTGTTCGCGCTTCTTGCATTGATCTCAGATGAGCGTTTCATCGTCGGGAGAAAAATCAGCCGCTTTATGAAACACATCCTGCTCTCCCTGGCCATCCTCGCTTTCGCCGCCGCTCCCGTACTCGCGCAAGACGCGCCCGAGCCGGTGGAATTTTCCCGCCGCTACGACGGCCTCATTGGCAAGGATCTCACTGTCACTCTCTTGCTCGCGGAGAACAACGAGGACTTTGAGACGACGAGCTTCAATGGCGCGTACTATTATCATCGCAGCGGCATCCCCATCGAGCTGGTCGTCGAGCCGCAGGAGA
>JANPIW010000369.1:0-4900 GCA_031425215.1 Verrucomicrobiaceae bacterium
CTCCGCCGCAAAGTGCTCGGCCCCGAGCACCCCGACACGCTCTCATCGATGTATGCTCTGGCGAATTCCTACGGCGACGCCGGTCGCTGGGATGAGGCTCTCAAGCTCCGTGAGGAGGACGTGGCGCTGCGCCGCAAGGTGCTCGGCTCTGATCACCCCGACACGCTCAGCGCGATGGGCAATCTCGCGGTTTCTCACCAGAACGCCGGACGCTGGGACGAGGCGCTCAAACTGCGTGAGGAGATCCTGATGCACACCCGCAAGCAGTACGCCCCGGAGCACCCGCACACGCTCTCGGCGATGAGCAATCTGGCGACTTCCTGCTGGGAAGTCGGTCGCCAGGACGAGGCCATCAAGATGCGCGAAGAGGTGCTGGCTTTCCGCCGTAAGGTCAACGGCCCGGAACACGCCGACACGCTCAACGAAATGCGCAGCCTGGCAAACTCCTACCGCAGCGAGGGCGAGCTGGCGCGCGCCGAAGCCCTCGATCAAGAAATCACCGCCGCCCATCTGAAGCAGTTCTGGGGCGACCGCATCACCGACGACCGCGTGACCCGTCTCCACGCATCCGGCTTGAAGCCGCGCGCCATTCAAAAGCAGCCCGACAACACCTGGACCGCAGACTTCACCGACCTCATAGACTTCAGCGACCTGACTCTCATTCCTCCAGGCACACGCCTCAGCCGGCTGACCCTGAAAGGCACCGCCGTCACCGACCTCTCCCCGCTGCACGGCCACCCGCTCAAGCAGCTCAACCTCGAACGCACCAAGGTCACCGACCTCACTCCGCTCCAGGGCATGCCGCTGGAGGAGCTGACCTTGAATTTTCTCACCCTCTCCGCCCTCACTGCCCTGCGCGGACTGCCCCTCCATGCACTCGAACTCAACGGCACCGCCGTCGCCGACTTGGAACCCTTGCGCGGTATGACCCTCAAGCGTCTCGCCATCAACTCAACCAAGGTCACCGATCTCCAACCGCTCAAAGGGATGGCACTCGAGTATCTGAATTTGATAAACACCGCCGTGACCGACCTCAGCGTCCTGCGCGACATGCCGCTCACGAATGTGCGATTGATCGGCTGCAAGCAACTCACCGACCTCTCGCCCCTCGCCGAAGCCAAGAGCCTCACCCAGCTCACGCTCCCGCCAAACGCCAAGGACATCGAGTTCCTCCGCACCTTCCCCCAACTGGAACGCCTCAGTTTCACCTCGGCCAAGCCCGAGACGTGGCTCCCCGCCCAGACCGCCGCAGAGTTTTGGAAGGACTACGACGCGGGGAAGAAGTAGGGAGGCAGTGCGACGTCATCACGCCTTCCTCTCCCAATGAAACTTCCTGTCGGTCTCCTCGATCATCTGATCGTTGATGCTCGCATAGCGGCGAGCCATGTAGCCGTGCTCGTTAAACTCCCAGTTCTCGTTGCCGTGGCTGCGCCACCATTGGCCGACTTCGTCGTGCCACTCGTACTCGAAACGCACAGCGATACGATTGCCGGTGAAGGCCCACAGCGTTTTCTTCAAACGGTAGTCGTGTTCCTTCGCCCACTTGCGCGTAAGGAAGGCGACGACCTCAGCGCGACCATTGAGGAAGACATCGCGGTTGCGCCACTCGGTATCGGGCGTGTAAGCGAGCGAGACGCGCTCGGGATCTCGCGAGTTCCAGGCATCCTCGGCCATCTGGACTTTTTGCGTGGCGGTCTCTTCGGTGAATGGGGGGAGCGGCGGACGTGGGTTCATGGTGTGTGAAGTGTGAGCTGGGATTCGAGTTCGGCAATGCGGGCTTTGAGTGGGGCGACGGCGTTTTCGATTTCAGCGGACGTAAAACGTGGCGTGATAAACTTGGGGCAGTTCCAGTCGTAGGACAAAACATCGATGACAAAGATGCGCTCGACTTTTGCCGCATGACCGCCGGTTGGCGCGATCTTCGCGACTAGTTCAGGATGCTCACGCGCATCGAGCACCTTGGCATGGCCGAGGATTTTCAATCGCTCGCGCGCCGGGTAATCCATGAGGAAGAGATTCACGCGATCATTCGCCGCGAGACTGCCCACGCTGATCATTTGTCGGTTGCCGCCGTGATCGGCAAACATGAGTTCGCTCGGTCCGGTGACGCGGAGGAAACCTTTGGCACCACCGCGATGCTGGAGATACGGCCAGCCGTTCTCGGTGATGGTCGCCATGTAAAACGAATCGCGGCTCTCGATGAAGGCGCGCTCGTCACCGCCCAATGCCTCGGTCTCGGGAGCCGCGTCGGTGGTGGCATAGGCGCGGCCATAGTAGTGCCGCTCAGCGGCGAGCACCGCCGGGGTGAGCACTTCATGCATGAATCGGTCGGCCATGATGATGGTGGAGTGGAGAGGTGTAAATCACGCGGCACCGCCGAAACTGACGTAGTCGTCGAGATCGAGATAATCAAAAGTGCCGCGCAGGTCTTCGCGCGCGGGATTGAGTCGCTTGATTTGCTCAGTGAACCACTCGCGCATCTCGATGTCGTTAAAGGAAACGGTTTCGGTCCAATCGGACCACTGCTGGACTTCCAGCGCGGCGCGTTTCAGCGGCGCGTGCTCATTCACCCAGAGCAGCAGGTCCCAGTCGCCCGCCCCAGTTTTCACCTGTGCCATCAGCGCATCTGACGTGATGCCGGTGAAGCGGAAGAAATGACCGTCATTCGGGTTGTCGTATTTGTATTCGCCGGCCGTGCCCACGATGACCGCGCGGGCCTTGTCGAGCAGACGTGGCAAAATGGTGTAGCCGCCGAGGCGGATGCGAGGACTGCGGGGAGGACGTTGAGTGAGGTCAGGTGCGTTCATAGACGACCATCATGCGCGATGTGATGAAAGCCGGGTAATGCCAGTTTGACGTTGCGGCTATGCCTGATGCACATAGCCTGCGCGCCATGATCGACCGCATCCGCGCCCTGCTCACCGTGCTCGAAGAAGGCAGCGTGAACCGCGCCGCCGTGCGGCTGCGCATCACGCAGCCCGCGCTCAGTCGGCAGATGCAGGCGCTGGAAAACGACATCGGAGGCAAGCTGCTGGAGCGCGAGACCAGCGGCGTGAAACCCACCGCACTCGGACACGCTATGGTGAAATCCATGCGCCCGCTCGTCGAGAACTACGATGCCGCGATGGCCGAGCTGCGTCGGCAGGCGCGTGGCGAGCGCTCCGAGCTACGCGTGGGCTATCTCATCTCCGCCGCGCAATCCGTGCTCACACCAGCGCTCGCGCGGCTACGCAAATCACATCCACAAGTGAAACTCAAGCTACACGACCTCTCGCCGCGCGAGCAAATCGACGGGCTGCGCTCAGGCGAGCTGGATGTCGCACTCATCGGCCAGGAAGGCGCGGTGGCGGCGCGCGAGTTTTACAGCGCCACACTCTGCTCGCTCGGTGTGTGCGTGGCCGTCGCGGACAGCGATGAACTGGCCGCGCAAAAGAAGATCGCGCTCAAGGAGTTAAAAGGCCGCAGCTTCATCGGCATCGACGAAGATCAAATGCCCGGGCGCAATCAATGGATGGCGGCGCTGTGCAAAGCTGCGGGCTACAAGCCGCGATTTGCCGTCATCGTCGATGGCGTCACCAACGTGCTCTCGCTCGTCGCGTCAGAAAACGCCGTGACGCTGCTGCCCGCGTTCTTTCGGGAGTTCAAGCATCCGGGCGTAGTGTTCGTGCCGGTCCCAGACACGCGCGCGAAGTGGGACTTCATCGTTCTCTGGCAGCGCGGCAAAGTCCCCGCCAGCACCCGCGCGCTGGTGAATGCGCTCAGAGAATAGGAGCTGGCGGCTGTGGATGAGCGCAAGACGCAGTTGGTAAAGCTGCGTTACTTTGTCGGGATCGAGAGCAGCGAGGCGGCGGAGGTGCTGGGTATCTCGAAAGCCACCGCGGATCGCGACTGGGCTTATGCCCGTGCGTGGCTGCATGAGAGGCTGCGCAAAGAAAAATGAGAATCGATGAGTCATGGGATTCAAGAATCTCGCATTGAACGCTGAACCCTCTCAACTCGCACTCCTCCCATGACTGAAGAAACCATTTTCGCCCACGCCACCGCGCTGCTGCCGGAACAACGCGCGGCTTACCTCGACCAAGCCTGCGCAGGCGACTCAGCGCTGCGGGCGCGATTGGATCGTCTGCTGCGTTCGCATGATGAGCCGGGGAGTTTTCTCGCGGCACCCGCAGCGGAAGACCTCGCCGCTGATCTCGACGTGACGATCAAAGCAGCCCCCGGCACGATGCCCTCGCATCGCGTGCTGCCGCCGTCGGAGAAAGCTGGCGACCGCATCGGGCCTTACAAGCTGTTGCAGGAGATCGGCGAGGGCGGGTTCGGCACGGTGTGGATGGCGGATCAGGAGCAGCCGGTGCGGCGGCGTGTGGCGCTCAAGATCATCAAGCTGGGCATGGACACCAAGGAAGTCGTCGCCCGCTTCGAGCAGGAGCGGCAGGCGCTGGCGATGATGGACCACCCTAACATCGCCCGCGTCTTCGATGCCGGCGCGACGGAGCAGGGGCGGCCGTTCTTCGTCATGGAACTCGTGCGCGGGATGAAGATCACCGATTACTGCGACGAGAAGGGCCTCTCCACCGTCGAGCGCGTGGAGCTGTTCATCCTCGTCTGCCAGGCCGTGCAGCACGCGCATCAGAAGGGCATCATCCACCGCGACCTCAAGCCCTCAAACATCCTCGTCACCGTCAACGACGGCAAGGCGGTGCCGAAGGTCATCGACTTCGGCGTGGCGAAGGCGACTCAGGGGCGGCTCACGGACGGCACGTTGTTCACCCAGTTCGAGCAGATGATCGGCACGCCACTTTACATGAGCCCGGAGCAGGCGGAGATGACCTCGCTCGATGTGGACACGCGCAGCGACATCTACGCGCTCGGCGTGCTGCTCTATGAGTTACTAACTGGG
>JANPIW010000370.1:0-3472 GCA_031425215.1 Verrucomicrobiaceae bacterium
GCGCTTCGAGCGTTGGGAGTCGAGTGGCTTGCCTGTGGCATCGTTGCGGGGCTTCATCAGGTGTGTCTCCGCGATCTTCACCTCATCAGCGGTGGGTTCGCGGGAGTAGGTGGCGAGGTAGAGTTCACGGATGCGCTTGGGCTCGGGCATCTCGGCTTTGGTGAGCTGATCGGCACGTCCGTTGGCGGCGGTGAGCTTGGCTTTCACGTCAGGAGCGTTCATCAAATGAAGGCTCTGCGCGAGGCTGGCGGAGGAGACGCGCTCGCATTCGCACACGCTGGTGTTGTCGGGGCGGCCGAAGACTTTGAGAAACGGGGAGGCGCGGGTGTAGCTGTTGTCAGGCAGTGAGATGGCTCGTGTGCCCGGTGGGAGGTCGGCGAAGTCCGTCTTGGAACCAGTGACCATGTCGATGCTGTCGAGCAGCACCTCGGCTTGGAGGCGCTTGGGATAGAAGTGCGAGAAGGCCTGGCGATCCACCGCATTGTGCTCGTTTGGTGTCGAGCTGAGCTGGTAGGTGTGGCTTTGCGTGATGGTGCGAACGAGTGATTTCAGATCATAGCCGCTGTCAGTGAAGCTCTTGGCGAGCGCCTCGAACAAATCAGGATTCGTCGGTGGATTCGTATCGCGAAGGTCGTCTTCGGGCTCGACGAGACCGCGTTTGAAGAAGTGCTTCCAGTAGCGGTTCACGAGCGACTTGGCGAAGAATGGGTTGTCCTTCTTGCTCATCCAATCAACCAAAGCGAGACGCGGATCATCGTCGGGCGCGATGTCCATTTCAGGCTCTCCGAGACCTGCGGGCTTCAGCATGACTCGTGTCTTGCGATGCTCCGTCTGCGCGGTGCCGCGCTTGTGGAAAATAAGATCCTCACCGGCGATGGCGGTGGGTTTGCGGCCGATCTGGCTGAAGAACGCGGCGAGGTGATAATACTCCCCCTGCGTCCAGCGCTCGAAGGGATGATGATGGCACTGCGCGCACTGCATGCGCACGCCGAGGAAGAGCTGTGCGACGTCTTCGAGCTGCACGTTCGGTTCCTTCACTCGCTTATACCAAGCTACCGGTGGATTTGACACTATGGTGCCGGTGGAGGCGAGAATCTGGCGCACGATCTGGTCATACTTCGTGTTCGCCAGCAGGCTATCGCGCATCCAGGCGTGGAAGGCGAAGTTTGCGGTGATGTCAGCGGCCTCGGTGCGCTGGTTTTTGAGCAGCGAGGTCCATTTGTTGGCAAAGTAATCGGCGTAGTCGGGCGAGTTGACGAGTGCCTCGACGGCGCGGTCGCGTTTGTCCGGCTCCTTGCTCGCGAGGAAAGCCTTGGTCTCGTCTGAGGTCGGCAGACGCCCAGCAATGTCGAGCGAGATGCGGCGCAGGAAGCTGGAGTCATCACAAATCGGCGAGGGCGGCACACCGATCTGTTTCAAGTTCTCAAAGACATGCTGATCGATGAAATTCTTCACCGGCGGCAGCGAATCCACCGGTGCGCCGAGCGGCACCGACACGCTGCAAACCGAGACCTTGCCGCCGAAGCGCACCATCACGGCCACGTTGCCCGGAATATCGAGCGTCTTCACGAGGCCTTGCTCACCCGCCTCAGCCATAGCGCGGTCGTTGGCCTCAAAGAGCGCGAGCTTTGTCACATCGCGGCTGCTGCCGTCGGAGTAGCGGGCGGTTACCTTGAGCTGCTGCGTGGTCTTGACCTGCAAAGTCGCGCGGGCCGGCTCCACGACGATGTCGTTGAGCTTCGGCTCATTTTTCTGCGCATACGGCATGCCCTCGGAGATCCAGCGCACGACCGTCTTGTACTCTTCCGAACCGGGCTCTAATTTTTTCCCGCCCGTGTGCGGCACGATGGCGGCCCCTTTCGTGATGAGCAGGCTTTCCTCCGGCGCCGGTGGAAACACGCGGCGCCCCTTGCCTTGCTTCACGATGGCCTCGTAGTCCTCCTCTGGCTCGAAACCGAGCACACTGAGACGAAAACCGCGCTGACCGGTGATCGCTTTCGCATGACACACGCCCGCGTTGCAGCCTGCCTTGGTCAGGATGGGCTGCACGTCATGAACGAAGCTCAGTGGACGCGTTGATTCCGCCGCGAAACTCGAACAGGCGAGCATCACAGCCAACCATGCGGCATGAGCAATGGGACCGAAGGGGGATTTCTTTTCCATGCTGCTGAAACCTACGGAACGGGAACTGAGATTATCGCAGAAGAAGACTGGCCACGGGCCACACTACCAACTCGATCTTGACGGACGGCGAGAGATTCAATCACGCTCGCTCACTTCGGAGCTTCGCCATACACACCATCCTTCTCCTCAGCAGGCAGCTTCGGCATGGATGCGCCCGGTTTGTCTTCGGCAAACCATCGATTGCCCTCAAAACGAAACGTCTCAGGCGCGGCGCCGTCGCCGATGTTGATCTCGGTCCGCACTTGCGCGCGGCGGAAGGTGATTCGGTTGTTCTTCACGAACACGTTGCGACACGGCACGAAGCCAGGCTCGCGCGTCTCCTGCAGGATGCGGAATATCCATTTTGTCGGATGGCGGACTGTGTTGCCCGAGAACTCCGCGCCATCGACACCGACGAAGGCCGCGGCGCACAAGCTGCCTTCAATCACGTTGTCGCGCGCTATGACGCGGGCGGCTTCATGCGTCGCGCCTCGCGGACGGAAGAACTCGATGCCGGTGGAGCCGCCGATGTTCAGCGGACGCTCGCCCGCATTGGCGAAATGGCATTTCTCCACGGTGATGTCGCTCGATCCGCCTTTGATCTGAATGCCCGCGCTGGCGCTGAAGCCCCCCTTGCCTGCGAAGCGGCAATCCGCGATGAGCGAATGATGACAGCCGACGAGATCAATCCCCTGCCCTCCCCAACCCGTGATCGTGCAATCGCGAATGGTGAGCTGATCAAGGCCGGAGCATTTAATGCCGTCGTGATTTCCCTTCGGGCAGCTGTCGCTGATCTCGACGTGCTCGATGGTGATGCCAGTGACAGGTTTGTCGAGAATGCCACCGTCATCGAGATTGAGGCCATTGCCCGTCTGTCCGCTGATGCGCAGATGGCGCAGCGTGAGTCCGGTGCAACGCGAGAAGTGCCAACCATTCGCGCCGCCTTTGAAGTGCGGCGGATTTTTTGCGTCGAGCGCCTCAATGGTGATCCTCTCGATGCCGCTGACGTAATGGCCGCCGGGGTAATCGCCAGAAGCGACGCGGAGGACAGCGCCTGGTTTTAGATCACGCACGGCGGATTGAAGCGCGGTGGCATCGCGCACCATGATGACCTGCGCTTGCATGGAGGAAGAAGTGAAGAGGAAGAGGGCGACGATGAAGCGCATGGCAAACTCATACGAACTTGGCGCGAGATTGTTTATGAGATTGCAGCGCGGTCACATCCGCGAATGATCACCCGCCGTGACTGACGAGATCGCAATAGCAGTGACAGAAGCGCGCCGGAGGATGTGGTGGCGGCGGGCGCTCA
>JANPIW010000371.1:0-1627 GCA_031425215.1 Verrucomicrobiaceae bacterium
TGCCTGACCGGGATTTTTCCTCTCGCAGAGGAAACGTCCGCACTTCTTCAAAAGCTATGATTCAAAAACTTCTGCTCGTGGTTTGCTCGTGCGTTTTTTCTACATCCGTGAACGCCAGCACCACGATGACGTTTTACTCCGTGGCAGACGCGACGCTATACGAGGACGCGTTTGGCGGTCAGGCCAGTGGCTCGGGATCGGGCATGTTTGTCGGCAAGACTGGCGGTGGCGCCATCCGGCGCGCATTGGTGGCTTTTGATCTTTCCTTCATTCCGGCGGGCAGCCAGATTTTGAGCGTTGCATTGGGTCTCGAAGTCACGCGCAGCATCTCTTCAGACTCCGCCGTGACTGCGCACCGCGCGACACGCGGCTGGACCGAGGGCGCGTCCGACGCGGGGAACCGCGACGGCGGCGGCGTGTCCTCGCAGCCGGGTGACGCCACCTGGCTGCACACATCCTACAACACCGCTTTCTGGAGCACGCCCGGCGGTGACTTCATCGCCGCGCCAAGCGCGTCCACGTTGGTCAGCGGCATTGACGATTATTCATGGTCTTCCGCCGCGATGACTGCCGATGTCCAGTCGTGGGTTGATTCGCCGGTGGACAACTTTGGCTGGCTGTTGCGCGGCAATGAATCTGAGAACGCGAGCGCGAAACGATTTAGCACCAGCGAAGGCCCCGCTCCTCCATCGCTCACGATCACCTATCAGGCCGTGCCCGAGCCATCCCGGCTGATACTCGCTGCGATAGGCGCGATGGCCCTGATGATGCGCAGAAGGCGCAATGCCTGTCTCACACTCCTGGAGAAAGCGCATCACACGGTTTGTGTTGCGGTTGCGCGGGAGTGCGAGGTGCATGGAGCGTGATTTTCTCGTTTGCCCGCCGCCATCTCGCGCTACCATCGCGGCCCTATGCTCGATATTCGTCTGATTCGTGAACAACCCGAGGTGATCAAACAACGGCTGGCCGCCCGCGGCGGGAGCCTGTCCGCGCAGGTGGATGAGGTGCTGTCCATCGACGAGGCGCGACGCGCGGCGGAGACGGAGCGGCAGAAGCTCCAGGGGGATCGCAACCGGATGAGCAAAGACATCGGCATCGCGAAAAAGAAGGGCGAGGACACGGGCGAGATCGAATCCGAGGTGCGCGGGATCGGGTCGCGGATTGATCAGATCGGCAAGGACGCGGACGCGGCAGATGCGCGGCAGCGTGATCTTTTGCTGGGAATCCCGAATGTGCCGCACGAGGCGTGCCCCGTCGGCACGAGCGCGGAGGATAATCCGGAGGTGCGCGCGTGGGGTGCGAAGCCGGCGTTTGATTTTGCGCCGAAGGATCATGTTATGTTGGGGCAGCAGCATGAGATTCTCGACTTTGAAGCGGGCGCGAAGATTAGCGGCAGCGCGTTTGTCGTGTATCGCGGCGCGGGCGCGCGGCTGGAGCGGGCGCTGATTAATTTTCTCCTCGATCTGCACACGACGCAGCATGGCTACACGGAGGTGAGTCCGCCGCTGCTGGTGAAGCCGGAGGCGCTGGAAGGCACGGCGCAGCTTCCGAAGTTTGAAGACCAGCAGTACAAATGTGAGCGCGACAATTTGTATCTCGTGCCGACGGCGGAGGTGCCGGTGACGAA
>JANPIW010000372.1:0-2845 GCA_031425215.1 Verrucomicrobiaceae bacterium
AGAGCGCTGCTGTCAGACACGCCTGCGGCACGCGCGACGGCGCAGCAGGACCGGCTCTTCAAAGGCGTGAGCGATTTTTGGACCGAAGTCTCGCAGCTCATCGCGAAGGGCGACTTCGCAGCGGTGCGGCGAAAATTTCCCGCGGATGAAAATCCGCCGCTGCTCTCGGGCATCGAGGGCGTGCCGCTGGCGTGGTTCGAGATCAAGCCGCGCCCGCAGCACATCACCGTGCAAAACGGCAAGGTGCCGCGCCTCGACCTGGAGGTGCGCTACCGGCTGAATGGCCAGCCAAAGCAGCACGCCTTCCTGCATCTGGCCGAGTGCATGATCCGCGCTGAAGCCGATGGCAGGCTGCTGGCTTCGAACCTTGTCTTTCATAGTCGCTGGCCATTTTGGACGCGCGGTTTTTCCAAGGCCGTGGAGTCACAGCGCATCGTGATGTTTTACAAGCCGCGGCCCGGTGAGGACGAGAAGGCGGCGGCGACGGCACGGACGTTTGAGCAGGCATACGCGAAGCTGGCCTCGACCACGCGGCTGCCGCTCGTGGATCGCTATGTGGGCTTCCATTGCTCGTCGTATGAGGACTACGAGTCGCTGACTGGTGGCCGAGCTTCGATGGAAAACGGCTCGGTGTCGCAGGTGAGCTGGGATGAGGACGGCGCGGCGCGGGTTTACAACCAGGCGTTCTTTTATAATGAGGCGGCCACGCGCAAGGTCGGCCCGCTGCTGCGATGGACGGAAGGCGCATCGACGATCGAGCACGAGCTGGTGCATCTGGCGATGATCGATGACACGCAACCCTGGCTGCCCGGATGGCTCGTCGAGGGTCTGGCGATGCACTACACGCGCCAGGTGCAGGTGACTGATGCGCGCATCCTCGCTGATGCATTCGCCACCGGTCTCACGCTGCGCGCCATCGCGGGCATGGGGCCGCTTGTGCTCAAGGACGACGAGCTGCTGCGTGTGAATGTGCGCTATGAACTGGCCGCGCGCGTTGTCGGCTGGCTGGTCGAAAACTTCGACGAGGAGAAGGTGCTGGCGTTCTACAAAGCGTTTCCGAAAACTTTTCCCGCGTCATGGCGCGCAGTTGTCACCACACCTGACATCGAGGCGGCGAACACTCCGGAAAGGCAGGCTGAACGCGTGCGGGTGACGGAGCAGCTCCTCCACAAGCATTTCGATCTGACCATCGATGATCTGGACGCAGCCGTGCGCAAGATCATGCGGCGCGAGGCGCAGAACGGGCGCTAAGCCTGTCCATGCTCACGGGATGCGGCTGAGGACGATGCATGAGTCGATGCCGCCAAAGCCAAATGAGTTGCTGAGCACATGCGTGAGTTTTTCATCGCGCGCGTGAAGCGGCACGAGATCGAAATCATGCAGCAGCGGGTCGGGGTCGGTGAGATGAAGCGTGGGCGGGAGCCAGTTGTTTTGCATCGCGAGCAGGCAGGTGGCGGCCTCGATGGCTCCGCCCGCGCCGAGCGTGTGGCCGGTGTAGGCTTTCGTGCCGCTGATGGGGATGCGCTTGATGCAGCCGCCAAACACTTGTGCGAGCTGCTGGCATTCGTGCGCGTCGTTCGCTGGCGTGGATGAGCCGTGGGGGTTGATGTAGCTGATCTGCTCGGGGCGCAGATGCGCGGAATCGAGCGCCTGCTGGATCGCTGCGCGAAGCGGAGCGCCGTCGGGTCGCGGCGTGGTCATGTGATGCGCTTCATTGGTGAGCGACCATCCGGTGATCTCCGCGTAGATGCGCGCGTCGCGTTTTTTCGCGTGCTCATATTCCTCGACGACGAAGGCGGCGGCTCCCTCGGCCATGACGAAGCCGTCGCGCTCGCGATGGAAAGGCCGCATGGCGTGCTGCGGCGGATCACCCTGCCAACGCGACATGGTGTGGATGTGATCAAAGGCTGCGAAGGTGAGCGGCGCGAGAGGGCACTCGGCTGCGCCAGCGATCATGACATCGGCCATGCCGTCGCGGATGAAGCGCGCGGCGTCCATGAGCGCGATGTTGCCGGAGGCGCAGGAGTTGGAGTTCGTGGTGGCGGGGCCTTGGAGTCCAAATTCGATGGCGATGTTGGAGTGCGCGGAGCCGCCCCAGATTTGAAACGCGAGCGCTGGAGTGACGGCGCGGATGCCTTTTTCAAGAAAGGCGGTGTGCTGATGCTCGGCGTGAGCGAGGCCGCCGAGGCCGGTGCCGAAACTTACTCCACAACGGAGTGCGGAGTGCTCAGTGCTCAGTGCGAAGTCAGGCGCAAAGCCGGCGTCTTGGAGCGCGAGTTTGGAGGCGACGATGGAGAACTGGACGTAACGGTCAAGGCGCTTGAGGCGGTGGGGCGGGAAATGTTTGGTCGCGTCGAAGTCGGTGATCCAGGCGGCGTGCTTGGCGTGGCAGGATTCGAAATTTGAAATTTGAGATTTGAAATCGGCAATCCGCCGGATGGCGCTTTTTTCCGCGAGCAGTCCGGCCCAGAACGCCTCGCGGCCGATGCCGATGGTCGTGAGCGGGCCGATGCCGGTGATGACGGCGCGGCGCTCGCGGCTTCGTGATCCTTGATCCATTCCGCGTCAGCCTTTGAAGATGAAGAACTTCCGGCAGAAGAAATTCACCAGAAACGAGGTGATGAGGAAGGTGCCCTGCGAGATCTCAGTGGGAATGCCGAACCATTTGATGAGCATGGGACCACCGAACAAGCCCGCGACGAAAGCCACGCTGCCAATGCCGGCAAAAAGAAGAAACTCGACGAGCTTGGAGTGCCTTCCCGGAGTGAAGACCCACATGATGTTCGTGACATAGGCGAACATGAGGCTGGGACCGAAGGCGATACAATTGTTGATGATGGCATTG
>JANPIW010000373.1:0-17986 GCA_031425215.1 Verrucomicrobiaceae bacterium
CTGCCGGCGGCACCGGGCGCGGTGGTGATGGTGAAACTATCGCTGCTGTTGTGTGCGTTCGGGCTGAAACCGTAGGCATACTCGATCTGCATCTTG
This sequence comes from Verrucomicrobiaceae bacterium, assembly GCA_031425215.1. Taxonomy (GTDB): domain Bacteria; phylum Verrucomicrobiota; class Verrucomicrobiia; order Verrucomicrobiales; family Verrucomicrobiaceae; genus JANPIW01. The sequence goes on from JANPIW010000373.1 coordinate 97, forward strand.
ATGCCGTCACCGTCGGCATCTCCCTGCGGATCAACATAGTAGCCGATGGATGTGCTGGGATAATGGACGGCGAACCAAGTCTCGAAGTTCGAGGGCGGCACATGAATGACGGTGAGCTGGGGCCGCGCTGAGGCGGTGGCGCTCTCGCGGCTGTGGAATTGCTTTGCGGAGCCGGTGCCGATGATGCCGGCGGGGCCTGGGTTCTCATTGCCGATGAGAATCCAGCCGAGATTCGATGCAGGAGTTGCCACCCAAGAGCGCACGTCGCCGTGAAGCTGATGGGACCAAGAGTAAGGTCCGGCGAGATTGAGGCTGGCCACGGCGGAGGAAATCTGCCCGCTCGATGTGTCCCAATAGGGCAGGTTGGCTGCGAAGGTCCATGCGATGGGAGTCACATCATGGTAAAAGCGGTTGTCCCATGTGGCATCGCCATTCAGCGCGAAGGCGGGGCCGGTGGCGTTGAAGGAGGCAGCCTCTCCCCAGTCCTGGCGCAGTTTGAAGAGGTCAAAGTTCCGCGCGCCGGGATTTCCCGCATCGACAGCGTTCACGGTCATTTGCAAAGTGGCAGAGACGATTCGCGAAGCTGCGGGGATGCTGGAGACATCGAATCTCAGCAGCGCGCGCCGGTTCGCCGCACCGCCGCCGCTGGTGCGTCCCGCAAAGAGATTGCCCGTGCCATTGCTCAGCTCCTCGCCGCCGCCGCCATACTCGGCGAAGATGGAGTTGTCCTTCGCCGGCTCAAAGACCGTGGTGTTCACGACAGCGGGCGCGGCCACGATCTTGTAAATGCTGCCGTTGGGCAGTCCGGTGTGCAGCGCCTGCACGCCGCCAGTGACTTTGCCGCCCACATAAATCTCGCCGCTGTCATCTTCGCCGAGGCACAGCACACGCAAGGGCGTGGGGTTCGGGCCGATGAGCGGCAGTGCCTGGGTGAGCGTGAACACGCCGCTCAAGGGCGCTGTCTCCTCCAGGCCCATGAAGCGTCCGCTCGCCGCGCCGCCAGTCGCGCCGTAATCGGCGAAGACATACTTGCCCTGCATCGCGGGGATCGCCGTGCCGCGATAGACAAAGCCGCCCGTGATGGAGAGGCCGAGCTGCGGGAGAAAATTCGGCGGGTTCGCCGGATCGGGTACGCTCGTGTTGGGATGCGCGTATTGCGCGATGGGGCCGATGAGCGTGCCGCCCGGCGCTGGCATCCCTGCGGAGAAGGTCGGGTTCTCCGTGCCTTCGAGGTATCGCCAGCCGTAGTTGCCGCCGGAGACGATGAGATTGACCTCTTCCACCCGGCCCTGACCCACATCGGCGGAGAAAAAGCGCCCCGTGCCGCCTGGTCGGCTGTCGAAGCAAAAACCCCACGGATTGCGAATACCGAAGGCGAAAATCTCCTCCTTCACGCCGCCGCCTGCCCCGAAAAAGGGATTGCTGGCCGGGATGCTGTAAGTGAGCGCGCCAGCGCCATCCGGGTCGTGCGGATTGATGCGGAGGATTTTGCCAAGATAGCGCGTCATGTCCTGGCTGTTGCCGAGGCCGGCGGTGGGTCGGGCCGCGCTGCCGCCGGTATGGCCCACGTTGTTGTCATTGCTGCTGCCACCATCACCGCTGGCGATGTAGAGCGTCTCGTCCGGACCGAAGACGAGGCCGCCGCCATTGTGATTGCTCTGCGGCTGAGAGAAGAGCAGGAGCCTGCGCTCGGAGAGCGGATCGGCCGCATTGGGATTGGTGGCGGAAGCCTGGAACTCCGCGATCACCGTCGTGCAGTTCGGCGTGTGGTCGGCCACGGGCGGCGGCGGGTCGATACCGGCCTGATAGGTCTTGTTGTAGTTGAGGTAAAACTTCCGGTAGCCCTGGGACAGCGGGTTTGAGTACCCCGGATGAAACGTCAAGCCCAGCAGGCCGCGCTCATCGTAGCTCGTGGCCAGGCCCAGCACTTTGCGATGCGCGACGTTCACCGCCGTGTTCGAGATATCGAGGAATGGTGTGGGCAGCAGCATCCCGTCCTGGATGATGTAAATGCGGCCCGGCTGGTCACAAACGAACACGCGTCCGCTGCCGTCATTGGCGCTCGTGATCGTGGTGGGCGCGTGGAGCTGCTCCAGCACCACGGGCTTCAGATAGAGCGTCGGGAAAACCGCGCGCGCGGTTTGAGGGGCCAGCAGCGCGAGGCCGCAGAGCAGAATGATGGGACGCGAGATGTGGTTCATGATCAGGGACGTTGGGTTGGCGGAGGGCGGGCTGGCGCGATGAATTGTTTTTCCGCCCTTGAATCGACCCATTAAATCAGGTCGCGTTCAAGGATACAAGCCTTGAAATCCACCCATCGGGTGCAAGCTGCGCGCATGTCCACGCCCTACCCGCTCGCGCTGCCGCCCGTCACAGGTGATGTCTTCGTCCTTGATGCCGCCGCCATTTCCCGAGGCATCGCCGCCTCGCGCGCCAGTCCGCGACTGCGCATCATGCTGCCCATGCAACGCGCCGCGTCTGACGGCGTGCAGCGGCTCATCAATTTTGTGCAGCCCGGCAGCTACATCCGCGCGCACCAGCATCCCATGCCGCGCTGCGTGGAAAACATCACCGTCCTCCAGGGCGCGCTGGGCTTTCTCACCTTCGATGAAAACGGCGGCATCAAAACAGACCACCACCTCGTCGCTGGAAACGCCGCATCATGCATGGCCGACATCGAGCAAGGCGTCTGGCACACCTTCTTCGCGCTCGCCCCCGACACCGTCGTGCTCGAAATCAAACACGGCCCCTACGACGCGGCGACAGACAAAAGATTCGCAGACTGGTCCCCCGCTGAAGACTCCCCAGAGGCCGCTGTCTGGCTTCGTGAGGCTGCAAACCATCTCATGCGGCCAGCGTGACACGCCGAAACGGCTCGGCGCCCGATCCCACGTGAATCGCCGCCTCGATACGCCGCCCCCTCACAGTCACGACCGCGAATCCGGCGGCGTTTGCGTACTCAAAGCTGGAGACATGCTTCCGCTCTGCGTCATAGACCGCGCGTCGCCTCTCGATGGTATCGGGCGAGTGCCGAGGCTCGAGGCTGACCTGATCGCCCGTGTAGGAATCAAGTCCGTGCAAGACATCGCGCGGCTTTTCATCGGGCGCGGAGACGACGCTGCTGACGGCGAGCTGGGTAAAGCGTTTGCCAGCAACCTGCCGCGTGATGGCGGAGAACTTGTGCAGATGACCGCTGAGCACTACGGCCTCGTTTGCACCCAGGATGTCGAGCAGCTTCGCGCGCTTTGTTGCAGATTTCTCGTCAGAGAAAATGTGCCACGTCGAGCGCGCGCCATACGGCACGACCGGCGGATGAATCGTGACGAACAGATAATCCGTCGCGCGCTTCGCAGCCACGGCCTCGAACCAGTCGAGGCTGTCCTTTGCATAAGCGTCGAAGAACACGAACTGCGAGCCAGCGTGCGCGAGCGTGTGGTTTGCCTTCGCGTTCGCCGCGCCAGCGTCGATGCGCCGCGCCTGCGCGGACATGAAAGGCTGCAGCACGGCATCGAAAGCCTCCACGGCACCATCGCCCGTCACATCGTGATTTCCCTTCGTGAAAAGAAACGGCACCCCCAGGTTTGCCTGCGTGACGAACTCAAGCGCCTCGCGGTTCTGCCGCGCGGCGAGGTCCACGCTCCCGCACAGGCCCTCAACGAGATCGCCGACTTGCAGCACAAACTTCGCACCCGTCTGCTCCACCATTCGCCTCACCGCCGCGAATATCGTGGGCATCACCTCGGCGGTGAGCTTGCTGTAGTTTTTGATCTGCGAGAGGTCGCCCGGGTGATGCGCGTCGAGCCATTTGAAGTCGTGATGCTCGAGTTTGTCGTAATGAAGGTCGCCGAGCAGGATGAATGAGAACGGATTCGATGCCACCGCGTGTCCGACGGCGGGAAGCGCGCTGGTGGCTAGGGACGACTGGAGGAAGCGGCGGCGGGTGAGATTCATGGCGTTTTCATTCCGCTCATCGGATGTTTTGTCACCGCGTCCCATGCGAGTTCCTGCAGCAGTCGGTTGAGCTTTTCATCCCACGCGGGATTTTTTGCGAGCACGGTCGGCAGCGGCAGGCCGATGGGGCTGCGCTGGTAGATGACGGCAAAGTGGCAGTAGGCGGCCAGGACTTGCAGCGGCACGGTGGGGTGGCCCCAGTTGTCGCGGAACAGCTCGGTCTGTGTTTGGAGCGCGGGCACTTCTCCGGCGATGATTTTCTCGCGCAACACAACCGCCGCCTGGCCGACGGGGACGGTGACGATGATGTCCTTGCCGAGCTTTTGGTTCACGGCGCGCACTGCATCATCCATGTCGCGATCATATTGATCCTGGGCTTTGCGCAGCGCGGGGATCGTCGTCGCGTTGTGATCGACCTTCTTCCGCGTGTCGAGCGGGTACACCGGATGGTACTCGTCGTTCGGCAGCCAGTATTTCTGCACGGTCACGCGGATGTTTTTGTTATGTTCGAAACCGAGCGCGGCAAATTTCTCGATGCCCTCCTCCGGCAGCCAGATGGGCGAGAGCGTGAGTACATCGACCGTGCCCGCGCGCAGCGCCTGCTTTGCGAGGTTCTTGTCCTCGGGCACGTCCCAGTGCTTCATCACTGTGGAGCCGCCGATGCTGGATTTCCCGGCGATGACGTGATTCGTGATGCCTGCTTTCAGCGCCATCTCCGCGAGCATGGGCACGACCCAGACATGAAAGCTGTGACCGCAGGTGAAGACGCGCAGGCCTTTGCCGTCCGCAACTTGCTGTGCATCGGAATGAGTCGCGGGAATCGCTGTGAGAATCAGGGTGAGAATCAGGGTGAGAAGGTAGAGATGATGTTTCATGTCGGATCGTTTTCTTGCGGGATGATTATTTCAAATACAGCGCGTTGAAGCGGATGCCGGTGTTGAGTTTGCCGGTGAAGGTGACGTGAACGCGAATGCGGCCGGGGAGTTTGCCGCTGTTGTCCTTCCATGTGATGGGAGTCTGAAATCCACTCTGACGCACGCCGGCTGAAAAACCTGGCAGCCGCCGCTCCTTGTCATCGAGCAGCTCGATCTCCAACGCGGCATCGGCACCGAGACCATCGGCATTGATGTAGAAACGTTGCGGCCCTTTCATTGGGACGGATGCGGTGACGAACTCGCTCGTGATCTCGGGCAATTGATAATCACCCGGCCCCTTGCCGCTCTCATCAACCATCAACGCGCCGAAGCGATCACGCGGCAGCACGGCGATGCCCACGCCGCCGCGCTCAGGCTTGTTCTGCCAATGGCGCGGATCCCATGCGCCGTAGTAAATGAAAGTCTCCTCGCCGATGTTTTCAAAGCCCTGGCCTTGCAGCAGGCCGCCTTGATCCCACTGGCCGTCTTCGCCGCGCTTGAGAAATGTCCACTCGTGCTTTGGCTCGCGGAAACTGAGGCCATCGTTGCTCATCACAAAGCCGAGATCGACGGTCACATCCTTCCACTCCACGCTGCCGTGCCAGCGGCCTGTGATGCCGAGGAGCACATTGCCGCGATGCCACACACAGATGCCCTCGTGGTTCTGCTCCCCTTCCCGGCTCCTGCCCGCTCCGAGATAGGTGTGCTGCGGCGTGCGCACAAAGGCGATGCTGCTCGTGGATGACCAGTTCACAAAATCGGCGCTGCGATGCAAGCGCACCACGCGGCCCTGATAATGATGCACTCCCGGCAGCGCATTCTGTGCCGTGAGGTAAAACTGGCCGTCCCACTGATACAGCCCGCTGGCAGGCTCCAGATGCACACCTGGGACAAACAAATCTTCCTTCCTCAACTCCGCCTTCACAGGTTTCACATTCTTCACCGGCCTCCACGTCAGCCCGTCCGCGCTCACGAATGGCAGCAGCGTTCCCAGCCGCGTGTTGTGGCGGAAATAAACATGCGTCATCATCTTGTAACGCCGCGCCGGATCAGGATCAGCCTCGTCCTTGATCACCTTCAGATTCACGAAGCCCCACTCGCCTCCGACATCGACAAGGTTGTTGTTCTTGTTCCCGCCAAACTCCACCAGCCCCAGACTCGGCTTCGTCCACGTCACGCCATCCGTGCTCTCCGCATAAGCCGCACGCCAGCGTGCGGACGCGACCTTGTTTTCCACGTCATCGTCAAAGGCCACATACCACATGCGGTACTTGCCGCCCTCTTTGATGATGGAGCCATAAAACTGCACACCATGCGCATCAGGCGTCCCCGGCGCTCCACGTTGCACGACGGGATTCGCCGTGTGCCGCGTCGGCGTATTCATTTCGAGCCGCAGATTCTGCGTGTGCGGGATGGAGACGCTGTCGAAGGCGAACAGCGTGGTGGATTTCGTTTCGTCGAAATACTCAGCACTGCTGGCAACGCTGATGAAAAGCAGGAATGCGATGTGTTTCATGAGCAAGCCCTCCCACGGCTGATCGAAACGCAGCGCGATGCCCGCATCACTCGGCGTGTGGAGTAGAGGATGAGCGCCGTGCATTTGGTCGATGAGATGATGATCCACGAACAGCTCGCGCCGCGAGCCGAGCTGGATCGGATCAGCCGCCTCGACGCGCACAGCCAGCGCTTTCTCACGTGCGATGGTGCGCTGATCCTCAGCGGCGAAAGCTGGACTGAAAAAACCGGGCTCATGAAAAGTGCAAGGGTCGATGTTGGACGCGATTTCAGACTCATCATGGTATCATAGGTTCGTGCTTGAGTTCAATCACACTGCGCCATCCACTCGATGATCATCGCCGTGAGATGCTGCGCGCCTTTGCGGTTAAGATGATCGGCATCGTAGAATTCCTCATGCGGGAACTCGTGCTGGCCGCCGCGGTGGAAATCTTTGAACCACACGCGCGCTTCTTGTGCGTCGAGCGCGGTGAGATGCGCGGCAAGCTCGCGCATCACCGTCTGCGAAGTGGAGTCTGGATCGACGGCGCGGGTCTCCCGGGTGATGGGATGAAAGGGCGGCATGAGCAGCAGCACGCGAACATTTTTTTTGGTCAGCAGCGCGAGTGTCTCGGTGAAGTGACTCCAGGCAGCCTCATCGAATGAGGCTCGCGAGCCGGAGAGTTGATCGAGAAGCGCGGGCCGCGCCTCCTCGATGGTCGGGGGGAGATTGATCTTTGTGCGTCCTTCCCAGCCCCATGCGTCACCCCATTCCGTTTTTAGAGCGGCGAGGTCGGAGATGCCCGCAGGTTTTTCATTCGCAGGCACGGGCCAAAGCTCGGCGGCTGAGTTTTGATCGTGCAGCCGGCCCGGGCTGGCGAGGAAATCATCGAGCTTGCGGTCGTCTGTGCGTTTCGCGTTGAAGGTGCGCGGACTCATCACCCACACGACCCACTCCAGCTTTGGCAGTGGCGCGACGTAGTCTCGCATCACCAGGCATTGCAGCCAGTTGTTCGCTCCGGCGGGCGCGAGGTTCAGTGCGACGGGAGTGGTCTCGTTTTCACCGGGGAAAAACATCCCGGTGCAGATGTCCTTGGTCGCGTGAGAATTCCCCATCGCCACGAGCTTGAGCTGTCCGCGCAGCCGCCAGTAGAGCCGCATCTGGCTGGAGAACGCGCCGCCGTAATCGTATCGCATCGCCACGGGCGTGAGATTTTGCGCGAGTGATTGCCCGATGTCGATGAAGCGCGGCACATCCTCTGTCGTGAAATCGAGATGATCGCTTGCCGCCACGCGTTTCAGCTCGTCAGCCGTGCCGAACGGCCTGAGCCGCAGATCGACGCTCTCGCCCGTGACAGTGCTCACGGGAAGCTCCCTGCCGCGCAACATCGTCCAGTGTGCCACATGAATCTTCCTTGCTTCAAGCACGCCGGCGCTGACCGATTTCACCTCATACTCATGCCACGCCAGCGCCTCGTCATACGGCGCCACCTCGGCCACTGTCTTCGGTTTTGAAGAAGCCACGCGCACGGCGCTAACCTTCACCTCTCCACCCGGCAATGGCGCTCGTCCGCACGATGACAAAAGAAACATGGAAACGATGACGAGGAGGACAAGGGGCATTGCGACGATCTTACCTTCCATGCCGAGGCAGGCAAAGGCGAAAGCGGACGCCCGGAGGTCACTCCCCACCCGCCAACCGGAGCCTCGTCTTGCAGCGCCAGCATGGTCTGCCGGTGCTCGCGTCGATGGTCGCCACCGCGCCACGCGCGTCATTCATCAGGCAGCGCGATGTCATGCAGTGCGGCAGGCCGAAGGTGTGACCGAGTTCATGCGCGGCGACGCGTGCGAGACGTTCTGTTTGCAGATTCTCGTCCGCGGCCCCGTATCGCAGGCGATGCAATGAGACGACAGCAACACGTTCGTCCAAATCAGCAATGCCCATGATGCCCGATGCGCGTTCTCCGTTGCGGTCAATGCCGATGTCGGCGGCGATGATGCCGAGCACCTTCGTGAATCTCGCATCTGTTTTCTCTTCGAGAAAAACCAGCAGGTCATCCGCATCGTAGCGTCCACGTTCGCGGACGTAGGCGGCTGGCGGAGGTGCTGCGGCTGGCAGGAGCACGGGCTTCACTCCGTAAGTTTTCGTGGCCGCGCGCAGTACAGCATCGAGTCTGTGAGCAGACACGGTGCCAAGCGGCTGGATCGCAACTTGCTCGCGACGATGCAGCCCGCTACCGCAGGCGGCGACAAGCAGACAAGCAAAACAAAGAATGAAGCGCGCGATCATCGGGCCGGGCCATTCGTCCGCGAGCGTGGCGGGATTGTCCAGCGCGTCCCCGTCGAAACACCGAGCCGCGCGCGCCGTTCTCCTCACGCCATGATCACAAGACATTTTCTCGCCACCTTGCTCTGCTTCTGCGCCGCCAGTTTCTCTCACGCGCAAAAGGCCAACGTCATCCTCGTGCTCGCCGACGACCTCGGGTACGGCGACCTCGGGTGCTATGGAAGCAAGGAGGTGAAATCGCCGAACCTCGACAAGCTCGCGAGCGAGGGGCTGCGGCTCACGAGCTGTTACGCGGGGCACGGGAACTGCTCCCCCTCCCGCACCGCGCTCATGACGGGACGCACTCCGACGCGCGTGGGCATCCGAGATTGGATCCCCGAGGACTCTCCCGTGCATGTGCGCCGCAGCGAGATCACCATCGCCACTTTGCTGCGCGGCGCTGGCTACACGACTTGCCACACAGGCAAGTGGCATCTCAATGGCGAGTTCAACAAGCCCACGCAGCCGCAGCCAGGTGATCACGGATTTGATCACTGGTTCTCCACGCAAAACAACGCGTATCCCAGCCATCACAACCCGGACAACTTCGTGCGCAACGGCACGGCCTGCGGGAAGATCGAGGGCTACGCCGCGCACATCGTGGCGGACGAGGCCATGACATGGCTCTCAAAGGGCCGTGACAAAACCAAGCCCTTCTTTCTCTTCATCTGCTTTCACGAGCCGCATGAGCCGATCTCCTCGGATGAAAAGTACTCGAAGCTCTATTCCTCAGACGATCCGAGCTACAGCGCGCATCACGGCAACATCACCCAGATGGACGACGCTTTCGGTCGCATCATGCGTGCGCTTGATGAGCAAGGGCTGCGCGACAGCAGCTTTGTCATGTTCACCAGCGACAACGGCCCGGCCATCACGCCGCAGCATCCGCACGGCTCCGCAGGTCCGCTGCGCGACAAAAAGGGATCGCTCTACGAAGGTGGCATCCGCGAGCCAGGCATCATCCGCTGGCCGGGGAAAACCAAGCCCGGCAGTGTGAGCGACGAGCCAGTGTGCGGCGTGGATTTTCTCCCCACCGTCTGCGAGATCGCCGGCATCGAGCCGCCGCGTGACCGCAAACTCGATGGAGCGAGCATTCTGCCCGTGCTCGAAGGCAAATCCATTGCGCGCACCACGCCGCTCTACTGGCACTTTAACCGCGCCGCCGGGGAGCCGCGCGTGGCGTTGCGCTCGGGCGATTGGAAAATCCTCGCGACTCTCGACAAGAAGCCCGCAGCCAAAGGCAATGACATCACCGCGCAGAGCGAAGCTGATTTCAAAAGCGCGGAACCGGGCGGATGGCAGCTCTACAACCTGCGCGAAGACATCGGTGAAAAGAACGACCAGGCCGCGAGCAACGTCGCAAAACTCGAAGAGATGAAGGCGCTGCTGCTGGCGAAATACCACGAGGTGCGCGACGAGTCGCCGACCTGGCCCGATTGGAAGTTCACCGGCGCGGAAGGCAAACGCATCTCCTGGCCGGACTATGTGAAGAAGGGCAAGGCCAAAGCCGCCAAGTAGAGTTTTTCAAATGTCAGCCGCCCTTGGACGAAAGTAGGATGGGCGGCTGGGAATCCGATGCTAGCATCCGTCCATGATCCCGACTCTCCCGCTCGATCGACCTGCCAAAGTTTCGCTGTTGCATGAATGGCGGCAGCAGGGGCTGCTCTCCGAGACGCACTTCGCAACGCTGATGGCGCGGCTGCGCGGTGTCGAGGTCTGGCGGCGCTGGGCGGCGCGGTGCTTCATGATTCTCGGCACGGTGCTGCTGCTCTGCGGCATCGTGTTCTTCTTTGCCTGGAACTGGCAGGCGATGGCGCGGTGGCAGCGGCTCGGGCTTGCGGGTCTCGGCTTCGTGCTGCCAGCTCTGGCATCGCGATTGCTCGGGCCGGAGAAGCTGGCGGGCAAACTCAGCCTGCTCGCGGCGTGTGTGATGATCGGCGTGTTCATCGCGGTGTTCGGCCAGGAGTATCAAACGGGAGCAGACACTCACGGGCTGTTCTTCGGCTGGGCGCTGCTGGCGCTGCCGTGGGTGATCGCCGCGTGCTTTGAGCCGCTGTGGATCGTGTGGCTGGTGCTGATGAGCACGGGGCTGACGCTGTATTGGAAGACAGAATTCTCGGACTCGCCGTGGCCGTGGTTGTTTGCGAGCGTGGCCGGCATTCACGCGCTGGCGCTGGCGGCCAAAGAATGTCTGGCAAAAGCAGGCGTTCGCTGGCTGCGCGCCCGCTGGTCGCGGTTGTGGCTGGGTTTGATCACGCTGGGAGCGCTGACGTTTCCGGCTTGTGTGTTCGTGCTCGACTTTCGCTACACGAATGAGCGCGCTCTCGCGCCGGTCGCCTTGATCTGGCTCGTCGTCACTGCGGGCATGTTCGCCGTCTATCGCTATCGCCTGCGTGATGCGGCGGCGATGAGCCTGTCCGTGCTTTCGGCGAGCATCGTGCTGATGGTTACCGTTGCACGCTGGTTGTATAAAATGCTGACTTCGCTCGGCGACAGCGGGGCGATTGTGTTTGGCTTCCTGCTCTACACCACCGTCATCGGCACGCTGATGGGCGCGTGCGTCTGGCTACTGCGCAAGCTCGCCAGACAGATGGAGGCCGAGGCTCCCGGCCTCGACGCGGATGGCGAAACGACGACCGCGCCCGCGCATGAGGGCGAGGAGCCGCCGCTCACCTGGGGCCGCGCATTGCAGGCGATCCCATCCGAGGTCGCCGCGCCGATCTCGGCACAACTCAACGTCCTCGCGACCAAGCCGCGCGATCCCATGTGGTTGCAACTCGTCAGCGCCATCGGCGGCTGGATGGCAGCGTGGGCGTTTTTGCCGATGTTGTTTTTCGTGGTCGGCATCGTCGCGAGGGACGACAGCGGTGGCGCGCTCATGACGATGGGAGTGATCCTGCTCCCCTCATGCACGGCGTTGAATCGCGCGCTGCCAAAGACCATCTTCCTCCAGCAAATGAATCTCGCGATCGCGCTCGGCGCCGTGGGCTTGATCCACGGCGGTTATCTCACGGGCGCACATCATGACTCGCAGCTCGATCAACTGGCGCTGATGCAACTCGTCATCGCGGGCGTGACCTATCCGTTCTTCAACAACGCGGCTTATCGGTTTCTCATCAGCCTGTGGGCCGCTGTGCTCATCGTCATCGCGCTGGAGGTGAGCAGGGAGGGAGGCTCCGGGCACTTGCATCTCTGCATCATCGTGATGACCGCGCTCACCACGGCGATATGGGCCTGGCGGACCCGGCCTGCCGCGCTCAATCCGCTGGCGTATGCGTTGGCATTGTCGCTCGCGGGCACGGTGCAGTTCCAGGTCGTGCTGCGCGACTTCGCCTGGCATCGGATCAGCGATTCGCCAGTGCCGGCCGCGTTTGTCGTGGCGGCCGGTTTGATCACGCTGGTGGCCGTGCTCAATCGCGGCCTGCGCTCGCTCACCTCACCCTGGATGCTCGGGCTCGCGGTCATCATTGTGCCACTCGTTTTCACGGGCGAGATGGGAGTGCTCACCGCGATGCTGCTCACGGCGGCGGCCTTTGCCTGGGGCGACAAGCTGCTCGGCACCTTTGCCTGGGTGTTCCTCGCCAGTTTCCTGTTCTTCTTCTACTACGGCATGACCGTGCCGCTCTCGATGAAGTCGCTCATCATCGGCGGCTCCGGCATCGCGTTCCTCATCATCCGCTTCGTGCTGCTGCGTCTGCCGCAATCTTCAAGCCCCCGCTCGCTGTCATGAAAACCATCCTCTTTTACCTCGGCCTCGCCTTCACCCTCTCGGCATCCACATGGATGATCTGGCAAAAGGAAGACACCCTCGCGCATGGCCGCACCGTGCTGCTGGAACTGCGCCCGCGTGATCCGCGCTCGCTGATGCAGGGTGATTACATGGTGCTCGCTTACGCCATCGCCACCGAGGTGTCGCGCGATCAATTGCGCCCCAGCGGCCGTCTCATCGTCCGGCTGGATGAGAACGGCGTGGGCAAATATGCGCGGCTCGATGACGGCGGCGCGTTGTCCGCCGACGAGCAGCGCATCGAGTACCACGACCGCGGCGGCCTGGAGATCGGCGCGGAGTCCTTCTTCTTCGAGGAAGGCACGGGCGGCACTTTTGCCCAGGCGAAGTATGCCGAGCTGAAGGTCAGCCAGTCCGGCGAGTGCCTGCTCACCGCCCTGTGCGACGAGAAGCGCGAGCGGTTGAAGCCCGAGAAGGCGGCGAGATAGGAACGGCATCAGCGAGCGCCGCGCACACCTCTGTGCAGCCGCCGTCACGGGTCACGCTGGAGCATCTGCGGCGAGTGAGGGTTACGAGCGAGGCAGGAGAAAGCCCTTGTCTCTGGTTTATAATTATTATATAATCCATAATATACGCCCATGCGCCCCTTTGCCCTTATTTCATGTCTCTGCCTGCTCCTCGGCACAACCGAGGCGCATCCCGTGGCTTTCAAGGGAGCCACCCAAATCACCGCCAGTTATGTGGGTGACGTGCGCTCGGTCGAGGCCTACCACACCTACGACAATGGGGTCGCCTTCGGCCTTGATGCCGAATGGATGAAGATGCCTGACACCGACCGCTATCTGGCCGCGCTCCAGCACAACTGGCTGGTGCATCGCTGGAATCTCCGCGCCGCGCAGGGCAATTTTTATGCCGGCGCCGGAATGGGCGTCGCGGATTCGAGCCTTGAGGATGCCTCGCTCTTCGGACGCGCCGCGATGCAAGCCGACTTCGAGACGCGCTGGATTTACACCGCTTTCAAGAGCGCGGTCAATGCCGGGGAAAACTTCACGCATTTCTCAAACACCGCCTCTATCGGCTTCGCCCCCTACGCGCACGACACCACCGGCATCGCCACCTGGATCATCGTCGATTTCACTTACATCACTGAGTTCGATAAAGACCTCCGCATCATCCCGAAGCTCCGGCTCTTCAGCGGCTCGTGGTTCCTCGAAGGCGGTGTCAGCCTCGATGGCGATCCGCTCATCAGTTGCATGATTCATTTCTGATCTCACTCGACCCCTCCAACCATCACACCATGAAACATCTGCATCTCCTGCTTGCCCTCGCGCTCTCCTCCTGCGCCGTCGCACCGGATCACAAAGAAACGATCGCGCTCAAGGCGGTCGTCGTTTCAGACGCCCCGGAAAAGCCCGTCGCTCCGGCCGCGACCTCCGAGACCATCGTGGCCAACGTGAATGGAATCGTCTGCTCCTTCTGCGTCCAGGGCGTGACGAAGCGCTTCAACGCCCTCGGCAAATCCGATGACGTTTTCGTCTCGCTCGAGCACAGGAAAGTCGTGGTCGCCGAGAAGCCCGGTCAGTTCATCACCGGCACTGAGTTTGCCCAGGCGATCCGCGAGGCGGGATTCAAACTGGAGAAAATCGAGCGAACCGCGACGCCGTTTGCGGAGATCAAGAGCCGGCTGGCTCACACGGAGTCCAAGCCCGCCGAAGACGAGCCTCCGATGGAGAATCTGGTGACGCTCTCCACGCGCTGAAGTGCGCGCTACTATCGGCTCACCGCAGCCCCTTGGATCTCAGCAGCTTGTCGTTCCAATCCGCGTCTTGCGCGGAGAGCGGCGGGTCAGGTTCCTTTCGATAGTTCAGGTCGATGCCGAACTCGCCGCGGTCATATGCGACGTCATGCATGAGCTGCAAATCGAGGGTCAGCGGTGGGTCTGTGCGACGCAGCGGCAGGTCGATGACGGGCAGGCGGTGGCGCAATGTAAGGGCATAAAGCACGCCCTTGGCGAGCTCCCAGGAGCGCAGGATGGCCACGCGAAAGAGGATGTCCGGACTGGAATCCCGAAGTGTCGGAGGTGCGGAGATGGCGCGCACACCGCCGCGTATGAGGTCGATCTCGACCAGGCTCACACCACTAGCGCTCATCATGTCCTGCTTCTCGCGGAAGCGCTGGAGGCCGGGTCCCCGTGTTTTGTTGGAGGGGCTGAGCAGCTCGATGCTCGTGATGATGCGCCCGCCGTCGTTCACGTCCACGATGTCAATGTAGCGCTCCTTCATCTCGGCGGGGATGGTGGTGAACGTGATCGGCTCAGCGATGAGTGTGCCGCCGTCGTCCTTGCCGTCTGCCGTCCACGCATGGGCGGGATCGAGGCGTGGTGGTGTGAAGCTCCCGGAATGTTCGATCACCACCGCGTCGGGTTTTACACTGGACCTCGTCGCGTTTCCCTCCGGGTCGGTTTGCTCGAGGTAAACACGAGCCTCAATGCGAGGGCGCAGACCCGATGGCAACCGGCCGCGCAATAATTCTCCGAGCGCAACCACCATCTGTGCATGGCAGCTTTCCCACCGCTCCTGAAGGTACGGGTCGCAGCCAGGAAAGGGGCTTTTGGTTTCCAAAGTCATGCGGAGATTGTGCCGCATGATGTTTCTGCGGGCAAGCTGCCGTTGCAGACGCGCAGCCTGGATGGTTCGGGCTGCTTCGGGCGATGCTCATATCTCTGGCAGCAGCTTGAACACCGGCGCGTAGATCGCGAAGAACATCGAGATGACCCGCCACCCGACGTAGAGCGCGACGAGGGCGTAGGCTATCTTGGGCAGCCACAGCGCGGCGCGGCGGGTGGACTCGGCGGCGGCATCGGTCTCGATCTCGGCCCAGCGTTGCATCTCACGATCCAGCGAGCCCACCTCCTCGGCGGTGGCCACGCCATCGACAAAGCCGGACGGGAAAGCGCTCGTGGCACGCAACGAGATGGAGAGCGGCTGCCCCGCCTCAACGCCATCGGCGGCGCGCTCCGCGCCTTCGCGCATCTGGCCGCTTTGCGATGCCTCGCCCGCGATGCGTGTGATCTCGCTGACGCGCAGCGCCGCCAGCAGGCCCGCGTGAAACACCTGCGCGAGACGGGCCAGCGCCCAGTGCGCCCGGGTTGCGCCGATGAACGGCAGCCGCCGCAGAACGCGATCCGCCGCCACCGACGACACCGCCGCTGCCGACAGCGCGCGCCAGGCCCACGCCACGACGAGGATCGCGAGCCATAACACACCCAGCCGGCTGAGCACCGCGACGAAGAAGCCCGATGCATTCTGCCCGGCAAAGGCAGCCGGCAGCTCCGGCAGCACCACGGCCAGATGCACGAGGATCAGCGGATACACCAGCGCGCCGCGCGCCGCGCGCATCGCATCGTCGAGCGTGGCAAAGTAGCCAGCCAGGTGCTCAAAAGTCTCCGCCATCCGCCCGCTGCGCTCCCCTGCCGTGACCAGCGCGATCTCCATGCCGGTGACGAGCGCTTTATTCTCGGACTCGATGGCCGCCGCTACGCCGACGCCGCGCGCGAGTCCGCGCTCCATGCCTTCGAGGAATTGCCGCCGCGCCGCCGGCGGGTTCTGCCCGAGCAGCAGCTTGATCGAGCGGTCGAAATGAAAGTCCGCGCCGATGAGCTTCGCCAGCTCGCGGTAAAGTGTCGCTTTGTCTTCGGCGGTCATGTCGTGCGCGCAGCATGTGCGGCGATGCGCGCGGGCGCGAGTCAAAACTTGCGACGCGCAAAGTGCGTGACACTGTGGCGGCCCGCAATGCCACCACCACCTCCGATTCCCGACACCCGATGGATGGGACAAGCGCTCGATCTCGCCAAACGCGGCGTCGGTCTCACCAGCCCAAACCCGCCCGTGGGCGCCATCATCGTCAGTAGCGAGGGCGCCATCATCGGCAGCGGCTACCATCGCAAAGCCGGGATGCCGCACGCGGAGATCGTGGCCATCGACGAGGCGTTGCAGATACATTCCAAAAAGCTCATCGGCTCCACTCTCTACGTCACCCTCGAGCCGTGCTCCACGCAGGGCCGCACACCGCCATGCACGCAGACCATCCGCGATGTGGGCATCCGTCGTGTGGTCTTCGGCGCACCTGATCCCAACCCGCTGCACACCAACAAATCGTACGCGGTCCTCGGCTCCGCAGGCATCCAGGTGCTCGGCGGTGTGCTGGAGGAAGAATGCTCGGAGATCATCCGCCCCTTTGCCAAATGGATCACCACTGGCATGCCCTACGTCATCGCCAAAGCAGGCCAGAGCCTCGATGGCCGCATCACACGCCCGCCCGGCGAGCCAGCGTGGATCACCAGCGACTCCGCCCGCTCCCACGCACGTCGGCTGCGACTGCGCGCGGACGCGATCATCATCGGCGCGGAGACCTTGCGGAAAGACAACCCGAAGCTGTCATTGCGCGATGCCGACATCGGCAGCGGCAAAGAGCAGCCGCTGCGAGTCGTGCTCACGCGCTCGGGCAAACTGCCCGCGACGGCGCATTTGTTCACAGACGAGTTCAAAGACCGCACCCTCGTGCTCAAGAGCCTGCCATTCACCGAGGTGCTCAAGGAACTCGGCCGTCGCGGCGTGCTCACCGTACTTGTCGAAGGCGGCGGCATCGTGCTCGGCCAGGCGTTTCAGTCTCGCGAGGTCGATGAGGTCCACTGGTACATCGCGCCTAGGATTTGCGGCGGCGGCCGTCCCGCCATCGCCGGCCTGCCCCTCCCCTTTTCCATCCCATTAAAAAACGCCAGGGTGCAGCCCATATCCGACAACGTGTGCATCACCGGCTTCCCCGACTGGTCACAGGCCGAGGCACCCGCGCCGCCGCCGCAGGTCGCGCCGCCCGTGCAGGCTCAGGCCCCCTCCCTGCCCCCGCCCACGCCGCCAGCCGATGCGCCCTTCCCCTCGCCACCACCGCAGATGACCACCCCATGAGCGCCACAGACGAGCCACGGCCCGCCGTGTTCTTTGACCGCGACGGCGTCGTAAACGTCTCTCCCGGCGCCGGTTACGTCGTGCGCTGGGAGGATTTCTCTTTCTCCCCCGGCATCATCGCCGCCCTGCGCCTGTGCAAAGCGCGCGGCTACGCCCTCGTGCTCGTCACCAGCCAGCAGGGCGTGGGCAAGGGCGTCATGACCCAGGCCGCGCTCGATGACATCCACGCGCGGATGCAGCAGGCCCTCGCGGAGGAAAACGCGCAGTTCGACGCCATCCACGCCTGCACCTGTCTCGCTGCTGACCCCGCCTGCACCTGTCGCAAACCCAGCGCCGAGATGATCCACGCCGCAGAAAAAGCACTCAACGTGGACCTCACCCGCAGTTGGCTCATCGGCGATCACGACCGCGACATCCAGATGGCGGCGAATGCCGGCGTGCCGCGCACGATCCGCATCCTCGCCGACAAACCCGCAGGCGTGCCCGCGACCATCACCCTGCCCGGCACCGAGCT
>JANPIW010000374.1:0-27807 GCA_031425215.1 Verrucomicrobiaceae bacterium
TGACGCTGAGGTGTCGGCTGCAGTTGGCTCAGCGGGCGCTTTTTCTCACGACGCGGGCATGACTCTGCGCTGCGGTCGGGGCCGGGACGTGTGATGTGGGTCGTGATCATGGAGCGGGTTCGGCGGCGGGTGGTGGTCTTGCGCGGTGCGGATGACGGATGGCTGCGAAGAACGTCATGGCTTTCCCGCAGGCTTCGCAGCACACGGCGGTCTTCTCGGGCAGCAGGAGCACGATGGCTCCGGCTTTGAGCAGGCTGCGCAGGCGTTCGTAGCGTTCTTTGGCTGCGGCGCTGAGGTAGCCAAAGTGCCGCACGCGCCGGAACCCGCGCGGCAGGACGTGTTGCAAAAAGAGGCGCAGGAACTCGTGCCCTTTCACGGTGGTGATGCGCTATGACGCAGCGTGTGGATGGTGGCCTTCTTCTTCACACCACTGGCGGCAAACGCGAGCCGCCACACGTTTTGCAGCGCGCTGTCGCTCATCGGATGCTCGGCCTGCTGCAAGCGCGCCTTTTGCACAGCGGCCTGCGCGGTGGGATCATCGCGATAGGTCGTCTTCCACGCATGACCCATCGCCGGGAAAAGGAAGCACGCATGACGATGGCAGCGCCACCAGCGCTCCAAGATGTCCAGCGCCGCCTGCGGCAGCGGCACGTAGCGATCCTTGCCGCCTTTGCCTAACCGGACATGCAGCCGCAGCTCCTTGCGGTGAATGTCCCGCGTCTCGATGTTCAGCGCCTCGCTCAAACGCAGTCCGCAAAGATAGATCAGCGTCAGCGGCGCGAGAAAGCGCAGCTCTTTGACCTCTGCGAGCACGCGCCGCACTTCATCGCGCGAGAGCACCACCGGGAGTGCCTGAGTGTCCTTCGTCTTGATGTGACCAAACACCCGCCAGTCCGCCACACCGAGCATCTCGATGAAGAAGCAACTCAACGCCGCGCGCGCCTGACGCAGCGTCTTCGGCGCATACGAGCGCGCATTGACCAGATGCAGAAAGTAATCGCGCACCCGCTCCTCACCCAGCGCCGCCGGATCACACGCCGCCCACTGCGCCAGCAGGCGGATCATGCACACATAAGCCTCCACCGTGCGCGGCGCGAGACCCTTGAGTTGAAGGTGCCCGACAAAGCGGACGACCGAAGGATACGAGACTAAAGAAGTCGAGCCAGAAGCAGCGACAACGAGGACGGCAGAAGAAACAGTTGATGTTTTTTCATAGGGCTGCCAGACTCGCGACGCACTCCGCACAAGCAAGCCTCGAACGCATGCAAACCCCGCTCGAATCACCCCCGACACCGACCGCCGCGAAGCGCTTGAGCGCAGCGAACTCGTTCAACAAAACGGATGCAGGCAACGGCTCGTATGGGCAGACCGGGGCCAGGGTGCAACTGCCTGACAAACGGCATCTCGGCGGCATGAGGCGGCGAACGTGAGCCAGCAGTTGAGGAGGCAGGAGCGGAAGAAAGCGCTGGCGGCGGTGCCGGAGGCGTGGAAGTCATACCTGGAGGAAATCGATGAGCCAAAAACCCGAAATGCCCGCCCCTTTGTCAAGCAGCTGCACCCTGACGCCGTTCTCACCGGTGCGTGAGATGCAACAAAACTGTCGGCTATAAAGATGCTGGAGCACAAAACCGCCAGTTTTGTTTGTGATCCACAATGTTCGGCTCAATGACTCATGAAACGTGTTCACATCACTTGGGCCTCTTCTGCTTTGGTCGCCTGCGCGTTAACCTTTGCTTTGGGAATGCAGTTCCAGAAGATGCGAGGTTATCATTATGAACTACGTTCGGAGAAGCGTGTTCCCTATGGTGAGGACACGGTTGCCATCAAGTATGTGACTGAAACCATGGGTCTTCCGTTTCTGGATCCTGGCACCTCGATTGTCACTCTTGAGCGGAACTTGGGTGGCGAGACCACCATCTACAAGGCGCGACGGATTTTCCAGGAAGCATACCCGTTTGTAAGCGATGTGAAGGTAAACGGAGACGAGTTCGAGTGGGACGATGGGGACAAGCAATACCATCTGCGCATCTCATCGATTCCGAAAGACCATTCAGCGAAGTGACAACGACCGAAAAGCCGAACGGATGCAGGCACCGGCTCGATTGGCATCTGTCGTGTCACCGCCGCTTCCCGCTCGCCGTCGTCTGATCCGAAGCATTCAGCGAACCAACTATGAATACACACATCGTCAGCGAAGCATCCAGAGCTACTCTCGCGGGAACCATGCCTTTCCCAGAAATCGTGGGTAGGCTCAGCGAAACAGGAGTAGAGTACTACCACGTTGATTACGTCACGCTCCGGAAGACGTTCTACAGTGCCACAGGGGAGGCAGTTATCACTCCCATCACATATGATGGACTGCCGGCCGTGGCAGATGATTTTGACCAAGCTGCTCTCCGATCTGCGATCCTAGACAGTCAGCGCAACGGCCAGCATTACCGAGATTTCACCATGCGGGCGGTGAAGGCGGGTGTTCAGGGCTGTTTTGCCTTTTTGCGAGGACGACGTGTGACTTATTGGAGCCGCGGAGGAGATCAGCATACCGAATGGTTCCCTGGTGCAGGACCGGCTGACTCCAAATGAGTGGTTTTATCCCACCCTGACCCGCTTTGCCCGCTGGCGCGAATCCTGCGGCAATAAACACATCCACCTCGCACGTTCACATCGGCATGAATCTCAAACTGCTCCTCGCCGTGTCTTCCACTCTTTCCACGGGCCATCTCGCCGCCGCTGACATCACCGCTGAGAAAACCGGCGACATCCTCCGCTTCACTGCGGCGGGTAAACTCATCTGCGACTACCAGATGCAAGCTGGTGAAGTCCCCGCAGGTGTCTCCGCGGTCTTCAAGCACGGCGCGCATCTGCATCCGGTTTGCTCCCCGTCCGGCAGGATCGTGACGGGAAACCATCCCGAGGATCACCGCTGGCATCGCGGCATCTGGATGGCGTGGACGAAGACCGAGTTTGGCGGCTCGCATCCGGACTTTTGGAATCAAGGCAAGGCCGGCGCCAAAGACAAGAGCGGCGACCAGATCCTGGCGGAGGTGCGCTTTGACAAGCTCACCAAATCCTGGGGCGGTCCCGAGGGCGGCGGCTTCATCAGCCAGCACCTGTTTCTCGATCACAGCCGCTCACCCGATGAAAAAGTCCTCACCGAAACCTGGGAGGTCGCCGTCGCGCAGAAGAACCTCGGCGGCACCATCGCCAACATCATCGACCTTACCAGCACGCAAACCTGCGCGACCGACACGCCGCTGAAACTGCCCAAGTACCACTACGGCGGCCTGGGTGTGCGTGGAAACCTCGCATGGAATCCCCTCGAAGCCGTGACCATGCTCACCAGTGAAGGTCACGACCGCAAAAACGGCGACGCCACCAAGGCCAGGTGGGTCCACATCGGTGGCGCGGTGGATGGCGCGCAGGCCGGGATGGTCATCCTCATTCATCCCGGCAACTTCCGTTTCCCCCAGCCGCTGCGTCTGAACCCCAAGAACCCGCAGCTCTGCATTGCGCCATCGCAAGACGGCGACTGGGCCATCGAGCCGGGCAAGCCGTATGTCTCGCGCTACCGGATCCTCGTGATCGACGGACCCGCAAACGCCGCCTGGATCGAGTCGCGCTGGAACGAGTACGCAAAGCAGCCGGTCACAAAGCCATGAGCGCGCGCAAAACCATTGGCATCATCGGCATGGGCCTCATGGGCCAGGCCTTCGCGGAGCGGCTGCGCGGGGCGGGCTTCTCCGTGGCCGGCTGGGACCGCGATGCCACGCGATGCGCGGATGCGACGAGCGCGGACGATGTCCTCGCGCGCTGCGACCGCGTGCTGGTGAGCCTGCCGGACTCGTACGTGGTGCGCGATGTCCTGCGCGCTGCCTCGGTGCGCGACGGTCAGATCATACTCGACACATCGACGGGCGATCCTGATCACGGCGTGGCACTCGGCGCCGAGCTGGCGAAGCACGGCGCACTTTATCTCGATGCGACGATCTCCGGCAGCAGCGCCCAGGTTTTGAAAGGCGAGGTAACCGTCATGGCTGGCGGTGATGAACAGGCATTTCAAAAATGCGCGGACATCTTCGCCGCCTTCGCGCGCGACGCCGTCCGCGCGGGCGAGTGCGGCAGCGGCGCAAAGATGAAGCTCGTGACCAATCTCGTGCTCGGCCTGAATCGCGCCGCGCTGGCGGAGGGTCTCACGCTCGCGTCGCGCCTCGATCTCGATCTGAATCTCGCGCTGGATATTCTCATGCGCGGAATGGGTTACTCCCGCATCATGGACACGAAGGGCGAGAAGATGATCGCGCGTGATTTCACGCCGCAGGCCAAACTCTCGCAGCATCTCAAAGACGTGCGACTCATGCTCGCGGCCACGGACAAGCCGCTGCCGCTGAGCGAGACGCACCGCGATCTCCTGGAGAAAGCCGAGGCGCTGGGCTGCGGCCAGCTCGACAACAGCGCGATCATCCGCGCCTATGACTGAACTCACGCTCAGCCCGCGCCGCCGGCTCGCCGTGCTCGGCGCGTCGTTTCTGGCTTTGCTTTTCGACGGCATGGAGCTGGGCCTCATGCCGGTGGCCTCGCTCTCCGTTTCGCAGAGCTTGCTCGGGGCGGGCTTCACGAAAGAACTCGGCGGCGAGTGGTTCGCCTATTTCACTGCGGCGCTCATGCTCGGCGCAGCCATCGGTGGCATCGCTTTTGGCAGCATGGGGGATCGCTTTGGACGCACGCGCGCGATGGGCGTGAGCATTTTGTTTTACTCGGTGTTTGCCGCGCTCGGCTCGCTGGCGCGCACGCAAGAGCAGATGCTGGTGCTGCGGTTTCTCGTCGGCCTCGGTGTCGGTGGCTTGTGGCCGAACGGCATCGCGCTCGTGTCCGAGTGCTGGCCTGCGGCGAAAAAACCGCTCGTCTCCGGCCTGATGATGGCGGGCCTCAACGCGGGCATTCTCGCGCTCTCCCAACTCGCGCGCCTGTGGCCGATCACATCGGAGAACTGGCGCTGGTTGTTCCAGCTCGCCGGACTGCCCGCCGTGCTCGGGCTTCTCGTTCTGTGGCTGCTGCCGGAGTCGCCACGCTGGCTCGCATCGCGCGGGCAGGCGCGGCGTCAGGAGCCGCTGCTGGAGTTGTTCGGCCCGGGGCTGCGCCGCAGCACGATGATCGGCATCCTCGTCAGCGCCATTCCGATGATCGGCGCGTGGTCGGCCAGCAAGTGGATGATCCCCTGGGCGGACAGCATCGCGGGCAGCGCGCATCCCGGCTACAAAGCCGCGACGCAAGGCTGGTGGGCGCTCGGCGCGGTGCTCGGCAGCGTGACCGGCGCGCAACTCGCCGCGTCGTTGGGGCGTCGGCGCAGCTACGCGCTCATGTGCCTCGCCACGGTCGTCACCACCATCGCGATGTTTCAGCTCACCGCGCCGATGCAAAGCGGCTTCTTCGCCATTGTGTTCGCACAAGGTTTCATCGCCACGCTGCTCTTCGGCTGGCTGGCGTTGTTTTTGCCGGAGCTTTTCCCCACGCATGTGCGCGCCACGGGCAGCGGTCTCAGCTATAATTCCGGCCGCTTTGCCACCGCAGCGGGTGTGCTCATCGCCGGCATGATCTTCACCCAACTCGGCGGCAGCTACCCGACCGTGGGCACTGTGTGCGCCTTGGTCTATGCGCTCGGATGTGTGGTCATCTGGTGGGCGCCGGAGACGAAGAGCAAGGCGCTGGAGGACTAACGAAAACGCAAATTACCATGACCAAACTCACACACCTCGCAGCAGCATCCCTGTTGTCCTTCCCGTCCCTTCTCCTGGCGGCTGATCCCGCGCTGTCCGTCACGGAAAAAGCGGACCGCCTCATCATCACACAAGCAGGCTCTACTCTCGGAGAGTTTGTCTTCGCCGATGCAAAAGTGAAACGCCCATGCTTCGCCAACATGCGCGCGCCGGGTGGCATCCAGGTCACGCGGAATTTTCCGCCAGTCGAAGGCAAAGACGCGACCGATCACCCCGACATGCATCCGGGCATCTGGCTCGGCTTTGGCGATCTCGCGGGCGAGGACTTCTGGCGCAACAAAGCCGAGATGCGTCACGACCGTTTCATCGAGAAAGCCGCGTGGCGGGATGGCGCGCTGACTTTTGCCAC
This sequence comes from Verrucomicrobiaceae bacterium, assembly GCA_031425215.1. Classification (GTDB taxonomy): domain Bacteria; phylum Verrucomicrobiota; class Verrucomicrobiia; order Verrucomicrobiales; family Verrucomicrobiaceae; genus JANPIW01. The sequence goes on from JANPIW010000374.1 coordinate 6,124, forward strand.
GTTGAGCACATTGAAGACCGAGCAAGGCGAGACGCTCGCGACGATGGAGAGCCGCTTCACACTCGCGCCAAAGGACAATGTGCTGCGGATCACCTGGGATGCGGCGATGACTCCGACAACGGATGGATTCTACTTTGGCGACCAGGAAGAAATGGGTTTCGGCGTTCGCGTGGCAAAACCGCTCACGGAAAAGAACGGCGGCGTGATCACGAGCAGCGAGGGCGCGACCAGCGCGAAAAAAACCTGGGGCCAGCCTGCTGCGTGGTGCGATTACTCCGGCGTGATCGACGGTCATCATGTCGGTGTGACGATCATCCCCGATTCTGCGAATGTGCGTCCAAGCTGGTGGCACAATCGCGATTACGGTGTCTTCGTCGCCAACGCCTTCGGGCGCAAAGCGATGAAGCAAGGCGACGCAAGCCGTGTCGAGGTGAAACGCGGCGAGACGTATCGCCTGAAACACACCGCGCTGTTGCACAGCTCAGCAGACGGCAAGGCGCCGGATGTCGCAAAACGGGTCCGCGAGCACGTCCTTCGTTGATTGGTCGAGCTGGAGCCGTCGTTCGCCTGTGCTCCTTTCCTCGGAGGGATTTAGGTGATCATGATTCAGAACGAGCACGGATTACCTGATTTTAATCCGTGTTCGTTTTGAATCCGTGGGAGAACAGGTGCCACACGCGCCCAGAATGGGGTCTGCCCGACACGAGGCGGTGAGCCTCGGTGCGACCACCCCGGTGATCTTGCGCTTTTCAATGCGCTGCGCGTGAGCCATCATCGAAACCGTGAAGCGAATCATCATCGCCAGCTTGCTAACCATCGCCTCGCTCATCTCCGGGCGCGAGGTGCAGAGCCACGGGCTGCTGTTTGAGAAATGGGTGCGCGACACGTTCTTTGGCGGCTACTCGCCGGAGGGTTACACGCAGAAGTGGGACATTCCTGCGTCTGCGAACAAGGATCACGGCGGCATTCCGGTGAACCCGAAGGCGATCAAGCACGGCACGCCCATCGACATGGGGGATGCGATGCGGCAGTTTGGTGTCGATGAGAGGTTCATGCTGATCATCGGTTTCTGGGAGCAGGTTTCAAAAACGGAGAAGCGCTGGGTGAATGCGCAGGCAGTGACGGTGACGCCGGAGCAGTGGCGCGGTCTGTGGTCGCCCGTGACGGCGGCTGATCTGGAGAAACTCATCGCTGTGATCAAAGACAAATCTCTCTCGCTCGAAGAAACCCGCGCGCGCGCGAAGGCGATGAAGAGCAGGCCGCCTTTCACGGAGTCGGTCATTCAGGTGAATCCGAAGATCGACGGCAGCCAGCGGCGCCTCCAATGCAGCCTGCGCTTTGATGATTTTTTCACCCACCTCGCGCCCGCCGCGTCGAAGGAGAAGACGGATGCGCCGCGTGTTTTCGGTGTGGCCGTGCCTGCGCAGTTCCAGTCCGCGCCGCGCGTGATCACGCCGGAGAAGAGGGCGCCGGAGTGAAGCCGTCAGGGGATCAGGAAACGGCACGACCTTCCCGTGCTCTCCATCGTTGGCACGGTCACTTGGTCGGCTGTTGCCTCGACTCCAGCAGGGGGCGCAGCAGATCCTCCTCGGTGACGACACCGACAACCTTGCCGCTGACCGTCTCACGCACGAGTGCGAGGGTGAGTGCGTGTTTGCGGAGGCGCTGCAGCGTCTGCAACGCGGTGGCGGTGGTGGCGACCTCTTTGACCGGGCGCATGTGCTGGCGCACCTGGCGGTCTGGCGGTGGCGCGGCTGGCAGGGAGAGCACATCAAGCACGCCCAAGATCTCTCCGCCCTCGTCGCGCACGGGCAGCGCGCTGAAACCATGCTCGGATGCCGTCTTTGCCGCGTCCCGCAGCGGCATGTCGGGTGTGACGACGGTGATGCGCGCGAGCGGCGTCATCAGCGCACGGGCGCGGTGCCTGCGGAAATCAATCACGCGCGCGATGAGCGCGGCGGCAGCGGGAGGGAGCAGCCGTTGCTTCACCAGCGAGGCGGTGAGCGTTTTCAGGTCGTTGCGCGCGGAAGACTCGCTCTCCTCCTCCTCGTTCTTTTTCTGCATCTGGCGGATCGCCTTGAACGGCATGCGGAACATCCCCACGGCGCGCACAAGTGGCAGCAGCGCGCGCAGGAGCCGGAACGGGTAGCGACGAAAAAGCGTCTTGGGGACCGCTTCGAGGCCGATGAGGAAAACAGGCAGCGCGATGAGGAACCCTGCGGCATAGCCCCACGGGCCAAGCGCGATAACGAGATGCCAGGTGATGAGCAGGAACGCGCCGAGATTCACGACATGATTCATCACCGTGACGGCGCCGAGGAGCGCGTCCCGATCCTCGATGAGCGGCAGCAGCGCGCGCGCTTTGGCATCGCCCTCATGGGCGGCGTGGCGCACACGCACACGGCTGACGGAGAGCACCGCGCTCTCCACGCCGGAGAGCAGGAAGGAGAGCACGAGGCAGATGATGATGAGCACCCAGATCATGCGTCGTCCTCCTTGAGCTCCGTGTCGCGCGCTGTGAGCAGCCGGATCTCCACCTGCTGCACATGGGAGCGCGAGACGCGTCGCGCCTTGATCTCCGCGCCCGCGACGCTGATGCGCTCGCCGGGCTTCGGCACATGGCCGAGCAGGGTGAAAACGTAGCCGCCGATGGTGTCGATGCCTTCGCTGGAGAGCGCGAGGCCGATCTCGCTCTCGATGTGATCGAGGCGCGTGACCCCGTCGAGCAGGTAGCGGCCCTCGCCCAGATCGCGCATTTCATCACCCTCTCCCTCCCACGGCGCGGCGTCGTAAAGCAGCCAGTCCACGATCTCCTCCTGGCTGACGAGACCTTCGAGGCCGCCGTATTCATCGACGATGAGCACGCAGCGCGCCGCGTCGCCGAGATGCTTCTCCAGCGCGTCGAGGGCGGAGAGCGTCTCGGGCACAAAGACGGGCGGCTTGATCTGGCGCATCACATCACCGCGTCCGCCGATCCGCCATGCGTGGGTGTCGATCACACCATGCACGGCGTCCGGCGTGTCGCCATGCACGATGACGAAGCGCGAGTCCGCCTGCTCCAGAATTTGCGCGCCCTCGCTTTGAATGTCGGTGATGGCGAGGAGCGGCACATTCACGCGCGGGATCATGCAATCGCGCACGGTCATCTCCGTCACATCGAGGATCTCGCGGATCATGGCAGCCTCCGCGCTGTCGAGCGCGCCTTGTTCCTCGCGCATTTCGATGAGCGTCTCCAGCTCCTCCTGCGTGATGGGCAGCTTCATCTTCACACGCTTGGGCACAATGATGCGCACGATCCCCTCGCTGAGCCGCTCCACCATCGAGCTGAGCGGGTCGAGTATTTTCCGCGCGGGGCGCAGCAGCCGCGTGGTGGAGAGGAGAATCTGCGAGGGCGAGCGCGCGGCGAGAAACTTCGGCACCACATCGCCCATCATCACACTGAGCAGAAAGAGCGCAGCGCCGCTGGCCCATGGATTCCATCCCAGCTCGTGGCGCAGCGGGCCGATGACAAAAAAGAGTCCGAGCGCGGCGAGCGCGAGATTTAGTGACGCGGAGATGAGCAGCGCGCGGTGCAGATGCGGGAAGGGATTTGAAGTGATGCTCTGGAGCTGGCGGCGCACCGACTCGCTCTGCGCGGCCAGCACGGCATGATCCATCTCACGCGTGGAGAGGATGGCCGTCTCCGCTGCCGAGATCACCGCCAAAAGCAGCAGCAGACTCAGGTAGGCGAGGGCGAGGGCGGCGAGGAGTGTCATTTTACGGAGGAAGGCCGGGCGTTCCGCCAAGCCGTGGACCACGGACAGTGCCGGATCGCGACGCGGAGTGTCCCAAGCGAGGGCTGAGGGTCAAGGGGCGTTTCGCGGAGCAAAGTCTTCGAGATATTGCCTGATGATTTCCTTGAGCGGCGGCGGCTGAGGCAGACCGAGGGCGACAGATCTCGACCCGTCCACCTGCTGCGGCCAGTTATTGACGATGCCTTGAATGCGCGCATCAAACGCATCCGTAATCGGCCCGAGCTTGATGCCGCGTTCAGCTGCGACCTCTTGAATCACTTTCTCCGCAATCTGCGGCGTGACGCGATGAGCGGGCAGCACATAGGCGCGATCTTTGCCGAGCTTTTCTTCCGACGCTTCGGCCAGCGCAATGAAGGACTCAATCACCGTGCGGTAGCCCGTCATCGGATGCGGTTGGTCGCGACGGATCGGCAACAAGCACGGCTCGCCATTGAGCGGCTCGCGGAACATTCCGCTGGCCCAGCTTGATGCGGCGGCGTTCGGTTTTCCGGGTCGGACGATCACCGTGGGCAGGCGCACACTGCGACCATCAAAGTGGCCTTTGCGCGTGTGGTCGTTCACCATCATCTCGCATATCGCCTTCGTCATGCCGTAGGTCGTTTGCGGGAGCTGCTTCGTGTGGTCGGACATCGGCTGGCTCATGTCCATGCCGCCGTAACAGGCCACACTGCTGGCGAAGACGACGCGTGGCCTGCCTTCCGCAGCGCGCGCCGCCTCGAACACATGGCGCCCGCCGTCGAGATTCACGCGCATCGCATCATCGAAGCGCTCCTCACATTCGCCGCTCACCATCGAGGCCAGATGGAAGATCACATCGGGTCGCGTGCCAATCGCAGCAAAAACCGTGTCCCGCTCGCCAATGTCTCCGGTCACCTGCCGCACTCGCGAGTCGGATGGCGGTCCGCGAAAGATGGCATCGAGCAGCACGATCTCGCCAATCGGTTTGCCGCACAACTCGCCGCGCGCCAGGAGCTTCTGACAAAGTTGCGAGCCGAGAAATCCGCCGCCGCCGGTAATGATGATGTTCATGAGTGAGCGCGCATGATGGCGGAGGGACGCGCGCGGACAAGGGCGTAATCAAGGCTTGATGGGCCGGTACTGCCAAGTCCAGTCGCCTTTATAGCCGAGATTATGAAGGCTGTTGAAATAGCCTTGAGGGCGCGGGCTCACCTTGCCGCCGTCATCATCGCCATCGAATCCAAAGCTCCAAAGCATATAACGCCCATCCTTGGTCTGGCGGTAGCCGAGTGGCTTGCCGTTGAGCGAGTCGATGGGCGGCGAGGGCAGAAATTCAGGTGTCAGTTCCAGAAGGGTTGCGGGGTATCTCTGATGATGGATGAAAAAGCGCTCCAGTGCGATGGCCGCGAGAGCCTGGTCATTGACGGATTGGCTGGATGTGTAATTTCGGATCGCTATGTTCATGGTTGACCAAGTGTAGCAAGCCAGCCCTGTGGTCACGCCTTTGATCGAGCTGTCATACACTTGCCTTTGAAGCGCCTCCATCAAGTGGGTTCCTTTTGCCGCTCCAAGGATTCCCTCGTTGAGAACAGGCTTGATCAGATGTTCCACCGAAGACTTCGCCAGCACGGATGCGTTGTGATCGAACCATCCGTCTGGCATCAGCAAGGTTATCGCACTTGAACTGAAGCCTCTTCCGGTGCCGAGAATGTCGAGCGCTTGAGCGCGGTCGTGATCGCGCAGGTATTCCATCGCATTCACTCCAAAGACCAGCTCAGTCCGCAACATGTAAAGCAGCCGCTCACGACCGTCGAATGCTGCAAGCACTCTTTGCAAACGATACAAATCATCGTCCTTCAAGGCCCTGAGTCGCAGGCATTCCCAGAGCGAGATGTGCAAGGCCCTCATCAGGTTTCGGGAGGTCATTCCAGCCAGGAGGAAAGGCTCCTGAGCGCAAGCTTCCGACAGCCTTGTCAGGCAGAGGAGATCGTCAGCGGCTGCTTCTGAGAGGCCAAGATGTGCCGCGCATATCGCCCGCAGTCTGAAGGCGGGCGCGCAGATGGTTGCACAGTCCAGGCATGTTCTGTCGTATTCGGCGAGAAACGGAGGCCATGTGCGATCCCGAAACGGCGGCGTGAACTGCGAACTACGCATGGATGCTGCCGCCACCAGTTCCTGCAAAACCGGAAGCTTGTGATCGATCCATGCCAGCAACTCGCCTGCGGCTTCATGGGATGTCCGGGTCTTAAGTCCCAAAACTGACGGCTTCAAGAACTCTATCTAGGCGTTCAAGTCACATGCGGTGCCCTCGAGCGGCCCGTCATTTCGCAACGTTGTAGACTCATCCCATCGCGGAAGCGTTATCGCAGATGCAAAGGCCGAAGCTTGCGACAGTGTCCATCCGCCTTTCCCTTGCGCGATGTCCTTGAGCGCGGGGATGGCGCAGAAGTTGTCATCGTCAGGTGGCGGCGGCGGGAGGAGCTTTTGGAGATCGAAGGTCTCGCCCTCGGCTTCAATCGCTGCTTTGACTCTCTGCCATTCGCGCGTGGCGGACCAGCTCCAGATGAGCGGCGTGGCGATGAGCAGCAGCAGGAAGAGCGTGACGAGCACCCAGAGAAGGCGGCTGCCGGGGATTCGGAGTTTCATGATGATCCCACGATGGCCGAGGCAGATGGGCGAACAAGAGCGGATTCGGAGGATAAGCCTCTGGCTTGTCAACGGCCCGGGGCTTACAGCCTTCGTCCTGGCCGCTCGATCAAGGCTACAAGACTCGATCCGTTGACGGGCTGGAAGCCCATCCTCCACGTGCGCGATCTCATGCGTTGCAATGCGCGCGGGCTTCTGCGAAATGCGCGCATGTACAAGCCTCTCTCTGGACAGAAGATCGGATTCGTCGGCCTCGGCAACATGGGGCGGGCTAATGCTCGGCATCTGCATGAGGCGGGCGCGAAGGTTGTCGTATGGAATCGCAGCGATGGTCCGGCGGAGGCCGCGATCGCCCTCGGAATGAAGCGCGCTGCATCGCTGCGGGAGCTGGCGCGTGAGATTGGTGATGGCGTGATCTGCATTAATCTGACGATGACCGATGTCGTCGAGAAGATTGTGTTTGGCGCGGGCGGACTTGTAGAAGGCATGAGCAGTGGCGCGATGATCATCGACTTTGGCACGACGGGTGTGCCGGAGACGAAGAAGTTTTCCGAACGTGTCGCGTGGGTGGATGCGCCGGTGTCGGGCGGGCAAGTGGGCGCGGAGGCTGCGAGCCTCACGATCATGGCGGGCGGCACAGAGGAGAATTTCCAACGCGCGCTGCCGCTGTTTCAGATCGTGGGAAAAAACATCACGCACATGGGCACGAGCGGCAGCGGTCAGGTGACGAAACTGGCGAACCAGCTCATCGTGGCGCAGACCATCGACGCGGTGGCGCAGGCGCTGCGGCTCGCGGAACTATCTGGCGTGGATTCTGGTCTCGTGCGCAAAGCATTGCTCGGAGGTTTCGCCGAGAGCCGCATCCTCAATCTGCACGGCGACCGCATGGTGCGGCGCGACTTCGCCCCCGGCGGAAGATCAACACTGCAGCTCAAAGATGTGCGCCTGATCTGCGAGCTGGCTGAATCCATCGGCTTTGAATCACCAACGCTGGCAAACTGCCGCGCGCAATGGGAGCGCTTCGTGAATGAGCTGGGTCATGGCGATCTCGATCACTCGGGGTTGTTCCGGATTTATGAGTGAACCGCCTTCATGATCTCCTGCACGACCTGGTAAATGCCAATTGCGATCATCGAGAGCGCGGAGATCCACAGACAGAGGGTCCACGCGTGTCCTGGCCGCAGCGCGGCATCGAGACGGCGGTGGCGAAAGTAAAGCGCCGCGCCAGCGAGAAAGGGCAGCATGAGTCCCTGGCTCACCGCGCCGATGAGGACGAGCGTGACGGGTTTCTCCCAGATCATGTACAGCCCCACGGACAACGCGGGCAGCAGGATCACGCACACTTTCACCGCCCAGGCCCGATGCTCCGGCGTGCGATAGCGCGTCACTTTGAAGAGCGCCGCTGCATCGACGAGCAGCCGCGCGTTCGATGCCGTGGAGACAAACACCGTGGAGTACAGCGCGAAGAATGCGCCGACGAGAAACACATGAAGCCCCCACGCGCCGAAACTCTCCGCATACATGTGCGCCAGCGTGTCGATCATGCCCGCGTCGTTCACTTGCAGGCCCTTCGAGTGCAACACGGCTGCGCCGAGGAGGTAAAACGCCATCGTCGCGAGGGTGTAGATGACAAAAGAGATCCATGCATCGACGCGCATCACTCGCATCCAGCCCAGCGCGCGACCGGTCCACTGCGGCGTGCCATCACGCGCGCCGACATTCGCTGCGTATCCTTTCTCAAGGCACCAGTAGGGATAGTAGATCAGCTCCGACGCGCCGACGCCGATGATGCCAAAGGCTGCGAACGCGGTGTTGAAATTTTCCGGCAGCTTGAATTGAAATCCCTCCATCACGTTCGCCGCCGTGATCGCATAGGGCGACCACTGCAATGAGCCGACTGCAATGACCGTCGCCAGCGTGAACAGCGCCACCATCCACGTCGATAGGTGCTCCACGAGACGGTAGCGCCCCAGCGCCAGCAGCAGCGCGCACGAGCCGCCCACGCCGATGGCGAGCAGCTTTTTGTTCATCGTCAGTCCCGCCGCCGCAAAGACATCCGCCACACCGCCTACGATGCCAGCGACCTGAAACACGAGCGCCACATACATGCCGAGCCACAGCCAGAGCAGCCAGCTCACGATGAAGCGCGGCCCGGGAATGCTGTTCATCGCCTCCAGCGTCGTCTGCCCCGTGCTCACCGCGTAACGGCCCAGCTCAACCTGCACGAACACCTTGATGAAACACCCCAGCACAACGAACCACAGCAACGTGAACCCCGCCTCCCCGGCCACCTTCGGCGTGGCGATCACCTCGCCTGAGCCGACGATGGACGCCGTGATGATCAGTCCAGGGCCGATGCTGCGAAGGATGGATGCCCAATCACTCGGAGCGTTTTCTGGTTGGTTCATCCGGCGATCTTAGAGCCTGCGTTTCAGAACTACAATCATCAAGCTCGACGACCGCCGTCCCGTCAGTTCTTCATCGGATGCTGCTTGAGCAGTTCATCGACATTGTAAAACATCAGGCGCCCCGCATTTGCATCGCGGACGGCTTTGACTTGGGCGGGGCTGATGGGGCCGGCTTTGTTCTCGAAGTGATTGCGCACGAAGGTGAGCACGTTGGCGATCTCGTCGTCTTTGAGCATTCCGGCGAAGGGTGTCATGGGCACCTGGCCGTCGAATTTTTTGCCGTTCACTTCGATGGGACCCATGAGGCCATAGAGGGCGATCTTGATGAGGCGCTCGGCATCATCGGTGACCCAGGCGCTCTTGGCGATGGGCGGAAAGGCGGGAGGAAGGCCGTTGCCATCGCCGCGGTGGCAGGTCATGCAGGAGCCTTCGCGATGATAGACTTCCTGACCGGCGAGGAATTGTTTTTTTGCCTCGGCGCTCAAATGCGCCGGCGCTGGCACGGGGACGTATTCGACGAGCGGCTTCTCAGCGATGCCGCTGAGCCGGTCCATCGCGGTCTTGGCGGCTTCTTTGCTCCACACGTCCAAGGGTTTGCTGGAGGCAGTGGCGACGATTTTTTTCGCAGCAGCGATGTCTGGCAGCCATGACGCGGCGACGATGGCTTCGAGACGCACGCGGCCATGCTCGTCAGCGGCGGCTCTTTCGAGCAACGCGGCGTGATCGGGGATGCGGTGCGTGTTGTAACGCAACACTCGCACGGCGGCGGCGCGGGCGTGGAAGTCGCTGGAGGCGAGAAGCTCGCGCAGCAGGGGTTCGTCTGCCTGATTCATCCCCCAGGTGACCCAGAGAGCTTCGAGTTTCGCATGAACATCTTGTTGTTCAGCGGCCCAGGTTTTCACGGCGGGGAGCACTTCTTTGACATCGCGACCACGCAGCTCGCGGCGTGTGCGGTAGCGGACGCGCAGCTCGGGTTCCTTCAAATTGTTGAGCAAGTTGGCGATGGGCGCGCCTTCGACTTGCGCGGGCTTGATGAGCGGGCGGCTGGGGTAAGTGATGCGGTAGATGCGGCCGTGGACGTGATCGCGCAGCGGATCGCGCGCGTTGTGCTGCATGTGGCCGATGAGGACATTGTGCCAGTCGATGACGTAGAGGCTGCCGTCGGGTGCGAACTCGAGATCGACGGGGCGGAAATTTCCATCGGTGCTCTTGAGCAGGTCGTGACGGAAGGTGGTTTTCCAGCCTGTGCCGTCGTCTTCGATCTGGTGCTGCTTGATGCCGAGGAAGCCGATGGCGTTGCAGAGGATGAGATCGCCCTGCACTTCATCGGGGAAGTGACGCGATGAGACGACCTCAAGGCCGCTCGTCGGGCGCACGCTCTGGCCCTGGGGCACGAGATCGGGCGTGGATGGCGTCTTGCTGCCGAAGGTGGATTTCACGGAGACGGGCAGGCCCCAGTTCATGCTGGTGCCGGAGGTGTGGAGGAACAAATCCTGGCCCCATTTGTCGAACACGAAACCCCAGGGATTGGGGATGCTCATCTGGATGGTGCGCTCCAGCATGCCACGCTGCGGGCTGTAGCGGAAGAAACCGCCATCGACGCAACGCACAGGGCCGTAGGGTGTCTCGACGTTGCTGTGGAGAAAAACGCCTTCGCACAACATGAACGCGCCGCTCGGATCAGCGGTGTAGGCGCTGATGGCATGGTGTGTGTCGTGCGTGTCAAAGCCGCCGAGGATGATCTCGGTGCTGTCGGCTTTGTCATCGCCATTGGTGTCGCGCAGCAAAACGAGGTTCGGCTCCTGGCTCAAATACACGCCCTCGGGTGCGAACTCGAAGCCGATGGGCAGATGCAGCTTGTCGGCGAAGATGGTTTCCTTGTCAGCTTTGCCGTCGCCGTTCGTGTCCTCGTAGATGAGGAGCTTGTCATCCGGCAGCGCGTCGCCCGGACGATAGTGCGGATAAATCGGCATCACGGCGACCCAGAGGCGGCCTTTGTCATCGAAAGAAAGCTGCATCGGGTTCGCGAGGTTGGGGAACTCCTTCTCGCTCGCGAACAGCTCAACCTTGTAACCCTGCGGCACGGTGAGGGATTTCAGCGCGTCTTGGCCGTAGAGATATTTTTCGCTGCCGTTCTTCACGCTCGGCTGGTAGTTCGTGGGCACTGCGGGAAGCGGGTGCGTTTTGCTGTCATCGACGACGAGATCGGTCCTCTTCGACGTTGCGACATCGTGGATGAGCGCGTCACGCAGCGCCGCCATCTCGCGGGTCTTCTTCACTTCGTCGGGATAATTTTGCGGGCCGTACGGATTGTAGCGCTGGCCGTGGGCGTGGACGCCGTTGACGAGGTTGTAGTCGTTGTTCCAGAGCCAGTCCTTCTGCTTCACCGCCGCGTTCACCAGCTCGGGATCGGCCTTCGATGCGCGGGACTGATGACCGTAAAGGCCGGTGGCGATGATCTCACCGATGAGCTTGTAGCCTTCTTCATTCGGCACGAAGCCGCCCGTGGTCAGCGGCTGCTTCGCCTGATGAAAAAGTGCCTGCGTCGGTGAGAAGAGATCGATGAAAGTGAGGCCGCGTTTCTTTGCCACGGTCTCCACCGAGGCGGCGTAGAGGATGAGGTTGGCGTTCTCTTTGTCGCCAGTCGGCAGATCGCGTTTGGCTGATTGGTTTTCAAACGCGATGGGCGACACGAGCACGAGGCGCGGAGCGGCTTTGCCGTTGTAGGCTTTGCTGAGTGTGTGCTGCACCCAGGCATCGAGTTCGGCTTCAAAGTTCGCAACCTTGCTTGGGCCGTCGAAGGATTCGTTGTAGCCGAAGAACGCCACGATGGTGTCCGCCTTCAGATGAGTGAGCCACTGGTCGGGTGTGGAGAAGAAGCCTTTGCCTTTGTGGATCTGCTTGTCGGGATGAAATTTCTCCGCGCCAGGGAAAGCCCATTGCGAGACACGCGAGGGATGCGGACGGAAGCCCGGCGTGTCGCCCACATGGCCCATGTTGCGCAGGAAGAGCGCTTCATTCGGGTAGCGCAGATGCAGCTCCGTCTCGATGCGGCTGTAATACACATCGCGCTCGGCGAGACCGTTGCCGATGAGTACGATGCGCTCGCCCGTCGCCGGTGGTGCGACGTTTTGCGCGCGCGCGCTGGTCGCTGGTGCAGGCTCGGCGCTCGGAGCGTGTGGCGCGCCAGTGCCGCTTTTGTCGGGGCGGATTTTCTCGCCGGATGCGTCGGTCTTCGCGGCTTTTTTCTGCTCTCTCTTCCCCGGCTTCTTCGGCTGCGCGGCGGGCAGGCCGGTGGCGGGGCTTTTGCCGATCGCGTAGTCATCGGGTTTCAAATTGCGCGTCTTATAATAGTCGCCTCCGATGCCGCTGTAGAATGTCGGTTCAAACGGATCGACATAGGCGACGTCCGCTTTCTCCAGCACCTTCATGCCGAGCAGGCGATGCACCACATTCACCGTGAGACGACGCAGGTCTTCATCCGCAAAATCAACTGAGGCGCCCAGCGTGGTGCAGAAGGCTTTGCCCTTCGTGCTACCATTCGGAGCGGTGTACTCGCGCAGCCACGCCAGCGGCATCATGGGATTGTTCTTCGGCCCCGCGATTGCCTTTGATTTCGGATCGAGCGTCTCCGTCACCGCGCCGCGCAGCAGGATCGTCGCGGCTTTTTCATCGAGGTTCTTGATGCCATAGACATCCGTCGTGGCGAAAATCTCGCCCACGCCGCGCATCACCTCGTGCGCCGTCTCCGCGACACTGCGCGTGCCTTCCCTTTTGTGCGCACCGTGATGGCTCACCCATTTCTCGCCGAGAATCTTCAAACCAAACTCCGACCACTTGAAGTCGCCGGTCATTGCACCGCCACTGAAAGCATGAGTCGCCGTGCGGAAACCGATCACCGGTTTTCCCGCGTTCAAAAAAGCCGCGAAGCGCGCGATCTGATCATCGGGAAGCTGCCGGAAACGCGTGCCGATGATGAGCAAGTCCGCTGAATCGAGCGCCTCGGTGCCGGGGATGTTTTTTTGGAAGTTGTTATCGATGTATCCGCCGTCTGGATTGATCGCAAAGAGCACAGTGCAATCGAAGCCGTGCCGCTGGCTCAAAATCTTCGCCAGCATCGGGCAGCTCTCTTCGGTGCGGTATTCTTCATCGCCCGAGACGAGGACGATCTTTTTGCCATTTGCCGTGCCCGCCTTGGCAGGCAGATGCAGCCAGTCAGCGGCGAGCGCGGATGAGCTGATGAGGGCGAGGGTGAGGAGGGTGAGTTTCATGATTCAAAAAGTGCGGGCGCGATGTATCGCGAGAGTGGCGGTGTGAGACAACCGTTTTTCACTGCTGCTACGAATGCATCACCTGCCCGCCGTCGATGTTGATCGTCTGGCCGGTGATGTTCCTCGCGTGATCGGAGGCGAGGAAGATGGCCATTGCCGCGTACTCGGCAGGTGTCTGCCAGCGGCCTAGGGGTGAGACTTTGCGAATCTTTTCGTCAGCCCATGCGGCGTAGGTTTGCCGCGCGTTCTCCGGCAATGTCTTCTGACTCGCGGCCCACACGGCTTCGTTGAGATCGGTCTTCACCATGCCGGGTGAGAGCGCGTTCACACGGATGCCGTGCGGAGCTAGGTCTTTGGCGGCGCATTGAGTGAAGTTGATGAGGCCGGCCTTTGCCGCGCTGTAGGGAGGATCAGTCTGCGAGCCGATCTGGCCGGCGACGGAGACGAGGAACAGCATCGAACCGCCGCCGCGAGCAATGAGCTTTGGTGCGAAGGCGTGCGCCACATTCACCGCGCCGTTGAGATTGATCTCGATCACGCGCGACCAGTCGGCGGGATCGAGATTCCAAAAGGGAAAACCAAACTTGCCCGAGCCGGCGCCGACCGAGAAGACGACGTGATCCACCGCTGGCAGTCTGTCGGCAAAAGCGCGCACCTGATCGCATTTTGTCACGTCGTCTCCGCTGGCGAGATCAAAGCCATGCACCACGCAGCCTTCCGCGATGAAGCCGTCCGCGATCGCTCGACCGATGCCGTTCGCCGCGCCGAACACGGCGACTTGTTGTCCTTGGAGATTGAGTTCCATGCCGCAGAATGGCACAGCAATCGCAAAGGCAAAGTCGGAGGCTGCGGTGCTCAAGAAGCGGCGGCATGGCTCGTATGCATCTCATGGACATGAAACTCCCTTTCCCAATCGCGATCTGCTGCGGCGTTTTATTTAACGCGCTGAATCTCGCTGCAGAGCCGCTGCCGGTGATCGAGGTCGAGGGCCAGCCGCTCGCTGCAAATGCGCGGCGTCTCGTGCAGGCGCTGGATTTTCTCGGCGCGCCGCTGGCCGATGATGTGCGTGTGAAGCTGGAACAAACAAATGACGCCGCAGCAGTGCAGGCGGCGCTCGATCCGAATGTGCTTTGCGTGGTGAGCATCAACCCCGAGCTGCGTGTGAGCGCGGTGCGCGGTCCGGCAAAGTCAGTGATGCAGCAGGCGGGCTACACGCCAGTGCTGATCAAGATCATCAATCATGGCGCGAGCACCGCGCGCTTGCGCATCACGAGCGCGCAGGCCGGGCCACCGTATGCGGGCGTGGCAAAGGGGACGATGGAGCGCGAGCGCCAGACGCACCTGCGCGAGAATGAGAACACGAAGGGTGAGGACCGTTTTCTCGAGGTGAGCATGTTCGACGCGCCGCCGATGACGGCGACGCTCAGCGGACTGGAGGTCGAGTACGCCATCGCTCTCATCTACAGCAGCGAGGCTGGCAAACGCGAGGCGGTGCTGGCATTCGACATCGGCCAAGGGACGCAGGATCTCGGTTTTCGCGCGGAGGTGCCGGTGCTGCTCGATGTGCGGCCGGCGGTGATGGTGAAGCTTGATGTGAAGGACTTCGACGGTCAGCCGACGACAGCGCGGCTGACTTTCTCCGACTCACGCGGTCACGTTTTTCCGCCGCAGGCACGCCGGCTCGCGCCGGATTTCTTTTTTCAAAAACACATCTACCGCGCGGATGGCGGCACGGTGCTGCTGCCGCCAGGTGAGTTCACGATGGAGGCATCGCGCGGGCCGGAATATCGCACGGTGAAAAGCAAAGTGACGATCCCGGTGGCGAAGGAGACACAGCTCGCGGTGAAGCTGGAGCGCTGGATGAACGCGGCGGACCACGGCTACTACAGCGGCGATCATCACATCCACGCGGCGGGTTGCGCGCACTACACCTCGCCGACCATCGGAATGCAGCCGGAGGACATGTTTGCGCAGGTGAAGGGCGAGGGGCTGAACGTCGGCTGCGTGCTCACCTGGGGCTACGGCTTCGAGCATCAGCGCCCGTTTTTCGGCGGTGACGCGCATCCGCTCAGCGAGCCGCGCACACTTTTGCGCTACGACATGGAGGTGAGCGGTTTCGGCTCCGCCGCGCTTGGGCATGTGTGTCTTCTCAATTTGCGTGATCTCGCTTATCCCGGTGCCGACGGCACAAAAAACTGGCCGACATGGACCACGCCCACGTTGCGCTGGACGAAGGCACAAGGCGGCTTCACCGGCTATCCCCACTCCGGCAGCGGCATGCAGGTGATCTCGTCGGTGGCTGCAAAGCGGATGCTCGAGCTGAACGACGAGAACAAAGACGCGCGGCTCACACCCGATGAAACGGCGGGCACGGTGCTGCCGGAGCCGTTTGAAAAAATCGACGCGGATCACGATGGCGGATTGAACGAGCCGGAGCTGACCAACAGCCACGAGCGCGTCATTGATCTGCTGCCCAACGTCGCGATCCCGGATGCGGGCGGGCACGAAATCTTCGTCAGCACCGCGCATGGCGCGTGTGATTTTATCAGCGCGATGGACACAGTGCGGCTGCTGGAGTGGAACACCTGGTATCACCTCATGAATTGCGGCTTCCCGCTCAAGTGCGCGGGCGAGACCGACTACCCATGCATGAGCGGCACGCGCGTCGGCCAGGGGCGGACGTATGTGCAGCTCGGCAGCGTGGAGAAACTCGAGTTTGCCAAATGGTGCGCCGGACTCGCGCAAGGACGCAGCTATGTGAGCGACGGCTACGCGCACGCGCCTGGCTTTGCCGTCGAAGGGAAAGCAGCGGGCGAAGTGGTGAGCCTGGCGCAACCCGGCCGTGTGACGATGCGCGCGAAGGTCGCGTTCAGCTCCGAGACACCGCTCGAGATCGCCTACGGCGGCGCGGTGCCCGTCGGCGGCCAGCGTCTCGTCGGCGACACTGTGCATTTTCACGACACCACCGGCGCGAAACCATACGCCGGCGGCAAGCGCATGGTCGAGCTGATCGTCAACGGCATCGTCACCGCTAAGCGCGAAGTGCCTGCGGATGATCAATTGCACGACGTGGCCTTCACCGTCGAGATCACGCGCAGCAGTTGGGTGGCGCTGCGGCATTTCCCGCAACTGCATACCAATCCCGTGAACGTGATCGTGGCCGACAAACCCATCCGCGCCTCACGGCAGAGTGCGCTGTGGTGCATCGCCTGCATCGACCAGCTCTGGCGTGTGCGGGAGAAAAACATCGCTCCCGCCGAGCGCGGCGAAGCGAAGCGAACCTTTGATGAGGCGAAGGAGATATACCGCCGCATCGCATCGGAGGCTCCGATTGGAAGCTGACGCCCTGCAAAGTCTCAGTCACCTCAAGTGCCCTAGATGCGTCACATGCCCTTCGGCATCCAGGTTTCCAGCTTGTCCACCTGCGCCTTGGCTGCGGACGATACCGGGATGCCCCACGCGTCAAAAAACGGGCCGAGATTCTTGTTCGTGATCTTCGAATAGCGCACGAGGAACTGGTCGCGGGCTTCGCTGTCGTTCGCTGGCGGGGGACCGAACGAGTCGTCGGCAAAACTGTGCAGATACTTGCGCCAGCTTTCCCAGCCGAACTCCTGCACAAGCTGGATGTAGGTGGTGAGCGCAAGGAAAGGGTCGCTCTTCCATGTCGCCCACTTGTCGGCGGCGGCTTTGATTTTTTTGAGGTGATCTTTGCGCGCTTCCTCGGTGATGGCGGGATGACCGACGAGCCAGTCTTTTTTCAGCACAGCCTCGTAGCAATACATGCCGATGACGTTGTTCGTCACCTCGCCCGTGCCATCGAAGGTGAAGATGGGGCGCTGGTGGTTGTGGCCGATTTCGTGGTAGAAACCCCAGCCGGGAAATTTGAGGCGCGTGAACGTCACCATCTCGGGCGCGGCGCTGGTCGGGATCATGATCGGATAGCCGCTGTGCATGTAGCCGGCGCTGATCTGCACATCAGCCACGATGCGCTCGGGGCGCTTCCTTTCGGCGGACTGGTTGGTGATGTCGTCCTGCGCTTCGACCACGGCCTTCCAAAACTGCATGAGCTGCGTGGCATTGCTGATCTGACGCGCGACTTCGGTCGGGCACGAGATGATGATCTTGTCACATGCCAGCTCGGCCCACGGCGCGGGACGTTTCTTGATCTCGCTGTTCCACTTCGCGTCGTCATCCTGGCCGAGAACGAAGAGCGGCGCGGGGATGCCGCCTTTGATCGTTGCTGAAAATGCTGCGCCGCCATCCGATCGGCCTGGCACCTCGATGTAGATGAGTCCGCCAAACGCGCTCGCGGTTTTCGTCTCCGCCGAGACGAGCGTGACGGACTTCGTGATGTCAGGCGCGCGCTCCCATTTGTCGAGGTGGTAAAGCGCGTCCGAATGGCAGCCGATACGCACGGCGAAACCTTTGTCCGCACTCGCAGCGGGGACCGTGACGCTGATCGTCTCTCCTGCGGCGGCGTAAAGGCCAGTGCTGGTCCATCCCGGGATTGCGGGATTGATTTTTATCTCCTGCGTCACGCGCGGCGCATTCGCCGGAGCCTTGCCGGGAAATGCAACGTGCGCGGGATGCGCCGCCACGGTGTTGGTGGATGCGAGACGCAGCACACGCGTCTCCATGCCGAGTTTGATGCGCGCCGCCGCGTCCTTTGCCTGCGTGAGCGGCGCCTGCGGCGTGGGTACGGCGGACGTTCCTGTCGCATCGCCGATGGCGTTCATCACGGCGGTTTGCAGATTGCTCCTTCCCGGCGGTTGCGCTGACATCGCGATCTGGATCGCGTTCGCGCCCTGCTGCACCTCGGCCGCCGTGAGCGCCGGGCCGCCCTCGCGCTGCTTTTTGATCGCGGTGATTGCGGAGAACGCATTCATCATGACAGGCAAGTCAGCGCGCGCAGTGAAGGCGGGCAGATTGTCGAACGCGCTCATGTCGGTGAAAGCGATGCCGACGGGCATGAGCGCCTGATTGAGTCCGTGCGCGATTGCGAGATCCTTGCCGCCGCTTGTCTGACCAAAGGCCCAGCCAGTCATGCCCGCGATGAGTCCGCCGCCGCCTTTGATCCACTCAAGGATCTCAGCCCCGTGCTCCGCGTCGGTCGCGCCTTGCGCGTTGAGCACGATCACATCGTAATCGTTGAGCGTGCTATTTTTGATCTCTCCATTGATGTCCTCGGCCTTGAAACCTTTGCTGGTGAAGAAGGCCGCCTTCACGCCTTTCAAACCAATGCGCGGCTTGTCTTTCGCACCGGCCCATTTGACGCAATTCTCCATCAGCCTCGCGTGATCGCCGCCCGCGCCGCCATCGAGGTATGAATTGTGGCCGAAGAGAATGACGCGCCCGTTTCCATAGCCCGCCGCGGCAGCCACAGCGATCTCCACCCCCGCGCGATCTGGCGCGGAGAGAATCGGAAACGCGATGTTTCCCCAAATGCCAACCGGCCCCGGCGCGCCCGCCTTCGGCACCGAACCGACACCCTCGAGAATTTTTGCGCGCTCCGCCTTCACCATCTCCGGCGGTATTTGTGCAGGAAGAATCGACGACGACAGCAGGAGAAGAGAAAGCAGTTGTTTCATGATTGGGAGGGTGCTCAGCGGTAGATGACGACAAGGAACACGACGGCCTCACCCGCTCCTGTGTTTACAATCGCGTGCGGCACGTCGGCGCGGTAGGTGCCGGAATCGCCTTTCCCCAGCTCGTTCGTGTCGCCAGCAGATTCGATGCGCACCGCTCCCTCCTCGACCGTGAGGAACTCACGCGTGCCCTCGTAATGCGGCTGGCTGCGCAGCTCGCCCTTTGGCTTGAGCACGACCTCGTAAAACTCTGTCTCTTTCTCCAGGTTCAGCGGCGAGAGCGTGCGTATCTGGCATTGCTTGTCTGAGCGGAAAACCTGCGCGCGCTCGCTGGCTCGGATCACCTGGATGTTCGACGCGGCCTCGGCGGTCTCGATGAGGTCCTGCAAATTCAGTCCGAATGCCTGCGCGATGCGATACGTCACCGTCAGCGTCGGATTCGCCTTCTCGCGTTCGATCTCGCTGAGCATCGACCGGCTGACACCGCTCGCCGTCGCTAGATCCTCCAGTGACCAGCCACGGTCCGCGCGCAGCTTTTTCACGCGCCGCCCCAGGTTCTCGTTGATGGACGCGGCGGCGGCTTTTGTTTTCGAGGCTTTCTTCGCGGAGGGCATGATGGCGCTTCCGGTATATTGGAACAGCAATGCTGTAAACCAGAAATTTGCGCTTGCTTATTTAATGGATGTGCGTCCAATATACCGCACAATGAATCTGGCCGTTCTTCTTGATCACTTTGGCGTCTCCGTCGGCGCGCTCTCCGGCGTGCTTGCGGCGCGCGGGCGGCGGCTGGACTTGTTCGGCGTGCTCGTGCTCTCGCTCGTCACCGCGTTCGGCGGCGGGTCGTTGCGCGATCTGCTGGCGGGCGACACGCCGGTGGCGTGGTTGAAGTCTCCACACCAGTTTTACACAGCCTGCATCACAGCCGTGATTGCTTTTGTCGTCTGCCGCCGCTGGGAGCCGCGCGCGAGCTGGCTGCTTGTCGCTGACGCATTCGCGCTCGCGTTTTTCACGATCGCCGGGACGCAAAAAGGACTCGCGCTCGGTTTTGCACAACCGGTGGCAATCGCACTCGGCGTCATCACAGGCGTGGCGGGCGGCATCATCCGCGACGTGCTCACCAGCCGCGTGCCACTGGTCTTTCAGCCGGAAATTTATCTGTACGCCACCGCCGCCTTCGCGGGCGGCTTGG
Organism: Verrucomicrobiaceae bacterium; assembly: GCA_031425215.1. Classification (GTDB taxonomy): domain Bacteria; phylum Verrucomicrobiota; class Verrucomicrobiia; order Verrucomicrobiales; family Verrucomicrobiaceae; genus JANPIW01. Next base: position 25,975 of record JANPIW010000374.1, read on the forward strand.
CCTACTGCCTTCTCATTCTCGTGCTCAATCCTGCAACGGCGATGTGGTCGGCGGTGGCGGTCACTCTCGTGTTGCGCTTGAGTGCCATTCGTTTCCGACTCGTGCTGCCCGTTTTCCCTTCCGACAAGAACACCATCTCATGAAAGCCCTCGTCAAAGCCAAATCAGAACGCGGCCTCTGGCTGCAAGACGTGCCCGAACCAGTTGTCGGCATCAACGACGTGCTGATTAAAGTCCGCAAGACCGGCATCTGCGGCACTGACCTGCACATCTACAAATGGGATGCCTGGGCGCAGAAGACGATCCCGGTGCCTATGGTCGTGGGGCATGAGTTTGTCGGCGAGGTCGTGAGCGTAGGCTCAAACGTGAGCGACTTCCATCCCGGTGAGATCGTCAGCGCGGAGGGACACGTCGTCTGTGGCCGTTGCCGTAATTGTCTCGCTGGCCGCCGGCACCTTTGCAAAGACACCGTCGGCATCGGCGTGAACCGCACCGGGGCCTTCGCGGAATACATCAGTGTGCCCATGACGAACGTCTGGCACCATCGCGACGGGGTGGACGAAGAAGTCGCGAGCATTTTTGATCCCTTCGGCAATGCGGTTCACACAGCCCTGAGCTTTGAATGTCTCGGCGAGGACGTGCTCATCACGGGCGCGGGGCCGATTGGCATCATGGCCATTCCCGTCGTGAAACACGCTGGCGCGCGGCATGTCGTGATTACCGATGTGAACGAATACCGGCTCGATCTCGCCACGAAAATGGGCGCGACATGCGCGGTGAATGTGAAGAACGAAAAACTCGAAGACGTGCAAAAGCGGCTCGGCATGAAGGAAGGCTTCGATGTCGGCCTGGAGATGAGTGGCAATGCCAGCGCCTTCCGCAGCCTCATCGACAACATGTGCCACGGTGGCAAGATCGCCATGCTCGGCATTCCCTCCGAGCAGATCGCCATCGACTGGAACAAGGTGATCTTCAACATGCTCACCATCAAAGGCATCTACGGGCGTGAGATGTACGAAACTTGGTATCAGATGAGCGTGATGCTCGAGAGCGGCGTGAACATCAAGCCCGTGATCACGCACCGGTTTCACTTCACTGAGTTCGAACAAGGGTTTGCCGCGATGGAATCCGGCAACTGCGGGAAGGTCGTGCTCGATTGGACCTGCTAACCATCGCTATGAACTTGCTTCCACTCATCCTTTGTTTGCTCACTTTGGCCATCTGCTTCCCCGCTCTTGCTGAGGACATCTGCAAGCAACCCTCACCCGAGGAAATGGCGATGGCCGCCGGTGTCACGCTGCCGGGACTGCCTTGGCATGTGGCAAACATCTGGTGGGAGTTTGAGAAGCCGGTGGAGCATTTCACTTCGCTCGAGATTGATGTGACCATCGACCGCGATGTGCCCTCGGACTATAACTTGTACATCTCGCCCTGCGGCATTGCGAAGATCAACGGGCTGCAATTCTACGGTGGCATCCAGACGAACATCAACGGCTGGGCCGGCAAGGAGAGCCGCGAGCGCGTGCATCGTGGCAAGGGCGGCATCTTCTCGCGATGGTCGAGCGATAAGACGACGCCCATCGGCCTCGATCATGTGCGCACGGCTGCGGAAGACTGCCTCGTGGAGAGCGCGGGATATGAGGGCGAGTTTGCCAGTGTGCGGCGGCCCTTTGCGTGGACGAAAGGCACCTACACCTGGTGCATCACGAAGGGCGAGGTCGATGGTGGCAGCACTTGGTTCACCTGCACGATCCGCGATGCGAGCGGTGCCGTGCATGAAGTCGGCAGCCTGCGCTTTGAAGGCAGTGACTTCACCTTCTGGGAGAAGCACTCC
>JANPIW010000375.1:0-4778 GCA_031425215.1 Verrucomicrobiaceae bacterium
CTCGGACAGCGGCTGGCGTGTGATGCGCGGCGAGGAAAAGCTGGTGGAGCGCACGGGCAATCGCGTGACGCTGAGTCCGGGCAGCTCGTTCGGCCACCTGTCGATTTTGCAGGGCGAAGAGATCGAGTTTGGACTGATGCCAGCGGCGGGTTACGGCATTTTGCGCACGCGGCTTTTCACCGGTGATCCGTCATCGCGCAAAGACGGGCTGGCGCTTTTGTTCATGCACTATGGAAGCCAGATCCATGTGGGTGTGGATCGCGGTGACGAGCAGGCGAACAACCAGGGCTTCAACAACGCAACGCAGCGCCGTGTGCCGCAGGGCCAGCCTGCGCGTGTGCGACTGGCTATTAACGAGGGCAATGTGGAGCTGTTCATCAATGATGTGCCGGCGGAGAAGTTTCCGATCATCGCTGACAAGGTGACTGGCGCGGGACTCGTCTTTGAACCGGCGGCGATGAATGGAAACCCGGAGACGGCGATGACGATCACGGATTTCAAACTGATGAAGGCATCGAGCGCGATGTGGTCGCCGTCCGTCGATCCCGTCGGCAAGGAGAACGCGCTCGTGGTGCCGCGCTTCCGCCGGGATGCGCCGCCGAAGCACGCGCTGCTCGCGGCGAATGGCGACCTGCTGCGCGGCACGGTGCAGGCGGCGACCTCGACGCACATCCGCATGGGCATCGGCGTGGAGACGGTGGATGTGCCGCGTGATCGCGTGGCGGCGATGGTGTGGCTGAAAGCGCCGCCCGCGAAGGGCGAGATGCCGTTGGTGGAGGCCGCCGGCGACAAGGAGCTGGAGTCCTGGAAGGTTTCGTCAAAAGCTCCCTGGTTTCTCCTGCGCGATGGCGGACGCGTGAAGCTGGCGGTGGAGAAGTTTGAAGCGGACCGCGTGATCGGCTCGTGCACACTCTTCGGCAAGTGCGAGGTGCCGCTCGATCTCATCGCCTCGATTCATCTTTCCTCGCCGCCGCCCAGCCGCGCGATGCTGAGCTACCAGCGCTGGAATCTGCGTCACGCGCCCGAGCCAGTGCTGCCGGAGGGCGGCGGTGCGAACTCACCACTTGTCGGCACGCAGTCTGGCGATTTCACATTGCCGATGCTCGAAGGCGGAAATTTCCAGCTCGCGGCAAACAAGGGCAAGGTGGTGGTGCTGGATTTCTGGGCGACGTGGTGCGGCCCATGCGTCGCTTCGCTGCCCGAGTTGATGGCGGCGATGAAGCCATTTCCCGAAGACAAGGTGGCCTTCATCGCGGTGAACCAGGCCGAGGCCGCCGAGAATGTGAAGAGCTTCCTGCAACAGCGCCGCTGGGTTTTGAAAGTGGCGATGGACGCGGATCAAAAGATCGGCCGCCAGTTCGGAGTGGAAGGCATCCCGCACACGGTGGTGATCGGCCCCGATGGCAAAATCGCGCATGTGACCACGGGCTATGTGGAGGGCGGTGGGGAGAAGATCGCGGAGGTGGTGCGGGGGCTGGTTAAGTGAGGAGACAGAGTGCTCAGTGTGGTGCGGATTATCGACTGAGCTCTTTGCACTGAGCACTGAGAACTCCTTGTTGAACTGTCCGGAAATAAAGACACTCATCTCTCCATGTTCTCTCTCGCGGGCAAGACCGCTGTCATCACTGGAGCAGGCTCGGGCATTGGCCGGGCGATTGCGTTGTTGTTTGCCAAAAAAGGCGCGGACATCGAGATCGTGGAGGTGAGCGAGACGAATGCGCGTGCCGTGGCCGATGAGATCAAAGCTGCTGGCGGGAATGCGTCATGGCGCATTTGTGATGTGGGAGATCAGGGTTCGGTGAAGCAGGTGTTTGATGCGATGAAAGGGCGCATCGACATTTTGGTGAACAACGCCGGCATCGCGCACATCGGCACGATCTTGAGCACGGAGGAGGAGGACATGGACCGGCTGTACCGCATCAATATCAAAGGCGTGTACAACTGCACGCGCATGGCGGTGGCGCGGATGGTGGAGCAGGGCGGGGGAGTGGTGCTGAACTTGTGCTCCATCGCGTCAAAGATCGGGCTGGCGGATCGCTTCGCGTACTCGATGACGAAGGGCGCGGTGGAGGTGATGACGTACTCGGTGGCGAAGGATTTCATCAAGCAGGGTGTGCGCTGCAACTGCATCTGCCCGGCGCGAGTTCACACGCCGTTCGTCGATGGTTTTCTGGCGAAGAATTATCCAGGCAAAGAAGCAGAGATGTTTGAGAAGCTCAGTCAGGCGCAACCCATCGGACGGATGGCACAGCCGAATGAGATCGCTGCGCTGGCGCTTTATCTGTGCAGCGAGGAGGCATCGTTTGTGACCGGCTGCGCTTATCCGATTGATGGTGGGGCGGTAATGCTGCGGTAGATCATGCGCATCAGAGCTTCCAGTCGTCGGCGGTTTCTGCAATCGAGCGCAGGCTTTGCGGCGGCCGGTGTGCTGGGCGCGGAGAACGCGAGGCGTCTGGTCGGCATCACGGTGCTGCCTGAGTTCATCCAGAGCGAGGGCAGTGACGCAGTGCTGCGGAATCTCATCGAACGTGCTGGCGCGAACGCGGTGACGACCTCGCCTTATGTGATGGAGCCTGCAGATGAGAAAAACGGAAGCCGCGAGCCGCCCATCGACGCGGGCGCGGGCAGTGTGAGAAAGTTGGACCGCGATCTGTTCGGCAAACGCGAGCTATGGGTGCGCACCGCGCCGAGCTTCACGCCCAATCTTGAGCGCTATCGCGGGCTGCGCTACCAGCCGCCAAAGCCGGATGCGCTCACTGAGCGCGAGGGAGCAAAGGTGGCGCAGTTCATTCGTGATGCGAAGAAGGCGGGACTGAAGGTGTTTCTTCAAGTGCAGGCGGCGAGTCCGCCGGGGTATCGCGTGCAGTTCAGCGGCTTGCGGGACGATGACCAGCCGAGGCTGCACGACGGCACGATACCGCAGCGACGTGTGGATAAGAACGGTTCTCTCGCCAGCCCGCATGTGATCGCTTACGCAAAGGCGATGCTCGCAGATCTCGCCGCGCAGTATCCCGAGATCGACGGCTTCCGCGTGGACTGGCCGGAGTATCCGCCGTATTTCCTTGATGCGTTGTTTCTCGATTATAGCGATCACGCGCAAGCTGCGGCAAAGGAGATGGGATTTGATTTTGAGCGGATGAGGCGTGATGCAGCCGCGCTGCACAAGAAACTTTTTGGCGGGCTGAGGAATGATGATCTCAACGCGGACAACCTTGATGCCTTCCCCGGTGTGCGCGAGAGCTTCGCGTTCAAGGCAGCGCTCGTCGCGCTTCTACTGCGTGAGATGCGTGACGCGCTCGATGAGGCTGGCGCAAAGCAAATGGCGCTCGTGCCGAATGCATTTCCGCCTCCTTGGAACATCATCAGCGGATTCGATTTCGCCGCAGTGGCGAAAGTTGCTCAAGGCGCAAGCGCAAAGCTCTACTCCATGCATTGGGCGATGATGATGCGCTTCTACGGTGACGCGTTGCTCGCGGCGAATCCTGGCCTCGACGAAGCGCGTCTCGTGAAAGCGCTCGTCCGTCTGCTCGACATCGCGGATGACGGCGGACTGCCGCATCTGGCTGACTACCATTACCCCGAGCCAGATGAAGCTCATCCTTGCGGCAGCGGCGCGATGGCGCGCAAGATCGTGGCCGCGCGCAAAGCTGCGGGCACCATGCCCGTCTATGCTCTCGCTCACGGCTATGGCACCGCGACCGATTTCCGCCGCCGACTCGAAGCCGCGCATCGCGCTTCCCCGGATGGTTTTTGGGTGAACCGCTACGGTTACCTGAGCGACGAGAAGCTGGCGGTCATTCGCAGCGTTTCGTCGATGTGAGCGATCTATTTGTTGAGCGCGGGAAGCTGCACCTCGTTGTAGCCGTCGGGGATGGTGAAGGCTGCTGCTTCCACGTCTTGCTTCTTGGCGGAGATCAGTTCGGATTTGGCTGTCTGGCCTAGCATGGTGGTCTCGCTCTTGATGACCATGCCCTTGAACTCGGTGGACTTTGGCAGCGCGGCGATGACGGGATTGCCCAGCGCGTCGGCGAGCTTGTCGTTGATGGCGCCGATCTCTTTGTAGTCGGGGAAATCTTTGGCGACCCAGAATTTGCCGGTGCCCACGCCGCTCTCCCACTCGACGATCTCGCACTCCCACTCGCCGATCTTCTCGGTCTTGCCGGTGGGTGTGAGCTTGGAGGCTTTTCCTTTCGCGTCGCCGAGGAGATTGCCGGCGGCGGCAATCATGGTCTTCATGGCGGCGGCATCCATTTTCATCACGATCTTCTGCGGGTGCATCATCATGGTGAATCCGGCGGACTCGGAATCGATGATCATGGACATCTCCGCGCCGACATCGACGCGGGTCTTGTCGGCTTTTATTTTCATGGTCAACTCCATGTCCTTGCCGGCGGCGGAGGTTTTCATCGCCAGCACCCAATCAGCGCGCGCGGTGGTGGAGAGGAGGAGGCATGAGATGAAGAGGAGGTTTTTCATGGTGCGGAGATGCTAGTGGAGGAGGGGGAGGAAGGTCAACGGGCAATGCAACTGCCGCAACACATGCTGGCGTGCCGGATGACGCTCAAGCTCTGGCGACGGGCGAGCGGGAGGCGTCGGTGACACGACAGATGCCATTCGAGCCGTTGCCTGCATCCGTTCAAGACCACCACCCGCCGCCGAACCCGCTCCATGATCACGACCCACATCACACGTCCCGGCCCCGACCGCAGCGCAGAGTCATGCCCGCGTCGTGAGAAAAAGCGCCCGCTGAGCCAACTGCAGCCGACACCTCAGCGTCA
>JANPIW010000376.1:0-5570 GCA_031425215.1 Verrucomicrobiaceae bacterium
CCCACATGTGGTTCAAGCCCGTCAAGGAAGGCACTTGGGATATTATTTGTGGTCAGCTCTGCGGCCCCGGTCACTCTAACATGCGCGCCGAGCTCCAAGTTGTCAGCCAGAAGGAATTCGATGACTGGCTCAAAGAAGGCAGCGAAGCCGCCGCCAAAAAGGCCGCAGAAACAGCGGCAGCAGCAGCAACCGTAGCCGCTAAGCCAGCCGCGCATTGATTTCCATCTGCCTTGGGTGGTCTGGAAGAATACTATGATTCCCTTCACGGCCCTGGTAGCGCGAGCGCCGGGGTTTGTGTTTGAGCATGTCCTTGTTCCGTTCGTGAATGGGTCTGCGTGGTGATGCGCCCCATTGATCCGCCATTCGTATCTTGATGATGACTCGCTTCCAACGCCTCGCACTCACCGCTTTCATCACCGTCGAAGTCCTCCTCTTCGTCGGTGCCGTAGTGCGCGCCACCGGCTCCGGCCTCGGCTGTCCCGACTGGCCCTTCTGCTACGGTCGCATGATCCCGCCGACCAGCGCCGACCAGATCGACTTCACGCATCTCGATCTCGATAAGTTCAAAGCTCGTGCCGCCAAGCACGGACGCGATCCCGCCACGATCACTGCCGACACCATCCGTGCTGAGTTCGATCCCGTAGCCACATGGGTGGAGTACATCAACCGCCTCACCAGCCTCCCCGTCGGTCTCAGCGTCACCGCGCTTCTCATCGCCTCGTTTTGGCAAAGTCGCCCGTCCGTCGTCCTCTGCGCACTCGCATCATTTGTGCTCGTCGGCGTGAACGCCTGGCTCGGCGCGCGAGTCGTGCTCAGCGGATTAAAGCCCGGTGTCATCACTCTCCACATGGCCCTCGCCATTCTCCTGCTGTGTACGCTTGTGTTCACCGCATGGCGAGGCACCCGCGAGCCTTGGCGTATGAGCCTCGGTATCTCACGCACAGTCAAGCCAGTCGCTTGGGCCTTGTTTGCTCTCGTCATAATCGAAGGCATCATGGGATCACAAGTCCGCGAGATGACCGACAGCCTCGCCATCCTCCACGCCGGTCAGCAGCGCGCAGAATGGGTCGCCGAGCTTGAGCAAAGCTGGGTCTATCTCGCGCATCGCAGTTTCTCATGGTTAGTCCTCGGAGTCGGCATCTGGTTTGCTCGCGCAGCGAGGACCGCGCTTGGCCGCATCGGCTGGCTGGAATGGAGCATCCTCAGCCTGATCCTCAGCCAGATGGTGCTCGGCATAGTGCTCTCGCATGTCGGCATTGTGCGCGTCGCCCAGGTGCTGCACATCGGCCTGTCGTCATTGCTGGTCAGCGGTCTTTTCCTCTGGTTGCTCGGCAGCACTCGCGCGCGCGCCGTCATGCGCTAATATCCCGTTCCCGATGCCCGAACTCACGGACAAGACCCCGGCCACTCCATCCACCATGAATGATCTCATGGTGCTGACGAAGTTCCGCCTCAGCGCGCTTGTCATCGTCACCACCTTCGTCGGTTTCTGGCTGGGCAGTCACGGTGCGATGGATATGTGGCTGCTGCTGCACACCATCATCGGCAGCACGCTCGCCGCGTTTGGCGCGGCGGTTTTCAATCAGCTCATGGAGATCGAGCCGGACTCGCGCATGGAGCGCACCGCTGACCGCCCGCTTCCCGCAGGTCGCATCGCGCCCTCCGCCGCGTTTGGCATCGGCTGGTTGCTCAGCGCGCTCTCGCTCATCCATCTCGTGCGCATGGTCAATACCGAGGCCGCCTCGCTCACCGCGCTCACGCTTGCCGTGTATCTCTTCATCTACACGCCGCTCAAGCAAACCTCCGTGCTCAACACCCTCGTCGGCGCCGTCTCCGGCGCGCTCCCGCCGCTCATCGGCTGGGCTGGCGCGGCTGGACCACCGCCCGATGGCGCGCCGTATTTTCGCTGGCAGCTCCTCGTCGAGCCGGGCGCGATCTATCTATTCGTGCTGCTCTTCCTCTGGCAAATGCCGCACTTTCTCGCCATCAACTGGATGTATCGCGACCAGTATCGCCAGGGCGGATTCGTCATGTGGGCGAATGACGACGACGGCGGCTCGCGCACCGCAGGCCGCGCGCTGTTTTTCTCCATCGCCACGCTACTGCTCATGGTTTATCCCGTCATGATGGGCATCGTCGCCTGGTGGTTTCTCCCGCTCGCGCTCCTGCTCGCTGGCTGGCTCTGCTGGCTCGCGTGGCAGTTCTACCGGCATCGTGAAAGGCCGCGCGCGCGGAAGCTCTTCTTTTGCACGCTCATGTATCTGCCCGCCATCCTCATCCTCACCGTCGCCGCATGGCGCTGACACTCGTATTTCACTGACATGGAAACACCGCCCGCCAAACCAACGATCAATCCCTGGACCATCTGGGTGCCGCTCATCATGATCATGCTCGGCTCCGTCATCCTTTATAATTACCTCGTCGCCCAGAGCTTCAAGAAGCTGGAGAAAGACGACCGCCCGCCCTATCTCGGCCGACTCGAAAAAGACCTCGCCCTCACCGAGCGCAGCGGAAAGGAAGTGCATCTCGCGCAGCTCAAAGGGAAGATCATCGTCGCTGGCTATGTGTACACCCAGTGCCCGCGCGGATGCGCGGCGGTGGTGCAAAAAATGAAGGAGCTTTACGATGAGTTCGGCAGCGATCCCAACATCCAGTTCCTCTCCTTCACCGTCGATCCCGAGGACACGCCCGCCGTTCTTACCGAGTTCGCCGGGCGATTCCAAATCACCAAGGACAACTGGTGGTTTGTCACCGGCCCCAAAGACCAGGTGCGTAATTATCTCACCTTCCAGTTCAAGTTCGCCGGAGTGCAGGAGATTCCCGAGAAAGACCGCCTCAGTCCCGCCGACAAGTACCTCCACGACATGAAGGTCGCCCTCATCGATCACGAGGGTCATCTGCGCGGTCACTACGATCTCAACAGCCAGGACCCCGAGTTCGCCAGCTTCTGGGCCGAGAAAGTGCGCAAGGATTTGAGGTATCTGTTTGATCAGATGAAGAAGGGTAAGAAATGAGTTTGCAGTGGTTTGCAGTTGAGGGCGATGGTTTGCAATTGTTCTCCTGAAGCCCGCCCTTCCAACCATCGCAAACAACTGCCAACCACAGCCAACCACAGCCAACCACCGCAAACTCCCCCCATGACCGCCGCCGATCTCCCGCATCTCTACACCTGCTTCAATGCCGCAGCGCTCTTCCACATCATTATCGGACTGGTGTGCATCAAGATCGGGCAGAAGCAGGCGCACATCGCCAGCATGAGCATCGCATTGCTGTTCTCCGCCGCGTTCCTCGGCTGCTACTTGTATTACCACTACACCATCGGTCACGTCAGGTTCGCGGGGCAGGGGATGTCGAGGCCGATCTACTTCACGCTGCTCCTCACGCACATCCCGCTGGCCATTCTGACGGTGCCCTTGGTCATCATGACCGTCGTGCCGGCGCTGCGGCAGCGATTCGACAAACACAAGCGCGTCGCCAAGTGGACCGTGCCCGTCTGGCTCTACGTTTCCGTCACCGGCATCCTCATCTATCTCATGTGCTACCGCTGGTATGGCCCGCCGATCCGCGGATAAGACGTGATCTTGCGTCTCATACCGCGACACGAAGCCGGAACGGCGCGGCGCGGAAGGAAACCGGAGTCGAGGCAGACAGCTCGCCGTCGATCTCAAACGGCGCTTCTCTCCCCTCGGACCTGATCGTCAGCGCGGAGACTTGCAGATAGTCGAGGTCGAGACTCTTCTCGAAGCCGTCGATGAGAATGGCGCGGAGCAATTGGGCGATCTCCCAGTAGCCGAGCTGCTGGAAGATGAGCACGTCGAGCAGACCGTCGCGGTTTGATGCAGCGCGGAAAACCGAGAACGGGCCGCCGTAATGCACACCGCTGCCCAGAAGCACCACGGAGCCGCGCATCGGCGGCCTGCCCTCGATCTCAATGGTGAGCACCGGCGCTTTTTGAAACCAAGCCTTCACCGCCGAGATCGCGTAGCTCAGCGGACCGAGTTTCTTCTTCATCTCCCAGGGTGTGAGCGCGATGATCTCGGCGTCGAGGCCCACGCCGGCGAGCTGCACAAAGAACTGCTCGTTGGCCATCCAAAGATCGATCTCGCTCACTCGGCCCGCCGTGATCATGCTCCAGCAGCTCTCCAGATCGCGCGGCGGCATTCCCAGTTCGAGGGAAAAAACATTCATCGTCCCCACCGGCAGCACACCGAGCGCCGTGTGCGTGGCCGGATCCGCGCGCCCGGCGTTTGCCGCGCACAGCCCTTGCAGCACCTCATTCACCGTACCGTCTCCGCCCGCCGCCACGATGAGCGGCCTGCCTTCGCGCGCGAGTCTCTCCGCGAGCACTGTCGCATGGCCCACGCTATCGGTGATAAACATCTCGGGACGCGGCTCCAGCGCGCGCACACGTTCCAGCACGCGCGCAGCTTTGGTGCTGTGCGCGGCCGGGTTCATGATGACGGGGATAGGCTCTGCCATTTTGCGGCTTGGCTATGCTCCAGATCACGCGCAGGCTCAAGTGTGCGTTGATGTGATTACCGAGGCAATTCACCGGTTGCGCCTCTCGCTGATGCCGTCCAGATCACCGGCCCGCAATTCTCAAATCCGAATTTTCAAATCTCTCATGGCCCAGGACACCCCCGCTCTCATCTCCGCCCAAGACCTGCGGCTGCAATTCAGCCTGCAACAGGTTTTCAATGGCGCCAGCCTCACGGTGCATGAGGGCGAGAAGGTGGGCCTCGTCGGACGCAATGGCACGGGCAAGACCAGCCTCATGCGAATCATGGCCGGATCGGAAAACGCGGACAGCGGCGTGGTGTCGCGCCGCAATGGGATGATCATGGGCTATCTCGCGCAGGAGTTCACACTCGATGATGACGCGAGCGTGATCGACAATGTGCGCGCGGGCGCGTCCGTGGTGCTGGACATGGTGGCGCGCTATGAGTCGGGTGATTTGAAGGGAGATCAGGAAGCTGACGTGCTGCATCAAATCCAGCTTCACGACGGCTGGGGAGTGGAGACACGCATCGACACCGCGATGAACGAGCTGGGCCTGCCTGCCGCCGACCGCATCGTGCGCGATCTCTCGGGCGGTGAGAAGCGCCGTGTCGCTCTTGCTCGCGCGCTGGTGGCGCAGCCGGATCTGCTGCTGCTCGACGAACCGACGAACCATCTCGACGCCGAGTCCATCGAGTGGCTGGAGCATTTCCTTCGCGACTTCACCGGCGCGGTTCTCTTCGTCACGCATGATCGATATTTCCTCGACCGCATCGCGACGCGCATCGCGGAGATCGACGACGGGCGCATCTACAGTCATCCGGGGAACTACACCGCGTATCTCGAGAGCAAAGCCGTGCGCGAGGGCGTGGAGGCAAACACCGAACGCCGCCGCCAGAGCTACCTGCGCCACGAGCTGGAGTTCGTCCGCGCGGGTGTGCGCGCGCAGCGGAGCAAGGCGCGCACGCGGCTGGATGAGTTTGATCGCGTGAGCGCCATCGAAGCTCCGCAGGAGGAGCTGGTCATGGACCTCATCATCCCGCCCGCGCCGCCGCTGGCCAACACCATCATCG
>JANPIW010000377.1:0-4451 GCA_031425215.1 Verrucomicrobiaceae bacterium
GGCGGGCGCACGGTGGCTTTGCCGTCCCAGGGCGCGGACTGATGGAAAACAGTGACGAGCCAGATGTGCGAGACGCCTTCCAGCCCGCGAACGAAATCGGCGCTGCTGAACTCGGGCAAAAACTCCACGACACCCTCTGCCTCCTCGACCATGCCGCTCTGGCGCGGGATGCCGAACTTTTCCGCGAAGCATGTGCGGAGCGTGGCGACGGGGCGCATGGGGAAGGGTTGGTTCATCAAGACGACCGCTCTGTGTCATAAAGCCGCGTCACCGACTCGCGCATCAGTACGATGATTGTGAACACGCCAAGCACTGTGCCGAAGGGAACCCAAACGCAGTCCAGTCCCGCTACGATCAGTGAGAGAGTTCGGAAGCGTTGCCGCAAAAGACACAGCCCCGAGACGAGATTCAATACCGCGCCTGTGATGACCGCCGCACTCCAAATCCAGAAGAAGCGAAGGAAGCTGTCGAAGATTCCGGCGGGCGGCAGTCGTAGCGAGGGCTCACTGGCCAGAACTTCATCGGCCTTCGGCGCGGCTTGCTTCTCCAGAAGCATCTCATGAATGCGGCTCATGTCGCTGAAAGCGAAGCGCTGTGCCAGCACAACCGCAAAGAGCACTACCGCGATCCCGGCAACCACCAAATGAAAGATCGCCAGTAGCTTCAGATGCTCGCGGTCAGTGCGTGATGAGTCAGTGGCAGGCAGCATGTCCATGATCGCAATCATAATCATGCCTGCCGCTCGCACCACTCGCATTTGCCTTCAAAACCCTGCTGGATTTTCCCGCGCTCACAGGTACCATGCGCACCCTTCCCCGCGGGGCGTTCCTGCGCGAATTGTTCTTTTCGCCATGCCCAAAGCTTCCGTATTCGATTCAGTTGAAACCGTGCTCGCCGATCTGTGCAAGGGGAAGGTGGTGGTCTTTGTTGAGGCGGAGGAAAAGCTGAAAGGGGAAATCAATCAACGTTCACTCTCCATGCTCCGCGCCACTCTTCTCCTCTTCGCATTTGTCTCCTCGTCATTCGCCGATGACTCCATCTTCCCCTCCGATGCAAAACTGGAGAAGCTCTTCACGGGCCATGGCGAGACGGAGGGTGTGACCTCCGCGCCGGACGGAATGATCTATTTTAGCGACATCACGCTCTCGCAGATCGTGCGGGATGAGCGCGGGGTGACGGAGGGCGGGCACATCTGGCGCTACGATCCGGGCACGGGAAAGACAACGCTGTTTCGCTCGCCGAGCAACAAGTCGAACGGACTGGAGTTTGACGCGGCGGGCAATCTGATCGCGTGCGAGGGCGCGGACTACGGAGGGCGGCGGGTGTCGCGCACGGACATGAAGACGGGACTGTGCAGCATCCTCACAGCGCGCTTTGACGGACGGCCTTACAACGCGCCGAACGATCTCGGAATCGACGCAAAGGGGCGCATCTATTTCACCGACCCCAAATACGTCGGCCCCGAGGCGCTGGAGCAGCCGGAGATGGGCGTGTATCGCATCGACACGGACAACAAGGTCACACGCATCATCACGGACGCGGGCAAGCCCAACGGCATTCTTGTCTCTCCCGACCAGCGCACTCTCTATGTCGTGTGCAATGACAACGGCGCGGAGGGCGTGGACGCGCTGCTCGACGCGGACAAGAAGCCGCCGCCGCTGCGCAGAGGCACGATGGCGCTGCTGGCCTATGATTTGCACGAGGACGGCAGCGCGACGTTTCGCAAGGTGCTCGTGGATTACTCACCCGAGGCCGGACCGGACGGGCTGACGTGCGATGCAAAGGGGAATCTCTTTGTGGCCTGCCGCTCGGAGAAGCGTCCCGGCGTGTGCGTCTATACACCCGAAGGAAAAGAGCTGGCTTATCTGAAAGTGGAGCATCCGCCGACCAATGTCGCCTTTGGCCGCGGCGCTGATGCCGCGACGCTTTATATAACAGCGGGCAGTGATCTGCTGCGGATCAAGACGGGTGTGTCGGTCAAGCGGAGTTGAGAGATGCAAGTTGATGGTCGAGAGCCTGATTCAGGAAGGGTGGCTGCATTGGCATCAAGCCCGCAGGTGAACGTCGGCGGCACCCCGATGCGCGCGAATCCGTTCCTTCTCAGACTCTCAACTTTCAACTCTCAACCATCAACTCTCCGCCCAGGCTCACCCTTCCCGCAGCAGCATGAGCAGCTCGCGCATCCGCAGATCGACACTCATCAGGCAGCGCTGGAGTCCGTCCAGCCAGCGCGAGTCCGTGGCGGAGGAGCCTTGCTGCATGATTTGATCACAAGCATTCACCGCCGCGGCGAAGATGGGCAGTGATTGCTCGATATCGACCGCGAGGAAATGCCACTGAGTGCGGCCGCCGGTGAGGAACTGCCGCAACGCGTGCGTGAGATGCGCGGCCAGATCGCTCACCGTGGTGAGCAATTGCAGCACCGCAGGCTTGGTGCCGATGCCGTGGCCCGTGCTGTGCATGAGACGCTCAAACCGGCGCAGCTCCTCCGCGAGCGCCGCCGAGCGCTGCACAGGATCACCACGCGGCACGACAGGCTTTGCGCCATCGGGCAGCTCCGGCTCCATCGTGCCAAACGCCACGCCGCCATCACCCAGCGGCGCAAAGGGATCGTGCGCCATCGCCTGCCCCAGAGGCGTTGTCTTCGGGCCGCTCCTGGAACGGTTCAAAAGGAAATGCTTCCGCCGCGCGCGGTTCTGCCGCATCTGCGCGGTCTCGGCATCTCTGGAGAGCGACCAGCGCGGCGCGGTCACGCGGAGCTGGAGATGCCACGACTGGATGAGGATGCGCTGGTTGTCCTGATTGAACCATTCGAGGAAGATCAGATTTTTCAGCCCGGTGGGATCAGGGATCGCGTAGCCGGCGGCCATCGCGCTCTTGCGTCGCGGCAGTTGCACCGCGCGATGGGATGCGGTCATCACGCCAGCCTGACCCGTTTGCAGCGGCGCAAAGCTCTCGAGCATGTCCACATCCGTATCTGGCAGCGGGTTGAGGAGATCCACCCGGCAGCCCGCGATGTCGCGCATGAAATTCCCCGAAAGCTCCATGCGCACTGGCTGCCGCTGCCCGGCGATGTTCAACATGCCGGTGATGAGACCGGGAACTTCGTTCGAGAGATAACCGCCGAGCACCGAGGATTCGAGACAAATGACCATTTCAATGCAGGTACGCTAAGGGTACCCACGCAGCCCCGCAAGCGGGTGTTGATGATGGGTGGAAAAAACTGCCTCTCTCTTCTCAGAGGGCAGTGACATGGCGCAAGACTTTCGCGCGTCACCTCATCTCCATCCGTGTCCTCAATCTGGCGATAGCCGCTCTGGCCGGGAAATCACGGGCGCGATCTGAGTTTGATTCAGCCGCAAATCTGGTCGTTCCCAGCCACTTAAGGGCAAGGCCGCTCTCACCAAACTCCGCCTCCACCACCGCAAAATGCAGCGCGTCCTGCGCCGGCACGACTGCTTGCGACATGGAGCGCTCTCGAATGATCTGGAGCGCGAGTGGCTTCTCTCCTTTTCCAATGAGGAAGTAAACCATCTCGCGCGCAAGGCAGCCGGCGCCAAATCCGGCGATCTTCGCAGCGTTGGCAATCAACTCCTGCTCTGACAACAACTCCGTCCTGACAACATTGTGCAGCGGTCTGTCCATGAACCGCGTCAACGCCGGATTGATTGCCTGCCACACCGCCATGCGCTCCAAGGCGCAGAGCCGCTCCTTAATGTCAGCACGTTGTTTGGTTTCGGGATCGACTGCCAGCGATCTCCATGCGGCGTAGAGCATATTGTTCGATGAGGAGCGCGGCATGAAATCTTGATCTGATCTCTGCAACGCAGGGATGCTGCCCCTGAGGGTGGCGGAGATGAAACTCTCGGGCACTGCTGTGAATGCGAGGAGTGTGTCATTGAATAAATTTTGCCCCTCTGTCGAGATGTCAGCCAGGGTGCTCTGCATCAGACGCACCAGTTTGTCCCACTGCGCCGGATGATGCATCTCCGCCCAGTCCTGTGCCACGATGTTCCAGGTGTCATTTGCCTGGGAGTAGCGGTAGCGCTCCCTGAATGACGACGGGCCGAAGCCTGATGGGAACCCCATCTCGGCTGGCATGGAAGGGTCGGGTGCTGCCGGTTTTTCGATCTCAGCGATGAGAATTTTCCAATGTTGCGCATTGCCTCCATGCAGAGCCTCGACCAGCGCCCAAAGTGTGATCACCTCGGAACGAGCGTCGTTCATTGGATACCGCGCGAGGGGCAGCGCCGGTTTGCGATCGGATGGCGCGTCACGCCATTCCATCACCGCCGGATGTTTGCGCAGCAGCGGCAGCAGCCGGGCGATGTTTCTGATGGATCTAGCATGGGCTGCGAGCAGCTCTATGAGCACGGGGTCGATGCGTTCCGTCTTCTCCAGAATGCCGATCATCTTGGGGAATTGATCGCTTGATGAAGCCACCTCCTCTT
>JANPIW010000378.1:0-2044 GCA_031425215.1 Verrucomicrobiaceae bacterium
TCCATGGCTGGCTGCGCGGAGGCAAGCTTCCCCTAGCACCGAAAAAGCGCTAAAGAAATTCAATCGGCATGAACATGTCAGTTGCAAAGCACGCGCCCCTCATCACTATTCGCGTCCCCAGCTGGGTCGCCTAAATGACGATCCCGCCATAAGGTCGGGCCGTAGTTCAGCCTGGTAGAACGCTTGCATGGGGTGCAAGAGGTCGTGAGTTCGAATCTCGCCAGCCCGACCACTATTTTCCGCGGAGCCCGTTTTCCTGCTGGCACCTGTCAGACGCAGGCTCATGGAATGTGAAGCGGCCTCGCGCACATTCCGTGACACCAATCTCGTGAAACAGGTTCCCAAGCGCGCCATCCGTGCGTACATCCTTCCCGCCCCGCTCATGACTCTGCTTGTCACCCTCGAAGAAAAACTCGGCCGTCTCGCCATCCCCAACATCGTGCGCGTGATCGCTGTGTTCCAGGCATTGAACTGGTTCCTCGTCCAGTACTCACCCGCTTTTGGCGCGATGCTCATGTTCGACGCGCAGGGCATCATGTCCGGCCAGGTGTGGCGGATCGTGAGCCACGTCCTGCTGCCCGGCAGCACGAGCATCCTGTGGCTCCTCTTCGGCGTGCCTTTTCTCTGGATGATCAATGACGGCCTCGAGGAAGCATGGGGCAGCTTCCGCCTCAATCTCTACCTCTTCGCCGGCATTCTCTTCGTCACCATCGGCGGCCTGCTTTTCCCCGGCGCCAGCCTGGTCAATGCAGGCTGGATCCTCATGGCCACGCTCCTCTTCGCCTTCGCCGTGTACTTCCCTGACCAGGAGATTTATCTCTTCATGATCATCCCTATCAAAATGAAATGGCTCGCCGCGCTGACCGCCGGATCCATCTTCTTCACTTTCATCAAAACACCCGTGCTCGGCTGGCACATCGGCTTCTCACTGCTGAACTTCTTCATCACCTTCGGCCCCGGCCTCATCAAAGCTGCGCAGCACAAAGGCGAGGTCGTGGAGCGACGCCTCCGCTTCGCCAAAGCCACCGCGCCCGAGGCTGAGTTTTTCCACCAGTGCAAAGTCTGCTCCAAAACAGAAATCGACGATCCCGCGCTGGACTTCCGCATCACCGAGAGCGGGGATGAGATTTGCGACATGTGCCGGAAGCGCGCGTAGCCGAAGCCGCCAGACTCAGGGTTTTGAGGGCAACGGGGCGGTGCTGGCGTACTCGGTGGGATCATCCAGCCCGCCTTTGATGAATGCCTCGCGGCGCTCGACGCAGGTGCCGCAGGTGCCGCAGTGGATTTCCCCGCCTTTGTAACACGACCAGGTTTTGGCGTGATCGACCCCGAGCGCGGCGCCGAGCTTTGCTATCGCGGCTTTGTCGAGATGGATGAAGGGGCGCAGCAGCTCGATGTGCGCGTAAGTGCCCTCGCGCATCGTGTCGGCCATGGCGCGCATGAACGGCTCGCGGCAGTCGGGGTATATCGCGTGATCTCCAGCGTGCGCGGCGATGACGAGCGCGTCCGCGCCGCGGCTCTCGGCGATGCCGCAGGCGATGGCGAGCATGATGCCGTTGCGGAAGGGGACGACGGTTTGTTTCATCGACTGCTCTTCGTAGTGGCCGTCAGGGATGTCGCCGCCGCTTTTGAGGAGATCGGAGGAGAAGAGTTCATTCACGAACGGCAGCGCAACGATGTCGTGCCACACATCGAGATGCCCGCAGTGCCACGCGGCGAGGGCGATTTCCTTGTGATTGTGCTTGGAGCCGTAATCAAAGCTGACCGCGCCAACGATCTCGTGCTCCTGCCGCGCCCAATAGAGCGCGCTGGTGGAGTCCATGCCGCCGCTGAGGAGAACGAGTGTCTTGGACATGACGGGGAGAGTGTGTGTGCCCGGCGAGGCTCAAGCCCACGCGAGCGTGCCTTTGCGGTCCGGGTGCCGGGCCTCGCAGGTGAGCTGGATGCCGCCGCGTGGCGCAAATTTTCCGCGCACGATGATTTGCTTTGGGTGCGCGGCTTTGACGATGTCGTCGAGGATGCGGTTGACGATGGCCTCGTTGAA
>JANPIW010000379.1:0-9037 GCA_031425215.1 Verrucomicrobiaceae bacterium
CCACGACCGCCCGCCTTGCTGGTCAAGAAGCCTGACCAATCGCCAGATCAACAAACACGACGGAAATCGGCTCTCCGGTCTTCTGCGTGACTTCGAGGCTGTTTTTGCCGTCGCGCAGGAATTTGGAGGGGATCATCCAAGCACGCAGTTCATCCGGTTTAGCGATCATGGATGGATAAGGCACGGCAAACGGCTCCGAGACATCCGCTGAAATAGAAATAGCCTCGCCATTAAAGGTGGCGCTCCATTCACCATCGCCGAGAGGCTTGTCGGATTGAATGCGCACACGCGCGTCGTACTTCCATCCGCCTTTCGGCGCGGCGAGATCGAAATTGAACTTCGCCGGCTTCCCAAGCTCGATCTTGCGCGGCACTGGAAGCGGCTTCGCGCCGGGCGAACGCCAGCCTTGGGCGATGAACCAGTGCTGCGGCTCTTGCGCGAGTGCCTGTGGATCACTCAGTGCCTTGAGCGCCCCGAAGGGCGGTTCGCCAAAGACACCGCGCCCCTCGCCCTGGCCGTGCTGACGGTAGTAGGCGAAGTTGAACAGGCTGATGCCGTCCGCACCGCGCGCATAGGCCAGATGAGCAGCGGTATGCAGATGTTCGCGCGTAGCACGACGAAACGGAAACCCATCGTAGCCAGTGGTGACTTTGTCGCCTTTCCAAATCGTGTGGCAAAGCTCGAAGTAGAGCGCCGCGCCCTCGGTTTGCTTGCGGATGACGGCCAGATAGTGCTGCTGCGTGGTGAAGTAGTGCGCGGAGGCGTTCACCATGTCGAGTCCGGCGGCGACGAGTGCTTTCAAGTCGAGTCCGAGCACATCGAGCGCGGGCAAATAACACGGCACGCGGGCACAGAGCCAGCGCTTCGGCCCCAGCATCTGCCGCACTTCTTTGACGAGGCCGGTCATGATGGCGCGGCGTTGCTCCAGCGGTGTTTCGTCCTCGCGGAAGTAGGTGTAGAAGCGCAGGAAATCGAGTTCCAGGCCGTCGACGTCGTAGTTCTCGCAGAGTTCGCGAATCAGCGCGAGCTTCTGCGCCCGCACCTCTGGCACGGCGAAGTTATGCACAAGATCGGCCCCGCGCTGCGAGCCGGGCTTGATGCGATGCTCGGGATGCAGCGCATGAAACTTCGTCACACTCATGCCGATGCTGCTGCCCGGTTTGTCCCCGGGCTTGGGATCGACGAACTCTTTGTGATGTGCGTCGTTCATGCGGAAGGAGATGAACGCGGCCTGGCCTTTGGCTCGGCAGCGGTCGATGAAGACCTTCACCACATCGCCACCGTTCAGCACGAACTGCCCGAACGAATCCGGCTTCTGCGCGTAACGCTGCTTGATCCACCCGTAGTGCTCCGCCAGCGGCAGCACCTTGCTCGGCCACATGGGCACCATGCCGAGTCCTGGCTGGAGAAAATGGGCGTCCACCAGACCTGCCACCTCATCGACCGATGCTTCGAGCATCTCTTTGCGGAAAGGCTCACGCGCTTGGTGGAAAGGGCTGACGCAGGAGGTGATGTTTGTCGTGTCGTTGCTGTAAAGAACACGAAAGGGCACCTTGGGGCGCGACTCCACAGCCAGCAGCGGTGCGGCGGCTAGTGTGTGGAGGAAGTGGCGGCGATCCATGGCAACGATGCTTTCCAACCCGCTTTCAACTTCTCAGCAAGTTCCTTCAGCGTCTCCGCATGCGCGGCATCACCCGCAAGGTTGGTCGTCTCCTGCGGGTCGTTGAGTTCATCATACAGCTCGGTGCCCGCAGGCTGCTGCTTCAAATCATGCCACTCCGTGTAGCGCCAGCGGTCGGTGCGGATGCTCCGGCCGGTGTAGGGCGGCTTGCCGGGGCGCAGGTATTGGCTGAATGCGGCTTTCTTCCACGGTTGATCAGGCTTTTGGAGCAGCGGGGCGGAGCTGCTGCCTTCGAGGTGTTTTGGCAGCGGAAGCGCACACAGCTCTGCCAGCGTGGGATAGAGATCGACCAGCTCCACAAGTGCCTTTGAGTGCTGGCCTGCGGTTTTCATGCCGGGAAGGCTCACGATGAGTGGCACGCGGGTGCCATTCTCGAAATTGGTCATTTTCGTGAAGACGCCGTTTTCGCCGAGGTGATAGCCGTGGTCGCCCCAGAGCACGATGAGCGTGTTTTCGCGCAAACCGAGGCGGTCCAGCTCATCCAGCACACGTCCGAGCTGCGCGTCCATGAAGCTCACACAGGCGCGGTAGCCGCGGATAAGATTGAAAGCCATCGCATCCGTCACCTTGCCGTTCTCAGGCACTGTGCCGTAGCTGCGGAGTTCGTAGTTGTTGTGAAAAGCAGGCTCCGGCACGTCTTTGGGGCGCTGCGCATTCGCGGCGAGCTGGATCGACTCCGCCGGATACAGATCCCAATACTTCTGCGGACAAGTGAAAGGCAGATGCGGCTTCACAAAGCCGATGCCGAGGAAGAACGGCTTCCCGTCGGCTTTGAGGCGCTGGAGAGTCTCGATGGCTTTTTCGGCCGTCTGAGCATCGGGATAGGAGCCATCCGGCTCGTCCGCAGCCTCAAACGGCGCGGCGCGGAGTTGCTTCGGCTGCTTGGCCTTTGGCAGCGCTTTGAGCTGCTTCACATAATCGAGCGATTCTTTCGTGAACCAGTGTCGATACGGCTCGCCGTGATACCACGCCGGTTCGCTCCATGACTGCGGGTCATCGCCGGGTTCGCGTTCGCTGTGGTGGAAGATTTTGCCGAGGGAGAGGCTGGTGTAGCCGTGATTTTTGAAATGCTGCGGCAACGAGATGACGTCGGGCATGTTGGGGCGCATGAAGTGCTGGTTGTCGAGCACTCCAGTCGTGTCTGGCCTCGTTCCGCTGAGCACGCTGCTGCGCGACGGATTGCACACGGCTACCTGGCAATACGCTCGCTCAAACAGCATCCCGCTCGCGGCGAGCTTGTCGGTGCTGGGTGTTTTCATGTGCGCAGCGCCGTAGCAGCCGAGTTCCGGGCGCAGGTCATCGACCGCGATGAAAAGGACGTTCAACGGCTTCTCCGCGAATGACGAATGCAAAATGACGAATGACGAAAGCGAGATAAACAGTCGGCGCATGAGATCAACGTTGCTTGGATTTGGCTTCCGCCTCGCGCAAGCGCTGCACTTTGGGTTTGTAACCTGCGGAAAGGTTCACCTGCGTGGAACGAAGGTGCGTCAGCAACTTTTCGCGCATCGCATGGAGGGTTTCACGATGCTCGGGCGCGGCGGAGAGCTCGTTTTGTTCCAGCGGATCGGTTTCGAGGTCGAAGAGGTATTCGCGCTCCTCGTCGGCCCAGTATTTGAAGTGATCATCACGCGCCATCATGCGCAGCGGCACCTTGTCGCCGATCTCGCTGACGGCGATGGGGCGGATGCGGTCTCTTTCGCCACGCGCGATGGGCAGCAGCGACATCGCGAAACGACCAGGTGTGAGTTCGCCGCCGACGGCTTCCACGATGGTCGGGTAGATGTCCATCATCTGCACCGGAGCCTTGCTGCGGCCTGTTTTGATCTGGCCGGGCCAACGCAGCACCAGCGGCACGCGAACGGACTCCTCATAAAAGCGGCCCTTCGTCAGGTAACCATGCGCGCCTATCATCTCGCCATGATCGGCGCTGATGGCGACCAAAGCGCTGTCCCAGGTGCCGCGAGCTTTCATCGCGTCGACGAGTTTTGCCACGCAATCATCTACCAGCGCGAGTTTGCCGAGGTAGTTCGCCAGCATGCGCTTCGTCTTCTCGTGATTGAGCGCCCGGCCATCGCGCAAATATTTCTCCGGCACGTTCGCGGGCAGCGTGAGTTTTTCGGGGTCGAACATCGTGGCGTAATCACCCGGCGCATCGAGCGGCGGATGCGGCGAGTGCAGGCTGACGACGAGACAGAGCGGCTTCTCCTTCGGCTGCGCCCGGATGAAATCGACCGCGAGGCCCGTCGTGAAGACATCATGATAGTCCTCCGCCTTCACCACGCTCGCACGCGGCTCGAACTCGCCGCTCACATAACGCCCGTGCAAGTCATCGGCCACCGCTTGGAGCAAGCCGAGCTTTTGCAGATGCTGTGAGTAAGGATCACGCCCCTTCGTCGAGTCCGGCGGCCCGGAAATGTCCGCCACATGATCGAGACCCAGCGCCTTGAAAAACGCGCCGCTGTTTTTGAACTGCTCCTGCCACGCCGGTCCCGCCGTCCAGTGCGTCTTGCCAATCTGTGCCGTGGTGAGGCCCGCACGCTGGATGTCGAGAAACATCGGCGCGTCCTCCGGCTTCGGGTAATACTGCGCCGCATTGCCCCACAGCCCGTGGCCTGCATTGTGAGGATACAAGCCCGTGATCAACGACACGCGAGCAGGCATACACACCGGCGATGTGACATAGCACGCATCAAAAATCATCCCCTCCGCCGCGATGCGGTCCATGTGCGGCGTGCGCACCTCCTTGTTATCCCAACCCGTGAATCGCGGACTCCATTGATCCGCGAGAATGACGAGCACGTCCGGCTTCTCGGCAGCGGAGAGCAGATGGCTGAGGACGAAGAGTGAAAAGACGAGCGCGCGTCGCATGATCGCTGTGAACGCAAAACGGGCGCGTTTGTGTCGTCGAATCGACGCGAAAACTACTCGCTGCTGAATGGTGATGCCGGCAGACCGGCCGCATTGACGAGATTGCCCTTCGGATTGGCCGCCCACGAGTAGCGCACGATTTTTGGGGCTTTGATCTCACTGCTGGAGACGATCACTTTGTCGCCTTCGATCTTGGCATCAGCCCAGACGTATTTTTTGTCGTCGCCAGCGATGGCGAAGCCTTCGAGCGTGCCGGACCTGGCTTTCAGGCCGGTCGCTTGATCAAAGGTGAGCGTGATGTGATCGGCGGCGATCTCGGCGGATTTGAAAAGCGGGCCGGACCACAGGGCGATGTCCTTTTGATACACGTCATGCAGCACGACGCGGGAGAGTCGCGCGGCGAACTCGGTCTTGTTCGTCGGGTGGCCTTGTTTCGGATCGCCGATGTCCATGGTGATGGCCATGCCGGTGTGCGGCACTTGCAGGGCGCGGCGCTGGCCGTCACGCACCAACACGCCCCAACCAGTGGGTTCGCTGGGGAATTTCTGCGCCGTGGCGAAGGCCGGAATCTGCACCCAAGCGAAGTAAAACTCGTCGCCCCAGCGTTTGCGCCAGTCCGCGATCAGCGTTTGTAGCTGCGCGCCATACAGGCCGGTGAACGGGCCTGCGGCATTGCGTTCGCCTTGATACCAAATGACGCCGCGCATCGTGTAAGGCACAAGCGGGGCGATCATGCTGGCGAAAAGGCCGCCGGGCTTCATGACTTGCAAGTTCTTGAACGGCGACGGCGCTTTGGGCGCTGGTTGTTTGGCTTTGAGAGCGACGGAGCGTGTCTTCAACCACGCGGCTTTGGCATCGAGGAACTTCTTTTGCTCGGCCTCGGGCACAAATCCATCGAGGCGTTTGGTCCAATCATCGAGTAGCGGTTTGAAGCCGGGCACGGCTTGCTGCGCGGAAAGGCTTGTCCACGCCTCAACCGGCGTGCCACCCACGGCGGAGGTCAGGATGCCGATGGGCTGCTTGATCTCGGCAAGCAGATCGCGGGCGAAGAAGTATCCCATCGCAGAGAAATCGGCCACGGTCTCCGGCGAGCACACGCGCCACTTGCCGGGACGATCCTGCGCGAGTTCATCGGCAGGCACCGGCAGCTCATAAATGGCTAACGGAGCGTCATGTACGAAGACGCGGATCTCTGGATGCTTCGCGGCGGCGACTTCAGCATCGGCGTTGTCCACCTTGCCGTGCAGCTTGCCGTTGATCTGCATCGCCATGTTTGACTGGCCGGACGCGAGCCACACTTCACCGACGAGCACATCCTGGATGACCTTGTCATTGATGCGCAACGTCTGTGATTTTGCATTGGGAGTCAGCGGATCGAGTTTCACCTGCCACTCGCCTTTCGCGCTGGCCTTCATTGTCTTTTTCTGCCCTGCGAATTCCACTGCGACTTCTTCATCCGCGACCGCCCATCCCCAAATCGCGACGGGCTTGCCAGCTTGAAGCACCATGTGATCGGAGACGACTGCGGGCAGCCGAACCTCCGCAAACGTGCAGGAAACTGACAAGAGAAGCGCGAGGAACCATTTCATGGCAAAGAATGACGTGAAAGCATGAGACATGTTGCTGGTAAATGAGGATGACCATGGACGTATAGTCCCGCGCTCATGAAATCATTCTCCCGACTCCTCGCCCTCGTTCTGCTGCTCGGCAGCCTCTCTCTCCACGCTGAGATCAAGCGTCCTGTCATCCCGAAGCATACACGCACGGAGGATGTGGTGTATGGCCGCAAGTTCGGTGTGGCGCTCACGCTGGATGTCATCACGCCGGAGAAACCGAATGGATTTGGCATCGTTTATATGGTGAGCGGAGGCTGGGTGTCGGGGTATTCGCCGAACACGCCGGATTATTATGTGCCGTTCTTGGAGCGCGGTTACACCGTCTTTTCCGTGAGGCATGGCTGCCAGCCGAAGTTCATCATCCCGGAGATCACGCAGGACATCCACCGCGCCATCCGCTTCATCCGCCACAACGCCTCGAAGTGGAACGTGAATCCCGACAAGCTCGGCATCAGTGGTGGCAGCGCGGGCGGGCATCTTTCGCTCACGATGGGCGTGTATGGCGGCCCTGGTGATCCAAAGGCCAAAGATCCCATTGATCGCGAAAGCAGCGCCATTCAGGCCATCGCCTGCCTGTATCCACCGACGGATTTCCTGAACTACGGCAAGCCCGGCGAAGATGCCGTCGGCATCGGCACGCTCAAGAACTACAAAGGTGCCTTCGGGGCCGAGTCCGACACGCCCGAAGGCCGCCAGCGTCTCGGCAAGGAAGCCTCGCCGATCTATCACATCACCGCGAAACTCCCGCCGACCTTCATCATCCATGGCGATCAGGATTTCCTCGTGCCCATCCAACAGGCCGAAACTTTTGTCGCCAAAGCGAAGGAAACCGGTGTCATCGCCCAACTCGTCGTCAAACCCGGTGCCGCGCATGGCTGGGCAGATCGTCAGCCAGATTACGAGCAGTTCGCCGAGTGGTTTGACGCGCACCTTCGAGGCATGAAGAAATAGTAATGGTGCAGAAAGAGATGAGTTTTTGTCGCCACTTGCGGAAGCCAGAAAAAACTTGATGAATTCATCTGCTTACATCGTGTTCGGAGCACCAGGGTCTGGAAAAAGTACACTTTTGAGCTACTTGCCAAGACACGGCCACTGTGTGGCAATCGATCTCGAGAATGTCGGCGGTAAAGAAAATTATTGTTTGGACGAAGCGATGCAAACGGAGCGAAACAAGCGAAGATCGCTTCTTTTGTCTCTACAACACATCGACTTTCGCACCCCTTTATTTGTTGGGTGTGCCGATGTCGCACCACCAGACTTTCCCAAACACTTCAAAGTGATCTTTCTTCACCATCCAAACTATGATGGCTATATGGCTTGGGTCAAAAAGCGCGATGCCTTGCGGCCAGAAAAAGCAAACCAAGCTTACGCTGAAATGTATGAGCACATGTCTCGGTTCGAGCAATCGGGCAAATACGATTTTAAGCTCAATCCTTCTGATCATACTGATCAGCCAGACGATCTCGCCGAGCATCTTTGGAGATTGATAAATCTTTCGCGGGTTTGAAGGTCGAACATTTACGGCATAAAGAATGTGAGGCCGCACTCAATTCGCCTTCACCAACCCCACTTTCGCAAAGAACGCGTCCATCCTTTTGAGCGTTTCCTCATGCAGGACAGGTTCTTTGAACATGTAGGTGTGGATGGCTCCCGGTGGTGACACGAACTCGATGAGGTTGCCTGCTTTTTTCATGGCTTCGGCGAAAACGCGGGCACCCAGAATCGGCGTGGTGGTATCGCCATCGCCGTGAAAGAGCAGCGTGGGCGGCAAACCGGCACGCACCTGATGCGCGGGGGACAGTTCCTGCCAGCGCTCGCCGATCTTGGCGTTGCCGTAGCCTTCCAGTGAGGTGTCGATGACTGGGGAAAAGAGCACCAGCCCGTTAGGATGGCATGACACGTCGGGGTTTTCATCCGGGTGATCTACTCCATCAAACATGGCTGTCGCAGCGGCGAGATGACCACCGGCGGAGGAACCGTTGGCGATGATCTTCTCAGGATCAATGCCCAGCTCCGCCGCATGAGCTCGCACATAGCGTAGGGCGGCACGCGCATCCTTCACGCACTCGAAGACCGTCACGGGCGTCTTGGCCTTGTAGAGGCGGTATTGAACGCTGATCGCCACCATGCCGAGCTTTGCGCAATGATCGGCAAAGACATACATGGAACGCGGTGATCCGCTGGTCCAGCCGCCGCCGTGAATGGCGACGAAGCAGGCGCGTTTGTCGTTTTTCGTCCAGCCAGCAGGCTCGAAGATGTCGAGGCTCAATTCACGATCTCCGACCTTCTTGTAAACCACGCGGCGTGTTGGCTCCAGCTTCGCCGAGATGGGGGTGGTGAAAATTGGAGTCTTCGCGGCAGACGCGGCGATCTTTTGCAACTGGGCCTTCGTCGGCAGCTTGCCGAGCGCGTCCTCCTTGATCGTTAAATGCAGCACCTGCTGCCAGCGATGCGGCATGAAGAGATGCATGACACCGTTCTCGGTGAACGCGTCAATGTAGGAACACTGCGAGTTGAAGCCGCTGACCTTGTGAACCGGCGCGGCGGCGTTCGCGAGCACGAAGCGCGGTTCGCTCCAGGTGTGGCCTTCATCGGTGGACAGCGAAGCCCAGACCTCGCTACGCATCTTCATCAACTCGGCTTTGTCGCTGAGTTCGCCGTTGCCGGTGGTCGGCACTTTATTGTGATGGAAGGCGACGAGTGTCTTGCCGTCGGACAGCGGGAAGAGCATCGGCGGTGCATCGGGATGCACGAGCGTGCTGGGCGCGGGATCGGTCCAGCTTTTACCATCGTCCTTGCTCCACGCGGTGAAGAGATGCCCCTGGGGTGTGCGTGACATGAACAGCACACGACCACCGCCGAGATACAC
>JANPIW010000380.1:0-9195 GCA_031425215.1 Verrucomicrobiaceae bacterium
GCGAGGGCTGGAAGCCCTCACTCCGTGCCAATAGTGCGACGAGTCCATCCACGGAAGCAGGATTCTTTTCGATTTCCTCGGTGAGCCTGCGCGCGACGAGGCGCGTGACGGTCGGGAGCTTTGACGCCTCGATGAGGTCGAGCGCCTTCTGATGGTTCGCGGCGACGACTGGCTCGATGCCGTACCAAATGCAGAGTGGTTGTTGTCTGTCTTCCGCATCCTCATTGTGTTTCACAAGTTCCTTGGCGATGGCGAATCGCGACTCCACTGGCAGCAAGCGCAGGTGTGAAGCGAGGAACAGGCGCACGAGTCCTGATGCGTCGCTCTTCGCGATGCTGGTGAGTGTCGCAATCAGAGAGGGAGATGTCGAGTTCACTTCTCCGAGCAGCTTGATGGCCCACACGCGCAGGTGCTCGCTGTCGTCATCGAGCAGCGCGGCGAGATCGTTTTCATTGGTCGCGCCGATGCTGTGCAGCGCCCAGAGCAGGCGGAGTTTGTGCGGTGCGTCGCTCGCCGTGGTGGAGAGTGAACGGAGTTTGCGTTTTGCCTCACCCATGTCCGCGCCGCTGGCCGCGCGCTCCTGCAGCACGCGACGCGCGGTGCGCGACCACCATTCGTTCGGATGCATCTGATATTGCACGAGGTCGCCGATGCTGGCCTTCGCGAGATCGAATGGAGCGATCTTCTTTGGCTCGCCATGCACCATTTTGAAAATGCGGCCGGAGGTGCGGTGTACGCCGTCATTGTCGTGGCACTCGCCCGCGTCGCTCCAGTCGAGCACGAACACGCCGCCATCGGGGCCGTAGAGCAGCTCGATGCCGCGGAACCAGCGGTCTTGCGAGCGCATGATGTCCGCGGCGTGTTTGCCGGTGTAGCCGTTGCCTTCGCGCACGAGTCGGTCGGCGTTGATGCGGTTGCCGTGCAGGTTGCAGGTGAAGATTTGGTTTCGGTATTGCGCGGGCCAGTTGTCGCCAAGGTATATCATGCCGCCGACGTGCGCGTGGCCGCCGCCTGCGGTGTCTGTCTTTGATGACATGGGTTTGTCGCGCAGCGCGGTCCAAGTCTCCGTGCCGGTGTCCCAGTGGAAATGATCGGCGGTCTGCTCGATGACTTCATAGGCATGCGCGTTGAGATGCGAGCCAAACATGCGGCGGTAGTACGCGCCCGGGACGACATGCCAGAGATGGCCGATGACTGTGTTGAGATAAAAGAGCTGGCCGTTTTCATCCCAATCGTGACCCCAGGAATTCGTGCCGCCGTGGCAGACGATCTCGAAAGCGCGCGTCACGGGATGGAAACGCCAGATTGCGCAGTTGAACTTCACGCGCTGCGCATCAGACGCGCCGGGAGCGCCGACCAATGAGTTGTCCGTGATGCCGTGCCGGCCGTAGAGCCAGCCGTCCGGGCCCCAGCGCAAACCGTTGGCGATGTTGTGGCCGATGGTTTTGTAGTTCCATCCATTGAGAAGAATCTGCGGCTCGCCGTCCGGCACATCGTCGCCATTCGCATCGGGAATGAAGAGCAGATTCGGCGGGCAAAGGACATACACGCCGCCGAATCCGAACTCGATGCTGGTGAGATAGGTGGCCTTGTCCCAGAAGACTTTGCGTTCGTCAAAGCGGCCATCGCCGTTCTTGTCCTCGAAGATCACGATGCGGTCGCGCATGTCGGTGTCCCAGCGTTTGGGGTTCTCCGCGTAAGTGTAGTTCTCCGCGACCCAGAGACGTCCGCGTGAGTCCCAGCACGCTGCGATGGGTTGCTGCACATCTGGCTCCGCCGCGAAGACGCCGACGCTGAAACCATCAGGCACTCTCATGCTGCGGGCGGTTTGCTCCGCATCCATGCGGGGCAGGGGAGATTTTTCGGTGTCGTATGGCTCGGGGATCTCGGCGCGGAGGATGGGAGCGATGAGAAGGATGAGAGTGATGAGAGTGATGAGGCGGGAGATCATGGTGCGGTGAAGGAAAACTCAAACGCAAGGAAACCGGATGGTCTGGCAGCGCCTTTGCCAGGCGTCTTCGCGCTCGTGAATGTCACGTCCTGCTGAAGGCGCGCTGTGTCGGACAGTGTTTGCTCAATGCTTCCCATCCGGCAGAAACTGGACGGCATCCGCAATCACCACCTTGTCCGGCTCGGTGCCTTCATTCGACACACGCACCCAGCCTGCACGACCTGCTTCAAACCGAAACGTGCCGAGCGAACGGAAGAGATGATCATGCGCAGGCTCTTCCTGCTGATCGATCCGCACTGTCGTTTCGCCGTCTGCGTGATGAATCGTGACCGGCGTCTTCGTGGATCGACGCACATTGTGGCAATGCGCCAGCCGCACTTCATACCAGCCAGCCTGCGGGAGCGTCGGCGTGAAGGTCACCGACTTGGCTCCCTTGCCGGCCTTCATGTCGTGGAGATAACCAAGCCCCACATAAGGCGGCGTGTGCGTCGAATACTGCCACTCGCCCACCAGTTCCGCCGCAGTCTCATCCACTACGATGCCGGGAAGCGACGCGGGATCAGCGACGATGTATTTCACCATCTCAGGCCGGTCCACCTCGCCTGGCGGATGGATGTTTTTGATTGCCTGCGGATGCGGCATAAGCGCCTGCGTCTGAGTCAGCGCCATGCCGAGCACTGGCACCGCGATCCATCTGATGAGCTTGTGTTTCATGCGCGCTTCATCTGCAAACCCGTCAGCGTCCCCGTGCTTGTGCCGAACTTATCGGCTTCGATGCCGAGGCGTTGCAGCATGCTGACGTAAAGATTGCACAAGGGCGGCGGGTTGTTGGCATCGAAGGGCAGATGCTGGCCGTGCTGGAAGCCGCCGCCAGCGAGGAGCACGGGGAGGTTCTTCGTGGAGTGGCTGCTGCCGTCGCCGAGGTTGCTGCCAAGGAAGACCGTGGTGCGGTCGAGCAAGGTGGAGTCGTCCTCTTTGGACTGCTTCAGCTTGCTGAGCAGGTCGCGCACGGTCTTCATCGTTTCCTGCTCGACGATCCTGAGCTGCGCGAGCTTGCTGGGATCCTTGCCGTGATGCGAGAGGTCGTGGTGGCCGAGTGTGACGCCTTGGATCGGCGGAGCGAAAGTGGAACCCGCGAGCATGATGGTGATCAGCCGCGTGGAGTCCGTCTGCAACGCGAGATGCGTGAGATCGAAAATCAAACGCGTGCGACCAATGAGGTCGGCGGCGTTGGGGATGTCTTTGGGCGGCTCGACGTTCACTTTGGGTTTCGGCTTCTTCGCCCAGCTTTCATCGTTGACCATGCGCTGCTCGAGTTCGCGCACGCTGGTGAGGTATTCGTCGAGCTTGTCGCGATCTTCGCTGCCGAGGCCGGAGCGCAGCGACTTCGCCTGATCGCTCACATCGTCGAGGATGCTGCGGCCGTCTTCGAGGCGGCGCAGTTGGTCCTTCACCTCATCAGAGCGGCTTTCGAGAAACAGTCGTGCGAAGACTTTTGAAGGTGAGTTGTCCGCTGGTATCAAGGCACCGGTGCGTGTCCATGACAAACCACCCGAGCCTTCGCCGGACAACGCGAGACTGGGGTATCGCGTCTGCGTGCCGATGTGATCGGCGGCGAATTGATCGAGAGAGATGGCATTGCGAAAACCGGGCCTGCCAGCGCCGGGAACGCCAGTGAGAAAGCTCGCGGATGCCTGATGCGCGAAGCTGGACCCCATGCCCGCATGAGCGAGACCGGAGATCACCGTGAACTCATCACGGTGATCCTTGAGGATGTCGAGATAAGGCGAGAGCGCGTAGTCCTTGCCGGACTGCGTGGGAAAAAAGTTGTCAGGGTGGAGCCCGAGCGGCGCGCAAATGCAGATCATCCGACGTGGCGTTTGCTTCACGCTTGAGGGTTTGCCATTGGACTTCGGATCGTCGGCAAAAATGTCGAGCCAGGGAAGCGCGAGCGAGACGCCGGTGGAGCGGATGAAGTGGCGGCGTTGGATGTTCATAGGTGTTATTCAATGTCCATTGGCAAAAAAGACGTTGTGGGCACAAACTTCTTGTTCATTCACTCAATGATTCACTCGAACTTTTCGACATCCGTGCAAAGCGCGCAGCGCTGTTGCCTCGGGGACGAATGTTAGCACATATCCGCTGCGTTGGAGGTCCCAGACTGGTTCAATTCTCACAAATCTCCGTTCGCCAGGTAATACTTGAAGAGCTGGCTCTAGCTCACATCCAAATCCCTTCCAAACATTAGGCGCACAATTTAACCGCACCCTGCCTGGAGCATGATCAATCACAGCAAAATTGCCGGGAACCAAACGTGGGACGGCAAGATCGCGATCCACATGAATCCTAACTTCTGGGGCTTTATGCCCTTGATGCACCGCATCATAATAAACTACTATCCGAGCAAGATCGGCTGGCGGCGTGAACTGGCCATTTTGGAAAACACCGCCACAGGAGGAAACAAGCGTCAGAACTACGAATGCGATGGCCGATTTTAACAGGGGCATGATTTGATCGGTGTTTGTTGTTATGCTTGCCAAGCTATTTGCTCTGAAACATCGGACTCTTCACGACCTCGTGGATCAACGCCTTGAAGCCGTATCTCTTATCGCGGAGGCGGTGGACGATGGCTTCAATCTGGTGTTTGTCCGTCATCGTCGGAGCTGCGCCGGTGGAATAGGTGAGGAGCTTTTCCGTGAGGTTGCGTGCGAGCTGATCGTTGTCTTCGAGGATGAGTTTCTTGTAGTCGTCGATGTTCGCGAAGCGTCTGCCATCAGGCAGAACATCGCCGGGATCGACGGCAGGCCCGGAGCGGACTCGGCGGCCTTGCTTGTCTTTTTCTCCGCCGTTGGTGAGGGCGCGGTAGTTCTCACGCCAGCCGCCGATGACGTCGAAGCTCTCAAGCGCGAAGCCGGGTGGGTCGATCTTGCTGTGGCAAGTGTTGCATGACTCGACATCGCGGTGCTTCGCGAGTTGTTCGCGGATCGTGGTGGCACCACGAATGTCAGGCTCGATGGCTTCGACATCGGCAGGTGGCTTCGGCGGTGGCGTGCCGAGGATGCGCTCCAGCACCCAGGCACCGCGGATGATGGGCGAGGTGGTGGTGCCGTTGGCGGTGACTTTGAGCACGCTACCCATCGTGAGCAGTCCACCGCGATGACTGCCCGGCGGCAGCGTGACTTTGCGCATCTCCATGCCTTCGATGCCGGGGATGCCGTAGTGTTTGGCGAGGCGTGCATTGAGAAAGGTGAAGTCGGAGCTGACGAAGCTGGTGAGCGGCAGATCGTGCTTCAGCACTTCATCAAAGAAGAGCGAGGTCTCCTTCAGCATCGAGGTCTTCAAGATGTCGTCATACTCGGGGTAGAGCGTGCGATCCGGCAGCGTGGCGTCGATGGCGCGGAGGCTGAGCCACTGGCCGGTGAAGTTCGTGTTGAATGCCTTCGCCTTCGGATCGCCCAGCAGACGCTCGACTTGTGCATGAAGTACTTCTGGCTCGTGGAGCCTGTTCGCGGCGGCGAGGTTGAGCAGCGTCTCGTCGGGCATCGAGCTCCAAAGGAAGTAAGACAACCGGCTGGCCAGTGCGAAGTCATCGAGCTTGAGCGCTTGTTCTCGGAGGAAAAGAAAGCTCGGCGACACGAGCACCGCGCGCAGTCCGACGCGCATCGCCTGCTCAAAGCTGTAGTTTTGCTCCAGCTTTGTTTTCACACGAGCGAGGAAGGGTGCGATGTCCTTGTCGGTGACATGGCGACGAAAGGCCCGATGCGCGAACTCGCGCAGGATGCGCCCGGCATCGGCCATGGGTTGCTCCGACACGACCTCGAAGCGGTCATGGCCCATGCGCTCGAGCTTCAGATCACCAAAGATCGACTTGTGACTCGGTGGCGGCCAGGACTCCAGAATGGGGCCTTCGACATCGACCCACTGGATCACCAGGCCGGGTCCGGTGTATTTGTCAGCGCCAATTTTCTCCACGGCTGGCGGCAACGCGGGCAGGCCCTCGGCGAGAATGCGGATGCGGTTCTCAGGCTCGAGCTGCTCGGTGAACTCGATGACGGTCGGTTTGTCGGCAGGCACGGCGAAGTAGTCGATGAGATGCTCCTCGGTGACTTCTTTGAGCGTGCCGGCGGTGACCCGGAAGGTGATTGGTTTGCCTTCGCTCTGAAAGCCGTAGCCGGAGATGCGGAAGCGGTACTTGCCGCGCACATGACTTCGGAAGTTCCACATGGTGACGCGGATGTTCGCCGACTCCCATGTGGCAAAGATGGCGACACCGTCATCCGTGTGCCGGTAAACACTGCCCTTGGCTTTGACGGATTTCTCTTCCCGGATGTCGAAGCGCTTCTTCATGATCCACGGCTGCGGCTCGTTCGCGATGGCTTCATCGAGCACGCGATCCGCCGCATCGAGGTAGCTGCGCATGAGAAACGACGAGGTGTGCAGCAACTCCGCGTTGTTGTCGAAGCCGTTCGTCGAGGTGTCAGGCGGCAGCAGGTCGGACAGATCAACTTCCACGCCGAGCAGGTCGCGCACCGTGTTCGCATACTCCGCGCGATTGAGCCGCCGCATCACCACGCGGCCCTCTGTTTCCCTCCGTGCGATCTCGGCCGCTCCCGCGCTCGTGCTGATCCACTCCATCACGTTTTGCACGTCCTTCGTCGGCGGACGCGGCTTCTCCTTCGGCGGCATGTCGCCGTTCTTGAGCTGATCGAGCACAGTGAGCCAATGCTCGCGGTTTTTTTGGTCAGCGAAATCGTACGACAGGCTCGCGATGTCAAAGTGACCCTTGGGCTTAGCACCCGAGTGGCATTTCTCACAGTGCTGCGTCAACAACTGCCTGGCGATTGCCTCTTTCTCCGAGGCCATCGTGCCCGACATGCCGAAAATGATTCCAACAACAGCCATGAGCCTCCACAGCGTCCGATCTGGCCGGTTTTTCAGGAAGTGAGGATGGATTGTGGCTGGTGGCATGTGCAGCTTCATCCAATACAGACCTGATTCTTCGTTTCGTTCCATGTCGCGAGAGAATCCGGATCGCTTCGGATATCTCACGCAGCCGTTGTAGCAGGACGACGCGCGCGCGGTCACCTTTTCGCAAAGCGTGCCAGACAGCGATCGCGCTCGGTGGCGTGATCGACCATCGGCGCGGGGTAGCCAGGGGCGATGGGTTTGCCGTCGGAGGGCGGCGCGAGGAATTTTTCCGGCGACACGTGACGCAGTTCGGTCACCCACTGTTTAATGTACGCACCCTCGGGATCGTAGCGCTTGGTTTGCGTCCAGGGATTCTGGATGCGGAAATAAGGAGCGGCATCCGCTCCGGTGCCGGCGCTCCATTGCCAGCCGCCGTTGTTGCTAGCGTTCTCGCCATCGACCAGATGCCGCATGAACCAGCTCTCGCCGAGCCGCCAGTGGCAGTGCAGGTCTTTGGTGAGAAACATCGAGACGATCATGCGCACGCGGTTGTGAACGAAGCCCGTGGCGAGCAGCTCGCGCATTCCGGCATCGACGATGGGAAAGCCCGTGCGTCCTTCGCACCAGCGCTGAAACGCCTCGTCCGTGCCCGGCCATGACATCTCGCGGAAGTCGGGATTGAACTCCCCTTCAAAAACCTCGGGGAAGAAAAACAGGATGGCCATGTAGAATTCGCGCCAGGCCAGCTCTTTGATATAAGTGCAGGTCGGATCACCCGCGGCCTCCGCCGCGCGCGCGTAAAGCTCGCGGATCGAGATGAGGCCGAAACGCAAATCCTGTCCCAGCCGCGATGTGGTCTGGCCTGCGGGCACATCGCGCCGCTGGCCATAGCGCGCGAGGATGCCGTCTTTTATAAAGAGGCTCATGCGCTCGCGCGCGGCGCGCTCTCCGGACGCGAGGATCGTCGCGGTGTTTGCTCGCAGATTCCAGTGCGCGAGCGTGGGCAGAGGCAGCGAAGAGAGCGCGGCAGCGGGCGCGGGGCCTAGTGATTGGATGCGCGGGTGTGGTGCGTCCTTCGGCAATGCGAGCCAGTTTTTTGAAAACGGAGTGAAGACGCGATAGGGTTTTCCTTCGCCCGTCATCGCCTCCCCCGGCTCGTGCATAACGATGTCCTTATGCGCATGGCACTCGATGCCGAGGCGCGCGCGCATTTCGCGGACGCGCTGCTCCATCGCGCGGCCAAAGGGATCGTAGTCGCGATTGAAATGGATGGCGTGCGCGCCGGTCTCTTTTGCCAGACGCTCAAGTTCCAGGTCTGCTTTCCCGCTGCGAATGATGAGCCGCGAGCCAATGGTCTCGATGTTTTTTGCGAGCGACTCGATGCAGCCGCAGAGGAAATGCTGCCGTGCGGGGCCGGTCCAGCCATGCGCGTTTTTCCAGTCGCTCAGGATGAACACCGGCACCACGCTCACGCCCGGTTGCACGGCATGACGAAGGGCGGTGTTGTCCGTGAGCCGCAGATCGCGGCGGAACCAGTGAATGACGACGGGAGAGGAATGCACGGGGCACATTACGCGCGCCACCCTCGATGGGGCCAAAATCATTCAATTCATCATTGCCTGGCTAGCGGGCGATGTGATAGAGCGTGCGATCACACAGAAGCAAGCTTCATGAACTGGTGGAAGAAAGCGCTAATGCTCACAGTCGTCTGGATGGCCCTGACCATCGGCGGCGGGATGCTCGTCACGGATGTGCTTCTCAAGCCAAGGATCACACCTCAGCAAGATGAGGCCATCAGCGAGGTGGCTGTCCAGGCGTGTGGTTTCGGGATCGCATTGATCTGGCTGGTCACGCTGGTGCGTCGTAAGCAGGGATTGCAGTGAAGCGCGGCCGGCAAGCTTACAAGGGCGCGCCGATTTTCTGAAATGCGGCGCGCACGTCGGATTCGAGCTGGTCGAAGCTGCGGCCGTCGAGGAGCACGCCGAGGTGTTTGGCGCAGACGGATTCTGGGTCGGTATTGTCGGGCGGGCGCGGAGTTTCTGGTTGTGCGGGCGGCTTCGCTGGTGGCGTTAGGTTTTTGGGGTAGCTAAAGCGACCATCAGGAAGGCGCTTCACTCCGGGCTGGAGGAAGAATTCGTCCATGGCTTTGCGATACGCGGCATAGGCCGGGCGCAGTTCGTCGAGCCGCTTGTTGAATTGCGCGACCTCGGCCCAGAACGGCGGCCACTTCTTTTTCTCCGCGTGGATGGCGTCGAAGTATTTTTTCATGCGCGTGCCCTGGCCGTCGCCGTCGAGGTGCATGAAGTAGAAGGCGAGGAGGTAGGAAGAGTGGTAGC
>JANPIW010000381.1:0-2621 GCA_031425215.1 Verrucomicrobiaceae bacterium
CCAGCGTCACACACACCGTCGCCGCGCTCCGCGCTGCCACTGCCTGATGAGATGCATCACATCAGTCCCATTCGTCGCATTACTCCTGTCAGTCCCATGCCTCACGGCCGCTGATCTCTGGATCACCGACGCCATGACGCGCGTCCAGCGCGTTACACCACCCGTGCCCGCGCACCGCGCAAGCATCCACGCCGCGCGCGGTGAATGGGAAGCCTTCCAGGTCATCCTCACCGCCTCCCCTGACGAGATCAAAGCCGCCCACCTCACCGCCACCACCTGGCGCTCCGAAACCGGTGACACGATTCCTGCACCGACGATTCTGCGCGAGCACTTCGTCCGCGTCACCGCATCCACTCCCATGTCGCCGCTCCCACCCGGCGACTACCCCGACGCGCTCGTCCCCCAGGATTTCCCTCGGCAAAAACTCCCGCAAGCCCCGGTCACCAACCAGCCCTACTTCCTCGACACCTTCGTTCCACGCACTGCAAAGCCCGGAGTCTATCGCTGCATCGTCACTGTCACCACTTCGTCATTCGCCATTCGTCATTCGTCATTCCGCATCACCGCCACCCTCACCGTCTTCCCGTTCGATCTCCCTCTCATTCCCAAACTCCGCAGTCAAATCGGCACCGTCTGGCGCGATGTCGCCAAGGCGCACGGCTTCGATTCTTCCGCGAGCACACCGTCACCCGAGTTGTGTCGCATTCTCGATGCCTATCACGATCTCCTCGCTGAGCACCGTCTCAGCATCGATCACATTTACGACGGCTTCCCCGATGCTGACTCCGGCCAGCTCGATGAGAAAAAAGTCCGCGCCGCATTGCAGCGTCAGCTTCACTCACGCCACGCCGCCAGCACCGCCCTTCCACTCTGGCCCGACTGGCCTTTCCCTGATCCGCTCGGCTCCGATCGCGAGCGCGCGCTGAAGTACGTCGCTGATTGGTGCCGCATCGTCGCCTCGCTCGACGCCAGCGACCGCGCTTACGCTTACTTTGGCGATCTCGACGAGCCGCACCTCAACGCCAGCTACGACCTCGTCAGAAAGTGGGGCGCTTTCTTTGATGAAGTGGAAAAGAAACATCAGGTCCGCATCCCATTCTTCGTCACAGAAAAACCCACGCCGCGTGTAGCTGATGGCGTGAGCCTTCAGTCAGGCGGTGGGCTTCGATTGCCAATTGAAGCTACGAGCCTCGACGGTGCCGTCGATATTTGGGTGCCACTCGTGGAAGACGTTTGGACTGATCTCGAAGGCCCCGATCCGAAGCGCGACATCGCCGCCCAACTCGCCAAAGGTCGCGAAGTTTGGACCTATCCCGCGCTCGTGCAGATCCCCAATCCCTGGCTCGCTCAACGCGGCTGGCCCAAGACACTCAAGGAAGGCAACGCACCCAGTTGGATTCTTGATTTCCCGCCGATGAACTACCGCATCCTCGGCTGGCTCATGCCACGGCAGAACATCACCGGCTTCTCCTACTGGGACACCATCCATCGCACTCACGAGCACGATGTCTGGAGCGATGCCGGAAACTTCATCAACAAAGGCTGGGACGAAAAAATCTACAACGGCGACGGCCTCCTCATCTACCCCGCCACGAAAAAGCAGCACGGCCACGACGCACCTTACGCATCCATTCGCCTCAAATGGGCGCGCGAAATGTGCGACGACTACGACTACATCGCGCTGGCCGCCGAGCGCGGGCACAAGACCGAGGCGCTCCGCCTCGCCTCCACCTTCGCCCGCGGCTTCGGCGATTGGAATGACAACATCCCCGCGCTCTACGAAGCAAGGCAGCAGATCGGAGAACTGCTCAGCAAACAGTGAATAGAAAGGAACGCCGGCGATCCGTCGAGCCTCCAAAGGAGCGCCATTAGTTTCGTTCCATGCCGGGGCGAGGAGGGAAGGGGAATTGCGCCTCACCTGTTGTTCGCGGTGTGGTCGGGTAGTACCCCATGGACGAACTGGGGGACGCGGGTGAAACTAACTGATCTCCCCGATGAAGTCCCATCCTTGTTCAATCTCTCCCGCCTCGGGTTCTGCACTGTCGCGTCAGGAGATGCAGCGGCAGGCGTCACCGTCCAGGCTTGAAGTATGTATTGTAAACTTTCCTCACGTCGGCCATGCTCCCTCGCTGACCATGGATGAGGCATTCCCATTAAACTTCACAAGCATCCGCGAAAGCTGCGCGGTAAACCGTCCGTGCCATCCCATTCTTGAATGAGCCGGGCGACTCCAGAGATGCGGAAGATCGCCGAGCGCCTCACGGATTTTGAGACCATGGGCTGTCAATCCGCCCGGCTGAAGATCGCGGCGGCTTGTCTCATCAGTGAAAAACTGCGTCCGCAACTGACCATGCTCATGGGGCGCGCCGGTTATCGCGCGCTGGTCTCGCGCTCGCTCGTGCTGGCCAAGGCGGAAGTGGACAGTTTGCTGGTGATGCATGTCAACGCGAATGGCGCGTTGGAAGGTTTGGACGCGCTTGAAGCGCAAGTTGACCCGGAGGAAATTTGCGTGGGTTGCACTGTCCTGCTGGCACATCTGCTCGGACTGCTGGTGGCTTTCATCGGCGAACATTTAACACTGCAGTTGGTGCGCGAGGGTTGGCCAAAGCTACCCCCCCCCC
>JANPIW010000382.1:0-1906 GCA_031425215.1 Verrucomicrobiaceae bacterium
GCTGTTTGCTTCCCGCTTTGCCTAGTTTGCGTGGCTTGCCACCGGCGGGCTTGGCGCCATTCGTCTGCGCTTGCACCAGCTTGTTGTCGCGCTTCCGCACTACTGCGTCCTGGCGCTGGCTGCCTTCACTCGTGACGGTCATTTCCGCGCGAGCGAGAGCGCCGAGTTCCTCCGAGCAATCGAGGAGGTCGCGCTGCGTGCCCGCGAGTCGCAGATCGCGTGCGGCCAGGATCAGTTCCACTTCGCGCCGCATGTGGTCCACCTCGTGGCGGTTGCGTTCCGCCAGCGTGCGGACGGCGTTTTCCTTCTCGATGCGCAAGGTGCCCATGAGCACTTCGCCTCCGGCGGTATAAGGATCGGTGAGAGTGATGCCGGAATCGCTGAAGATCAGCTCGCGAATTTGATTCGAGTGCTTCGAGCCGCGCGATTTGATGATCGTCAGCGCGCG
This sequence comes from Verrucomicrobiaceae bacterium, assembly GCA_031425215.1. Taxonomy (GTDB): domain Bacteria; phylum Verrucomicrobiota; class Verrucomicrobiia; order Verrucomicrobiales; family Verrucomicrobiaceae; genus JANPIW01. The sequence goes on from JANPIW010000382.1 coordinate 449, forward strand.
GTTGCGCTCGCCGCCGTGGAGCGAATACGAGATTTGCAGCCAACTGTCCGCCAGCGTGGAGATGTGCAGTGGAGTCGTCTCCAAAGTCACGTCAGTGCCCTCGATCAGGCTGGTGAGAAACGCGGTGATGCGCTCGTTGCGGCAGAGATAAATGAGACGCTCCGCGACATTCCGCGCGGCCAGCTCGCCGCCGACTTTCACCAAGGCCGAAAACGGATCGACCGCGATGCAGGCCGGCTTGTGCTCGCGGATGAGGTGCTTGATGCGGATGAGATGGTCCTCCGAAGAGGCTGCCTCGGTGCGCACCGCTTCGATGCGCAGCAGTCCGCTTTTGAGATGCGGCGCGAGCCGGACCCCCACGGACGAAAGATCGCGCACGATGTCGCGAGAGTTTTCATCGAACGAGACGAAAAGCGCGCGCTCGCCGCGGCGGCAGGCCGCTTCGAGAAAGAGGCCGGAGAGCATGGATTTGCCGGTGCCGGCGCTCCCCGTGATCAGCACATTCGTGCCGCGATAGACGCCGCCTTCCATCATCCCGTCCAGCCGGTCAATTCCCGTGGAAACGCGCATTTTGAAAGGCTGCGGCTCAGGGTGAATTACGTTGGAAGCGCCGACTTCGACGCCGTCCGCGCCAATGACGAACGGCACCTCGTTGAGCACATGGGGTGAGCCGCGGTATTTGACGAGGCGCATCTCGCGCACCGCTACACGGTCAATCACGCACTGGCGCAACCGGACCACGCAATCGGCCATGAACGGCATGAAGCCGTAGCGCGGCACCGCGGCTGATTTGTCCTCCTCGATCTTCGTCGTGAGGATGCCGGTGAGGCCGGTGCGCTTGAGCCATGCTTGAATGCGGTAAAGCTCGCGACGCTCCGCCGCCGGATCATTGAGCAAGCTGAGCAGCACATCGAGCGCATCGAAAACGACCAACTTCGCGCCCATCTCGCTGGCCTTCGCTTCGAGCCCCGCGAGGAGCGCCGTGAGGTCAAACTCGCCGACCTTCACCACATCGGGCGTGAGCTGCGCGTTCAGGAAATAGAGCAGCTTTTTTTGCAGCTCCACCATGTCCCATCCGAAGCTCTCCGCGTTCTCCTCGACGAGATCGGCATTCTCCTCGAAGGCCACAAACATGCCCGGCACACCGTGGTGCGTGGCCGCATTGACGAGCGCCTGGAGCACGAAAACCGTCTTTCCGCATCCCGGCCCGCCCATGATCAAAGTCGTCCGTCCGCGCGGCAATCCACCGCCGGTGATGTCGTCGAAGCCCTCAATGCCCGTGGAGATTTTCTCCACGACCCTCGCGCGCTTCTTCACGATAATTCGGCCTCCAGACTTCCTCATTTGAAGCACCTCTTGAGCGCCGCACCGGCGGGGTGAACGATCGCCTTGGGCGGGTGGCCCCAATGGGCGAGCTGCGACCGCCACAGCCCGGTGATGCTTCTGCTTGGAGGTTCG
>JANPIW010000383.1:0-5156 GCA_031425215.1 Verrucomicrobiaceae bacterium
GCTGCTCACGCCCGTGTTTTACGTCACGATGCGCTGGCTGGTGGAGAAGCGCGCGACGCCGCTGGCATAACGCAGCGCCGCGTTTTCTGCGCGCATTCTCCGCAGCCATTGCGAATGGCAGACCGTTGCTTGCGCCTCACAAACACGTCGCTAAGACTCCGCCTCCCAAATCCACTCCCAACCACTTCCCAACCAACCATGAAGAAGTTTCCTGATAACGCCGTCGCCATCCTTTTCAGCGGAGGCGACTCTCCCGGCATGAACTCGCTCTTGCGCGCCGTCTCACGCCTCGGGCTGAACCGCCACGGCGTCGAGGTGCTCGGCATCCGCGAGGGCTACCGCGGGCTGCTGCGCGCCGCGAGGCAGTGCAACGGCGATGAAAAAGCTCTGCACTGCATGAAACAAGAGATCGCTGACAGACGCGGGCTGCAAGGACTGCACAGCCCTGGGCAGGACATCGTCTGGCTGGATCATGCGGTGTGCAGCGGCATCGCAGGCATGGGCGGCACGATCCTTTGCTCGGCGCGTTGCGATGAATTCAAAAAGAGCGAGAAAGCCCGCGCCGAGGTCATCGCTTTTCTCAAAGCACTCGGCATCCGCGCGCTCATCGTGTGTGGTGGCGACGGCTCCCTGCGTGGCGCGGAGTGTCTCGAGCGCGAAGGCGGCATCCGCGTCATCGGCATCCCCTGCACCATCGACAACGATTTGCTTTTCACCGACATGTCCATCGGCGTCCACACCGCCGTGGGCACGCTCGTGTGGGCGGTGGATCACATCAAAGACACCGCGCGCGCGCATCGTCGCGTCATGATCCTGGAGACCATGGGCGCCAAACGCGGTGAGCTGGCCCTGCGCGCCGCGCTCGCATCGGGTGCGGAGATGATCATCACGCCTGAGCAAGGCTTGCTAACCATCGAGCGCATGACGAAGATGGCCAGGGACATCGAGGAAGGCATGATCGGCGGTCGCAGTCATTGCATCGTGCTGGTGGCCGAAGGCGTGGAGATCGAGGGCGACGCGTCCGCTGACTCTCACATCAAAAAGCGCAACCGCGCCTACGTCATCAACGACATCTTCAACGCGCACTTCCAACGCGAGGGCGGCCCGTTCCGCGAGGTCCTCGAGGTGCGCCCGTCCGTGCTCGGCCATCTCCAGCGCGGGGGTCATCCCACCGCGTCGGATTGCATCCTGGCCGCGCGCTTTGCCGAGCTGGCATGGCATTCCATCATGGATCGCAACGAAGGCAGCGGCATCACCGCGCTGCGCAACAACAAGCCCGAGCTTGTAGGCCTCACCGCCGGCCCCATGCCCGAGCGCGCCGAGCTGGTGGAGAGCTTCACGCGCCTGCACGAGGCGCTCAGCTCTTGGTGAGGAGCGCTTCAAAAGTATCGGCTCCGGTGATTTTTCGACGGGAGACGCGAGCATGGCGCGGCGTACTCTGCTGCGTCATGAAGCCGACTCTTTTTCTCTCCTTCTTCGCCCTTTGCTCTTCGCTCTTTGCCCAAACGGACGGGCTGAAATCAAAGACGACCTACGCAAAGGCATACGGCACGACGAACAATCCTGTCGCGCTCGACCCCGCAAAGGATCTGCCGCGCTACCCTGCGGTGGAGCCGAAGGATGCCATCGCGACATGGCAGGTGAAAAAGGGCTACAAGCTGGAGCTAGCCGCGCATGAGCCGCAGGTGCGCAGCCCCATCGCCGTGTGCTTTGATGAGCGCGGGCGCATGTTTGCCTGCGAGATGATCGACTACAGCGAGATGCGCGATGAGACGCCTCACCTCGGCCGCGTGTCGATGCTCGAGGACCAGGACGGCGACGGCTACTTCGAGACGAGCAAGGTTTTCGCCGAAGATCTCGCATGGCCCACCGGCATCATTTGGGCGAACGGCGGCCTCTACGTCATCGCCACGCCGGACATTTGGTTTTTCAAAGACGGCGATGGCGATGGCAAGGCGGAGGTGCGGGAGAAAATTTTCACCGGCTTCGGTACCGGCTTGAAGCTGCTGAACGTGCAAGGCCTTGCGAACAGCCCGCAGTGGGGACAGGACAACCGCATTCACATTCTCGCGGGTGGCGGGAATCGCGGTGTGATCACTTGTTTGAAGCGGCTCGATCTCAAAAGCATCGAGCTGGGCGGCAAGGATTTCTGGTTTGATCCACGCACGCATGAGTTCGGACTCGAAGGCGGCGGCGCGCAATACGGCATGAGCTTTGACAACTACGGCCGCAAATTCGCCTGCTCGAACAGCGATCACCTCCAGTACTGGGTTTACGACGACAAGTACGCGAACCGCAATCCCTACTACCAGATGCCGCCCGCGCGCCAGAGCATCGCGGTGGACGGCGGCGCGGCGGAGGTTTTCCGCATCAGCCCCGACGAGCCGTGGCGCATCGTTCGCACGCGCTGGCGCATCGCCGGCGTGGTGAAGGGCGCGGTGGAGGGCGGAGGTCGCGTGAGCGGCTACTTCACCGGCGCGACCGGCACCACGATCTATCGCGGTGACGCGCTCGGCGATGAGTTCCTGAACAACAGCTTCACCGGCGACGCTGGCGGCCAGCTCGTGCATCGCAAAATCATCCGCCCGAGCGCGGACGGCGTGTCATTGGTCGGAGAGCGTCCTGCCGACGAGCGTGGCTACGAGTTCGCTGCCAGCAAGGACACCTGGGTGCGCGTGGTGAACTTCGCCAACGCGCCCGACGGCAGCCTGCACATCTGCGACATGTACCGCGAGGTCATCGAGCATCCCTGGAGCATCCCGGACGAGATCAAGAAGCACGTTGATCTGAACAGCGGGAATAATCGTGGCCGAGTGTATCGGATTGTGAGGGATGAGCAGGGAGCAGGGAGCAAGGAGCAGGGAGCCAAGCAGCGCGGCACAAAGGTGAATCTGGCGGACGCGACAACAGAGGAGCTGGTGAAAACCCTCTCGCACCCCAACGGCTGGCACCGCGACACCGCGCAGCGTTTGCTTTACGAGCGGCAGGACAAGACGGCGGTGCCGCTGTTGGAGAGGGCAATCAACACAAGGAGCCATCATCTCATCCCGCCAACAGATGGCAGATTAAGGTCGCACGGCAGAGCAAGCGTGGAGGCATTATTGCATTCGCTTGGCGCATTGGATGGGTTGGGCGCGTTGAAAGAGGAACTTTTGATCACAAGACTCCAGGAGCCAGATCCCATTCTCGTTGAGCGGGCGATCCATTTGTCGGGAGCTTACATTGGCAAGAGCCAGCGTGTCTCAGAATCTTTGATGGCGTTAAAAAATATGCCATCGCCTCGGGTGAGATTTGCTCTCGCGCTGCGCTTGGGTGACGAGCCGGGGATCGCAGACAGCTATCAAAACACGTCTCAGTTCTCACCCAACAACTGGTTGAGTGGATTGCTGTTCGGAAACATGAACGAGTCGAACACCGAACAGTTCAAGCTTGAGCGGCCTTGGATGACTGCTGCGATTGCTTCTGCGCCAGCGCAAAGAGCGGCGGCTATTTTTGGCTTCGCGTATCAAAAGTGCCCCGCATCCTTCGATGACATCGCCGATACGATGCATCCGCTCTTAAAGTCCGCAGCAGCGACTGGCGACGGGTCAGCCATCAAGAGTGTGATCAGTGTCATCACCGATGGACCTCGTCCGATTCGTCCGTCATGGATTCGCTCGCTCGCGGAGGGACTTCGCATCAGCGGCACCGGCTTTGAAGAGGCGGACACGAGCGGCAAGCTCGCCGCCGTTTTCACCAAAGCCGCATCGACAGCCACCGACACCAAAGACTCCACCTCATCCCGCCTCGAAGCCATCGAACTCATTGGCCTCACGTCATCGAAGGAAGCGCGCGCGGCTTTATTGCAATGTCTGACGAAAGATCAGCCGGATGCAGTGCAGGCTGCGGCAGTGAAGACGATGGCATCGCTGTCGTCGGCGGAAGTAACCACAGCGCTGTTGCAGCACTGGCCGGATTTCGGCGCGAAGGCGAAGGCGGCGGCGCTGGAGGCTTTGCTTTCGCGGGATGACCGGGTGGTAGCGCTGTTGGAAGCGAATGTGATGAAGCCCGGTAACTACAGCGCCGCACAGGTGCAGGCGCTCATCAAGCACAAGGACGCGAAGATCGCGTCGCTGGCGAAGACGGTGCTCGCGTCGGTGATCCCGCCGTCGCGTGAGGAGATGGTGGCGAAGTTCAAACCCGCGCTCGGCATGAAGGGCGATGTGACGCGCGGCCAGGCGCAGTACCTGGGGCGCTGCATCGCCTGCCACGTCGCCGCCGGACAAGGCATCGCGGTGGGGCCGGACTTGATCACGGTGAAAACGAAAGGCCGCGAGGCGCTGCTGACTGCGATCCTGGAGCCGCACAAGGAGATCGCCTCGCAATACATCGCCTACACCGTGAACACCAAGGACGGCCAGACGCTGGCAGGCATCATCACCGATGACAACGCCACGAGCCTCACTCTCAAGATGATGGGCGGTGCGACGGTGAATGTGCCGCGCGCCAATGTAAAAGGCTCATCATCGAGCGGTCAGAGCCTCATGCCCGAGGGTCTGGAGCAAGGCATGACCGTGCAGGACATGGCGGACATGCTCGATTTCATCGAAGCGCTGAAGTGAGCCGGGGCGGTTCCATGTTCATCTCCGCAGCGCCAGGATCAATTCATCCATCTTGTTCGCCAGAGACTGCACCTCGGCTTGCGTTGGAGGATTGCTCACCGCCAGGCCCACGGTGCTAACGGCATTTGTGTTGCTGCTCGTGCCGGCAATGGCTCCATCGAGCTGCGGTTCGGGTGGAGGAGCTGGTGGAACTGGCAGGTTGGCTTGAGCGTTGCCTCCTGGACCAAGTGGGCGTGATTTGCACATGACATTGAGGCCAGGCCTGCACGAAAGCTCATTCGCCCGAATCTCTGACGCGCACGCAAGACCAGCCTCTTCACCGGCTTATTCATGGACAGGTCACCGTCATGAACCCGCCTGCTTCTCAATCCCGCCGCGACATGCTGCGCTCCACGCTCAATGGCTTCGGCTATGCGGCGTTCGCGGGATTGAGCACACAGGCGAGCGCGGCGCTGAACAATCCCACAGCACCACGCCCGGCTTTGTTCCCGGCGAAAGCCAAGCGCGTGATCATGATGTTCATGCAGGGCGGTGTGTCGCATGTGGACACCTTTG
>JANPIW010000384.1:0-5571 GCA_031425215.1 Verrucomicrobiaceae bacterium
AGGTCGGGCGTGCATTGCACGCGGCCGGGGTCGAGGGCGACGACTTGGGAGAGGATGCGGACGAGGAAGGTTTTGCCGAGGCCGGGGACGCCTTCGAGCAGGATGTGGCCGCCGGAGAAGATGGCGATGAGCACGTCGGTGAGCAGCGCGTCGTAGCCGACGATGGCTTTCTGCATCTCGGCCTTCATGGCCATGAAGGTGTCGTGGAATGCCGATGGAGTTTGCGGCTGGGATTTGGCAGCGGAGGATTTTTTGGAAGCCATATGAGAGTGCGCGCCATCGTCCGCTGGCGCGAGGGTTTCTCAACCGGCATTATGTGGGTGCGCAGTTTTGTTTGCCGACGGATCGTCGGCGTTCCATGAGGCCATCAGCCGGCGGATCGTCGGATTTCCAGTTTAGAAGCCGCGGCTGCGACGGCCAGATGGATCCTGCGCGGAGTCGAGAGGGACGGAGACTTGCGGGAAGTCTTTGAGCGTGAAGGAGAGGACGAGGCCGATGTCGTCCTCGCCGCCTTCGCCACCGCCGAGCACGCGACCGCCGAAGGAGACGATCCAGCTCGCCATGTCGCGATGCAGGGCGTAGCTCTGATATTGCATTTCACCGTCATCGACCTCATAAACGTGGTTCATGGAGAAGCCCCAGTTCTCTGTGATCTTGGTGTAGATGCGTGAGGAGATGAGATTGCTGTCCTGGAAGAAGGGGTGGTCGGAGAGGAACTGGTTGCTGAGCGTGACGGAGAGGCGGTTCGTGGGCATGAAGACGACGCCGTGATTCAGCTCGGTGAAATTGAAATCGCTGCTGCCGATGGGGAGCTGGGTGTCCGCCCAAAATGTTAGCCAGGGAATGGGCCGCCAGAAGATTTCGTTGTAGAGGTTGGAGATGCTGCGGTCGTGTTCGGGATCATCGACGAAGAGGTCGAGATAGGTGTTCATGCCGGCCCAGTTGTAAGTCTGAGTCTGGGCGGAGTTTGTGGTGCGAAAGCGCGCGCTGTCTGCCTCAAAGGATTGGTAGTCGCGTCGTGTTTGAAAGAGCTGCTGGATGCCGACGCGTGCGATGTTCCAGGTGCGGAGATCATCCACGGCGGTGAAGAGCGGGACGTCGATCGTGCGCGGGCGGGTGGTAGGCGAGAGGCGGTCGATGGAGGGCACGCTGTCTGTGTCGTCCGCGTTCAGATACGAGTAATTCAAATAAGGACGAACAACATGACGCAGACCGTCGAGGCCGAAAGCGTGGCTCTGCACATCATCCCAAGTCTTGCTGGTTTTGAACGACACATCTAGGCCGGCGTGGAGGATGCCCTTGGACTCGCTGTCTGTGGTGCCGCCATCGACGCTGTCGTAGCGCGTGGAGCCGATGCCGAGCCGCGGAGTGACGTTGAGCCAGCCGCCGATGGTCTTGGGATACAGGAACTCGTGATAAGAGTGCAGCCTCGCAAAGCCAGGCTCCTCAGTTTGCATGCGAAGAAGTTCGAGAGCGCGCTCGACCTCGTTCACGCCGACTTCCGTGTCCGAATCAAGTCCGAGCGTGCGGCGGATGCCGGCGGAGTCGATGGGCGACGTGTTGGCTTCCCCGGTTTTTGGGTCGATGTTTTGCTGGGCCTTGAGGAACTCCTCGGCGGAGCCGATCAGCGCTTCACGGTCGGCGATTTCCTGCTCACTGTACTTTTCCTTGTAGAGGCCGATGGAGGTGCTGCCTTGGTGGAAAATGCCCGAGTTCCAGAGCGGTCGGCGCAAGTAGTCGAATGCAAGCTCGGGGAGGCGAGTGTCGGTGCGGTAAAAGTCGTTGATCTGGAATTTGCCCATCAGCGTCGCCTGGAAAAAGTCGGCGGTGTGGATGAGGGAAACCTGGTTGTCCGGCTCGCGCTGGGTGCGGAACTCCTCGAAGAAGTAGTCCTCGTAGAAGTGGATGTCGCTCATCTTGTTGATATCGAAGTCGAGATACCAAGTGCTCTTCTCCGGCCCCGGCAGGTAGATGCGGTGCTGGAAATTCACGCGGTAGCGCGTGCTGTCGATCTCCTCAGTGCGCGGGATGGAGCTGATGGTGGCCTGGGGGTCGCTGTCGGACGCGACGTAAAATTTGAGCGTGCCAAAGTTCTCCTGGTTCTCTTTGTGCCGCAGCGAGATGAAGTTAGCGCCTGCGGCCACGCCACGCGCGCTGCGAAGATCGAATTGATACTTTGCAAGCGTGTGGTCGCCGTGAATCACGCCGTATTGATTGAGGAGAAACGCGCCCCAAAGACTGCTATGGCCGGGAGTGAAGCGGTAGCCGACCTCGTCATCGATAGGCTGCGAGACGTAGGGGAGCCAGAACACGGGTGTCTTGCCCGCATATACCGTCACGCCGCGCATGATGATGCGGTCATCAGGGTAGATTGTGATGGATTTCGCCTTCACGCGGAAGTTCGGGTCCGCGTAGTCGTGCGTGGTCAGGTAGGTCAGCTCGCCGTCGATTTGATCGACAAATTTGGTCTCGGTCTCAAATTTTTCCGTGGTGTAGAAAAAATTGGCTCCACCCGTGGACATGCCGCTCTTGATCGTGTTGCCGGTCAGCTCATTGGTCTTCACGTTGTACAGGATGCTCTCGCCTTTGTAGGTCGTGCCGGACTTCCAGACGGTCACATCCTCGCGCGCCATCACATCACCAGTGTTTGAATTGTAGTCCGCGCGGCCCGCCGTGATCTCGGTGTCACCGTACTTGATATGCACATTGCCCTTGGCGGATGCGATGCCGGTCTCGGGATCGAAGCTCGTCTCCAGGCCGTCGATGTTGAGATTGCTCGTCACGGTGTCGAGCAAATTCTGGGCGCTCAGGTTCGCAGTGGCGATCAGTGCCAGGACGACAAGGACGGAGATTCGAGAGATTGTCATTGTGCTGAAGTGAAAATGTGGGCGATCTCGCTCTGCCAGATTGGGGGAGCAGTTCAAGATGTGGCCCATGAAATAGTCGAAGCCTACTAGGGTGACAAGAGAAAGGAGCGGTTTTTTCAAATGGTGTTCACTCGTGCCGAGTTCCGCCCCGAAGGTTGCTTGACCTCTTTAATTGAGCGGCGCTCCTGCCGGGCGCTATCCATTCCGAAAGGAATCACCCACATCCGTCGTAGTTTTTGCTCCCCCAAAAAACACCCCCGTCCTGCGAAATGACTCATCGTCTAGCCACTGCATTATCTTTTTCCTTCATCCTCCACGCCTCCGCCCAGTCTGCGGAGAAAATCACATACGCCGATCACGCCCGCGCTGTGATGGAGAACAAATGCTTCTCCTGCCACAATCCCGACAAGAAAAAAGGGGATCTAGATCTCACGAGCTTCGCTGGAGTGATGACCGGCGGCGGCGGCGGCGCGGTGGTCGATCCCGGCAATCCCGACTCAAGCAAACTCATCCTCACGATCACAAAAAAAGAGGAGCCGTTCATGCCGCCGGAAGGCTCGCCGCTCAATCCCAAGGAAATCGAACTGCTCTCCAAATGGATCGCAGGCGGAGTGCTCGAAACGTCGTCGTCCGTCGCGAAGAAATCGAACAATCCCAAGATCAGCATGGAAGTCGCCGGTGGCGCGGGCAAGCCGGAAGGCCCCATCGCGCGGCCTGAGCACGTCTTGCTGGAGCCAGTTGTCGTGCCCGAGCGCACCACCGCCATCACGGCGATGGGCGCCAGCCCGTGGACATCGCTCGTCGCCTTTGCCGCGCCGAAGCAGGTGCTCTTATATGACACCGACACTCGACAGCTCGCGGGTGTGTTTCCCTATCCCGAAGGCTATGCTCGCTCGGTGAAATTTAGCCGCAACGGCTCGCTGCTCGTCATCGGCGGCGGCAAAGGCGGGAAATTTGGCCACGCGGTTGTCTTTGATGTGAAGACTGGCCGTCGCGTGACGGAGATCGGCAAGGAGAACGACCAGGTCATGTGCGCCGACATCAGTCCGAATCAAAAGCAAGTGGCCATCGCCAGCACCTCAAAGAAGATTAAAGTCTATGACACCGCCACTGGCGAGGAAGAGTACGTCATCAGCAAACACACCGAGTGGGGCATGTGCGCCTCGTTCAGCCCGGACGGCGTGCTGCTCGCCACCTCGGACCGCAACGGCAATGTCATGGTCTGGGAGGCTGACGGTGGTGGCGAGTTTTACCCTCTCGGCGCGCACAAATCATCATGCGTCGATCTCAGCTGGCGCGCTGACTCCAACGTGCTCGCATCATGCTCCACCGACGGCACCGTCATCCTCTGGGAGATGGGCGAGGGCAAGCAACTCAAAACCTGGGCCGCGCACGGAGGCGGTGTACAGGCCGTGAGCTTCACGCCCGACGGACGCGTCCTCACCTGCGGAAACGACGGCCTCACGCGCCTCTGGGACATCAATGGCACCAAAATCTCCGAAGCCGCGTCACAGGGCGACATCGTCACGAGGGTCGTCGCGCTCGCCGATGGAAAAGGCGCCGTCACCGCCAACTGGCGCGGTGAGATCAAGCAGTGGGACATCGCCAAATTCGAGGCTCGCGGCGACCTGCCCAGCAATCCCGCGCAGATCGCCCAGCGCATCAAGCAGACCGAGGCGCGCATCGTCGAGCTGACAGGCAAGATAACGCCATCACAGGACGCAGTGACCAAGGCCGGGCTCGATGTGAAAGCCAAGGAGGACGCCCTGGCGAAAGTGCGCGCCGAGTCCGTCGCAAACGACGCGCGCATCAAGGCCATCCCCGGTGAGATCAAAGCCGCCGAAGACCTCATCGCGCAGACAAAAGTGGCGCGCGAAAAACTCGTGAAGGACACGACGGCGCGCACCGAGCTGATCAAGCAGTTCACTGAAAAGGGCGCCAAGTTCGCGGCCATCGAGAAACAACTCGCCGCAGTGCCAAAGCCCGGCGCCGATGCCGCGAAGAATGCCGAGTTCAAAAAGCAAGCTGATGCCTTAACAGCGCAAATCACCGCCGCCAAACAAGCGCTCGGAGCCGCACCTGCGCCCGTGGCCGATCTCGACAAAGCCATCGCGGAAGCTGACGCCAAGATCAAAGCCGCCAGCGATTCCATTCCGGTGAAGCGCGCTGAAAAACCAAAAGCAGAAGCGCTCGTGAAGGGATTCCCCGACCGCATCAAAGCCGCTGAAGGTGCCGTTGCAGCATCCAAGGGCGCGCTAGCCGCTGCTCAAGGTGCCGCGAAATTCATGGCCGACGAACTCGCTGCGTTGCAAAAAGCCCCCGCGTTGCTCAAAGCCGCGCAGTTCAACACCGGGGTGCTCGGCGAGAAAGACAAACTGCTCAAGCTCGAAGACGATCTCGCCAGCTTCACCGCTGCGCAGAAAGAAAACGAAGAAGCCAAAATCGCCGCTGCCGCGCGCATCGAAGCATCAAGGAAAACCATCGCCGATGCGACGGCCGGGCTGCCCGCATTGGAGGCCGCGTTCAAAAAACTCGCCGGTGAATATGACGCCGAGCAGGCCAAATTTGCCCCTGTGCAGGCCGTTGTCGCGGCAGCCGCTGCAAAACTCGACGAGCAAAAGAAAGCCCTCGCCGCTAAAGAAGCGGAACTTGCCGCGATCACCAAAACACGCGACGACGGCCTCGCCGCCGCCAAGAAAGCCGC
>JANPIW010000385.1:0-2502 GCA_031425215.1 Verrucomicrobiaceae bacterium
CATCAACCCCGAGATCGTGGCGCAGAGCCCGGAACTGGCAACGCGGGAGGAAGGCTGCCTCTCCCTGCCAGGCCAATACGCCGACGTCACCCGCCCCGCCCGCGTGCGCGTGCGCTACCTCGACCAGGCCGGCGCCAAGCGTGAGGTGGAGGGCGAGGACCTGCTCGCCGCCTGCTTGCAGCACGAGATCGACCATCTCGACGGGGTTCTGTTCGTGGACCATCTGAGCGTGCTGAAGCGCAACATGCTGCTGCGGAAGCTGGCGAAGGAGCTGAAGCTGAAGGCGCGAGAGTAAAAGGTCGGGGAAAAGAATTTCCCCGAACCCCATTCTTTGATTTTTGGTTTTTTGGCGGTGACCCGCCAACCAGCACCAAAAGATAAAAATAAATGCGCTGTTCGACTTAGGTGTGGAAATCAGAAAATCCAGCCCAAATTCGGTTGACGCATTCGAGTTCCATGAGACCATCAACGCATGGAAATGCGGCACTTTCAATCCCTTAAAAGCAAGATCGGTAGCCTTGCTCCTCAACAAGTCCTTGATCTGGAAGTGCTGATCCAGACCGTCATTTCCGAACAGATCGCGGCAATCTCTCTGGTGCGCCGCACCCAGACGGTAATGCAATCCAAGACTTGCCCACGTTGCAGCGGCGACGATGTAGTTCTGCACGGTAAAGACAAGAATGGGCGACAGCGGTTCCGTTGTCGTGCAGTCGAGTGCCGACGCACCTTCAACATTCTGACGGGCACGCCAATGGCGAGAGCGCGTATGCCCGAGAAGTGGGGCCGCTACCTCTCCTACATGACCGATCATCTATCTGTTCGTCGGATCATTGAGGCCGGGATCGGCGTGAATCACACGACTGTCTGGCGGTGGCGCCACCGGTTCCTCAAGGCCGCCGCGAACGACAACACGGCTATCCTGTCTGGTGTTATCGAGGCTGATGAGACGTTCTTCATCAGATCATTCAAGGGCAATCGCGGCTGGATGAAGGGAAAGCCGCCAGAGCAGCGTGCGGCGCGGCCGTCTGGCTGGGGCGCCACGAAGCGCGGCCTTTCCAACGAGCAGGTGCCCGTGCTGACGGCGTTGGATAATGCTGGTGGTATCCACGAGGCCATCCTGCCGTCTTTGACGGCCATTGAAGCCGCGCTGGCTGGTCGGATCGCTCCCGGCTCTGTCCTCTGTTCTGACGGCGCGAGAGCATATGTGCGGGCCGCCATAATGGCTCGTGCGGAGCATCGCCGTGTGGTTGTCCCGACCACCATCCATCATGCTGTGAAGATCAACCCGGCGCCGACGAAGCGGCGTCAGAAAGGGCGGCTCGGCCTTGGCCGCGTCAATGCCCATCACGGCCAGATCAAGGTCTTGGTGAATGGGCGGTGCCGCGGCGTTTCGACGCGGTATCTCGGGAACTACCTTGGCTGGCATCGGGCCATGCTGAAGGGCACGGCTGGGAAGGCGTTGCTGGATCGCGCTCTTGCATAAATAGCTATATGATGAAAAAACTCTACGATTGGTTGAATCACAAGGCAGGTATCCCCACCGAAGAACAACTGCAAGGCTGGCATCGATTTGGAGTTCCGCCTCGGCCATCATTATTGCGGAGATTTACGCTTTTCCTCGGACTTAGATTACGCTGGCTGCCACCACAAAAGCGTCCAGAAGTTTTTTGAATTCGCTGATCGCCCAGTCTTTTCGATCGCCTTCTGGCAGGTCGTACGGCGCCACAATAGTAAACGACCAATCTCTTGCACCGCTCAACGTAACAATAAAATCAAAACGCCATCCCTCTAAATCAGGATGGTGACCAAGTTCGTTGATTGCAATCGCTGTCATTCAGAAGGTCCAGTTTGAGAGTTTACCACTCAAACCCTACGCTAAATCATCGAATGCAGGCTAGTCCCCGCTACCATCCACGTCTAAGTCGAACAGCGCAAAAATAAAAGATTGGGGGTCCGGGGGAAATTCTTTTCCCCCGGTCTTTCTTCTGAAAGGCTCACCATGCTCCGCATCGCCTTCATGGGCAGCCCCGATTTCGCCGTCCCGGCCCTCCGCGCGCTCCACGCCGCGCACCAGGTCGTCGCTGTCTACGCGCAGCCTCCCCGCCCCGCCGGTCGCGGCCAGCGCGAGACGCCGTGCCCGGTCCATCGCGCCGCGCTGGAGCTTGGCATCCCGGTCCGCACCCCCGCCCGCGTCAAGCGCGACACGGCCGAGCATGCCGCCTTCGCCGCGCTGGACCTCGATGTGGCAGTCGTCGCCGCCTATGGCCTGATCCTGCCGCCGGCCATGCTGGCGGCGCCGCGGCGCGGGTGTTTGAACATCCACGCCTCCCTGCTGCCCCGCTGGCGCGGCGCAAGCCCGATCCAGTCCGCGATCCTGGCCGGCGATGCGGAGAGTGGTGTGACCATCATGCGCATGGAGGAGGGCCTGGACACCGGCCCGATGCTGCTGGCCGAAGCGGTGCCGATCACCCCGCGCATGAACGCTGGCGCCCTGCATGACGC
>JANPIW010000386.1:0-17990 GCA_031425215.1 Verrucomicrobiaceae bacterium
CCATCGCGGCGCGCACCTTCTGTTTCTCCGCCTCGGGCAGACGCTCGAAGCCTTCGGATTGCATGGGGCCCAAGCTGTTGCGGGAAAATCCACCGGGCGGTCCTGGACGGCGCTCTCCGTTGGGCGGCGGTCCTTTGGGCGGACCTCCACCTGGGCCTGCGCGCGGACCTTCCGGGGGCGGTGGAGCGTCCTGCGACCAGACGAAGGTCGTGGCACCGAGGCAAAGTGCGGCTGCCAACGGCAACCAGTGGTGGGATTTCATGCGCTCGATTGTCGCTTCACGTTCCATTTTGGCAATTATGTTCACAGGGCGTTTTGGGGGGAGGGCGGAATAAACAGCAGCATGGCACGGAGGTTGCGTTTCGCTGGAGATTCAGCCTGTTTCTGCGCCTTGCACCCACCATGAACCGTGCCACTGTCGCGCGCTCAAATCTCAAATTTTCATCCTACCATGCCCGTCGCCACACCCGCCCAATACCGCTCCATGATCGATGCCGCCCAGAAGGGCGACTACGCTTACCCCGCGATCAACGTCACCTCGCTACCCACGATCAACGGAGCGTTGCGCGCCTTCGCCGAGTCGAAGAGCGACGGCATCATCCAGGTGAGCACGGGCGGTGGAGAGTTCGCGTCGGGCACATCGGTCAAAGATATGGCGCTCGGAGCCATCGTGCTCGCGGAGGCCACGCATCGTCTTGCCGCGCGCTACGACGTGCTCGTCGCCCTCCACACGGATCACTGTCACCCGAAGAATGTGGATAAGTTTTTGAAACCGCTCATCGCCGCGACCGCAACGCGACGCGCAGCCGGGCAGGGGAATCTCTTCAACAGCCACATGTTCGATGGCTCCGAGCTTTCGCTGGCCGACAACATCAAGCAGTCCAAGGCCCTCATGGAAGAGTGCGCGAAGCATGAGATGATTCTCGAAGTCGAGGCTGGCGTGGTCGGCGGTGAGGAAGACGGACACGACACCAGCGGCGTGGCGAATGAAAAGCTCTACACTACGCCCGAAGACATGCTCGCCGTCTATGAAGCCCTCACACCGCTGGGCCGTTTCATGTTCGCCGCCACCTTTGGCAATGTGCATGGCGCTTACAAACCCGGTGCCGTGAAGCTCAAGCCCACCATTCTGCGCGACGGTCAGAAAGCCGTCACCGACAAGCACGGCAAGGCCGCGCTCATGGACCTCGTCTTCCACGGCGGCAGCGGCACACCGCTGGAGGAAATCCGCGAGACTCTCGGCTACGGCGTGATCAAAATGAACATCGACACCGACACGCAGTACGCTTTCACTCGTCCCATCGCCGATCACATCATGAAGAACTACGACGGCATTCTCAAGATCGACGGCGAGGTGGGCGACAAGAAAGCCTACGATCCGCGCGGCTATCTGAAGAAGGGCGAGCTGGGACTCTGCGCCCGCCTCAAGACAGCTTGCGATGATCTGCGCAGCACGGGCAACACGCTGTTCGGGAAAGTCTGATCACCGTACGAAAATGAACTCAGCGCCGAGAAGGAGCGCGTGAGTCACATCGGCGATGGCGCTTTCTCCGCGCTCGCGGAGCACCTCGCGCAGTACTTCTTTCTCCTGCTCGGACGGCTCGCGGCTGAGGAGTGTCTGGTAAAGCAGGCGGATTTTGTCGCCTGCCGATGAAGCGGTGGCGAGCTGCTTTTGCAGCGCGGCATCGGTGCTGTTGAGCGCATCGAGGACGGGGCCGTTGAGCAGGAGCAGCGCTTGCGGGATCGTGGCGTCGGGATTCGCGTTCTCGATGGTGTCGCGGTCTGACTGGCCGAAAGTGCGGAGAAAATGCGCGGGCGGCGAGGGTGATGGCAGCTCGGCTGCGCGATCATCAAACTGGCTCGCGAGATTTTTCTGTAGCTGCACTTTCCGGTCGCCACGGCTCATCGCGGTCGGCCTGCTTTTCTCCATCTTCACCGCCTTCTCCTCACGCTTCTGCGCTTTGTAATCGAGTCCCAGGCCGTCGAGGCTCGGCAGGCCGAGGATCGCGGCCATCGTTTCGGTGCGGCTTTTCTCGCGCAAAAGACCTGCCTCCCTGTTTAGCGCCTGCGCTTCTTTCTTGCCCGCCTTGCCGGTGGCGTTCATTTCGGCGCGCAGTTTTGCGATGCGCTCCTCGTCCTCCGCGCTTTGCGCGGCGGCTTGCTTCGCGATGTCGGTCAGACCTTCGAGTCCCTTTTCCTTCACGGTGTTGGACAGCAGTTTGAGCGAGGCCAGGTACTTTTGCAGGTTCGCGTTCGTCTCCGATACGCGGCTGTCCACGTTGCCATGGATGAGAGTGACGATGCTGTCCCATACCTGCTCCGCGCTCATGCGACGCGGCAGCGGGCCGGGAAAATAAAACACCTCGCCCGGCTGCGGGCGGCTGGTGCTGGTGGCGCGCTGATAAGCTTGCGTGTTGTACAGCACACGGAGAAATGATTTCAGCGACAAGCGCTGCTCGATCATCAATTGCGTGAGCGCGCGCATCAGCTCGGGATTCGATGCGACGCTCGAGTCCATGATCTCGTCCACCGGCTCGATGAGGCCGAGTCCGAAGACGCGCTTCCACATGCGGTTGGCGATCACGAGTGTGAAGCGCGGATTCTCCGGCGCTGTCATCCAGTCTGCGAAGGCTTGGATGCGTGTCTCTCCCTCCACAGGCGTCACTGTCCGGCCAAACAGCGTCTTCGTCGCCACTGCGTCGCCCGGCTTCGCATCCTTGTATTGATAGTCTTGCGGCAGATCGATCACGCGCCGCTCGTCGTAGCGTGTGCTTGCGTACTTGAGCGGTTGCAGCGCGCCCTGGATTGCCTTGCGCACATCGACGAGATCGCTCACGGCCACGCCTTTTTGCTTAGCGCCGGGTGGCATCTTGATGAGATCGAGCGACGCGCCCACGGGATTCACGCCGTGTGTGTAGGCGGCCATGCCGTAGAAATCCATCTGCGTCCATTTGTCGAACGGATGATTGTGACACTGCGCGCAGACGATCTGGGTGCCGAGAAAGACCTGCGAGGTGTAGGCCAGGTTGTCGAGCTTGTTCTCATCGCGCGCGTAGTAGCCGATGGCGCCTGTGTCGGAGGCCAGGCCGTGGCTGGAGAGCATCTCATGCACCATGCGGTCATACGGTGTGTCATCGCGCAGCCGCGCCTTCATCCACTCGGCGTATGCCTCCGCTGTGATCTTGCTTTTGCCGCCAGCGTCGGTGATGCGCAGCAGGTCGGCGAAGAAATTAAACATGTGGCTCGCGTACCCGTCGGAGGCCAGCAGCTCGTCGATCAGGCGCGCGCGCTTCGCAGGATCGGTGGACGCGAGAAACGCGCGCGTCTCCTCCAGCGTGGGAATGCGTCCGACGATGTCGAGATGCAGCCGCCGCACCAGCACCTCATCGCTGGCGGGCGCGTTGGGTTTGATCGAGTGCCTCTGCCAGTCCGCCGCGAGGAGCGCGTCAATCTTTTGCGCTGTGACGAGGGCATCAGTCCCGGCATGAAGCGCCGGACCACCGGCGAAAACAAACAGCAGGGCGATGAGCGGAAGCTTCGCGTTCATGCGCCATGAACGATGCGATGGAGTGCTTGTTTCAAGGGCGCGGGAATGATCGGGAGTTGTTGCAAAAACACCGTTGCCTCGCAGCGGGCCGGGCATAAGCTCCGCGCCATGAAATCCCCGCGATCTCTTTTTCACATCATTCTCACATTTGCCGTGCTGCTGCCTTTCGCAGCGCATGCCCAGACTGCAAGCCTGGCGGATAAAAAGCCGGCCAAGGAGGAGGACAAGGCGATGC
Source organism: Verrucomicrobiaceae bacterium (assembly GCA_031425215.1). Taxonomy (GTDB): domain Bacteria; phylum Verrucomicrobiota; class Verrucomicrobiia; order Verrucomicrobiales; family Verrucomicrobiaceae; genus JANPIW01. Next base: position 3,783 of record JANPIW010000386.1, read on the forward strand.
AGGAGACCAAGAATCCCGCCATTCAAAAACTTCTCGGCGAGGCGCAGGATCTCCAGGCGCGGCATCGCTATTTCGACGCGCTCGCCAAACTTGATGAGGCGGAGAAGCTCGATCCGAAAGACCCGAACATCCCCAACATCCGCGGTGCCATTTATCTGGTGCCCGCCGTGCGCGATTTTGAAAAGGCGAAGGTCGAGTTTGAAAAAGCGCTCGCGCTCCAGCCCGAGGCGCTGGCCCCGCAGTTCAACCTCGGCGAGCTGCTCTTCGTGAAGCACGACTTCGCCAAGGCCGAGGCAGCCTTTGCCGCGCTCATCAAAACCTATCCGAAGGTGCAGATGCAGGTGCGCCACCTCATTGCCTTCAAGCTCCTCATCTGTCAGGCCCGTCAGGACAAGATCGACGTGGCCAATACGACGCTGAAGGACAACTTCACCTTCATGGACGACACCCCCGCGTATTATTTCTCGAAGGCCGCGCTCGCCTATCAGTCGAAGAAGGAAGGCGAGGCCAAGGAGTGGCTGGAGAAAGCGAACATCATTTTCAAAACCGGCGAGAACGCGCCCTATCTCGACTCGCTGATGGAGGTGCGCTGGGTGCCCAACATCCTGCTGCCGCCTGATGGCGCCGCTCCAGCGCCGACGCTGGTCCCGCCCGCCGAGGTGGTGAAGTAACACCGCGATGTGGCGCGTCGCGGCAGACACCGGCGGCACTTTCACCGACTGCCATGCCCTCGCGCCTGATGGCCGCGAGCTGCGCTGCAAGGTGCTCTCCACCGGCGCGCTGCGCGCGCGAATCTGCCAGGTGCCAAATGGCAGCGGCTTGCGGCTCGAGGACGCATGGAAAATGCCGCGCGGCTTCTTTGTCGGCTTCGAGGTTGTGCTGCCGCTGTGTCCTGGGCGGCGCTTTCGTGTCGTCAACTCTTCCAGCGATGAAGGCTTGGGCTTGATGCTGAAGTTTGATGCAGTGATGCCCCATGGTCACGAGCCAGGCATGATGGTTGAGCTGACGACTGACGAAGAGGCACCCATTCTCGGCGCGCGTCTGCTCACTGGCACATCGCCCGGCAGCGCGTTCCCGTCGATGCAGTTTCGCCTCGCCACCACGCGCGCGACCAATGCGCTGCTGGAGCGCAAAGGCTCGCCCGTCGCACTCTTCATCACGCGTGGTTTTGGCGACCTGCTGCTCATCGGCGATCAGCGCCGCGCAGATCTCTTTGCGCTGAGTTACGCACCGCGTCCCATTTTTCACGCCGCCGTGTGCGAGGTGCGCGAGCGCATTGACGCGCAGGGCAGGGTGCTCAACGCGCTCGATGAAATACATCTTCGCGCTGAGGCCGTCGCGCTTTTTCAAAGCGGCATCCGTCACGCCGCCATCGCGTTGCTGCACAGTCACGCGCATCCCGTGCATGAGCGGCGCGTCACGGAAATCCTGCGCGAGGCCGGCTTCGACCACATCACGCTCTCCAGCGAGATCGCGCCCTTCACCAAAATTCTCCCGCGTGCGCAAAGCGCCGTCGCCAACGCCTACCTCACTGCTCCCGTCGCTTCTTTCCTCGATCACATCGCGCTCTCGCTTCATTCGTCATTCGTCATTCGGCATTCGTCATTTCATGTCCTCACCAGCGCAGGCGGCCTCGAATCTCACACTTCTATCCGGCCCAAGGACATGCTCCTCAGCGGTCCTGCCGGCGGAGTGATCGGCGCGGCGAATGCTGCCGCGCGTCTCGGCATCACGCGCATCATCAGCTTCGACATGGGCGGCACCAGCACCGATGTCGCGCGCATCGACGGACGACCCGGCTACCGCTTCACGCAAAACGTCGCAGGCATGTCGCTGCTCGCTCCCTGTGTCGCCATCGAGACAGTAGCGGCAGGCGGCGGCTCGATCTGCCAGTGGACACCGGGCGGACTCGCCGTCGGCCCCGAGAGCGCAGGATCATCGCCCGGCCCCGCGTGCTACGGCAAAGACGGGCCACTCACGATCACCGATGTGAATCTGCTGCTCGGGCGCTTTGATGCGACGAAAGCTCCGATCCCGCTCGCCGTCGAGCCAGCGCAAGCGCGCCTCGACGAACTCCGAGCGCGCATTGAGAAAGAGACCGGCAAGTCCGTTGCAGTACGAGAGTTGCTCGAAGGTTTTCTCCGCCTCGCCATCGAGCGCATGGCTGATGCGATCCGCCGCATCTCCGTGTCCGAAGGCTACGATCCCGCCGATTACGCGCTGCTCGCTTTTGGAGGCGCAGGCCCGCAGCACGCTTGCGCGCTCGCGGAGTGTCTAGGCATCCGCACCGTACTCGTGCCTGGAAACGCGGGCATCCTCAGCGCCGTGGGATTGCAGGAGGCATTGCCGGAGCATTTCGCGGAGCGTCAAATCTTGCGCGTGCTGGAAGAAGTATTGCCGCTGCTCGAAGCAATGATTTCAGAACTCGCGAATGAGGCGCGGGAGAAGCTGGAGGGCATCTTCGGCAAGCCGCTCCTCCTCGCCGAGCTGCGTCTGCGCGGCCAGGACGTGCCGATGCAGATCGCGTTTGAAAACGCCGCCGATCTTCCGCGCTTGTATCGCGAGAGCTACGAGCGGCTCTTCGGCTACACGCCTCCTGCAAATCGCATCATTGAGCTGGTTTCGTTAAGAGTCTCGGTTCGTAGCGGAACTCGCCAGAGTTCCGAAATCATCGGAACTATCGCGAACTCCGCCACAGGACCAGCGCTCATCCAGGACGAGTTCAGCACGCTCGTCATTGATGCCGGCTGGGGCGGCGAAGAAATCACCGGCTTCGGCTGGAAGCTCAGTCCATCCAGCATCCAGCAACAAGCATCCAGCATCGCATTCCCCCGCGACATTTTCCGCCATCGCCTCCACTCGATCGTCGAGGAGATGGGCGCGCTGCTCCGGCGCACCGCGATCTCCACAAACATCCGCGAGCGGCTCGATTTCTCCTGCGCGCTGCTCGATCCCGCAGGCCATCTCGTCACCAGCGCGCCGCACATCCCCGTGCATCTCGGCGCTCTTGGTGTGTGTGTGCGTGAGACGGTGAAGCGGCTCACACCAAAGCCGGGTGACACGCTCATCACGAATCACCCAGCGTATGGGGGATCGCATCTACCCGACATCACACTCATCACGCCCGTCTTCGATGACACCGCGCGATTGCTCGGCTACATCGCCAACCGCGCGCATCACGCCGAGATCGGCGGCATTACACCCGGCTCCATGCCGGCGAACGCCACGCGCCTCATTGAAGAAGGTGTCGTCATCGCGCCGCGCCATCTCATTAAAGAAGGCAGGCCGTGCTTCGATGAGATCGAGGCGCTCTTCACCACGGCACCGCATCCCACGCGCAATCTGGCTGACAATCTCGCTGATCTTCACGCGCAGCTCGCGGCGAACTTGCTGGGAGTGGAGAGATTGCGGGCGCTCGCCGGGAAGGACTATCGCGAGATGATGACGGGTATTCTCGCCGACTCCGCCCGCGTCATGCGCGAGCGCATCAGCACCATCGACGACTGCGCCGCCACCGAGCATCTCGATGATGGTTCGTGCATCAGCGTGGTCATTCGCAAATCGCTCTCGCAGAAGCTCACGCTTGATTTCACCGGCACCGCGCCAACACACGCCGGCAATCTCAACGCAACCACCGCCATCGTGCAGAGCGTCATGCTTTATGTGCTTCGGCTGATGTTGCGCGAGGACTTGCCACTTAATGAAGGCTTGCTCGATCCCATCGAGATCATCTCGCCGCCCTCGCTGCTCAATCCCGTCTTCACCGGCGATGCCGCCACGGATCCCGCCGTGGTCGGAGGCAATGTCGAGGTCAGCCAGCGGCTCGCAGACACGCTCATCAAAGCGCTGCGGCTCCAGGCATGCAGCCAGGGCACGATGAACAACCTGCTCTTCGGCGACGCCACCTTCGGCTACTACGAAACCATCGCCGGCGGCTCCGGCGCGGGCGCGGGCCACGACGGTGCCAGCGCGCTGCACACCCACATGACGAACACCGCCATCACCGATCCCGAGATCATCGAGCAAAGATACCCCGTGCTGTTGCGCGAGTTTTCCATCCGCAAAAACTCCGGCGGCTCTGGCAAATGGCGCGGCGGCGACGGCGTGGTGCGCGAGTTTGAGTTTCGCGCGCCGCTCACCGTTTCGTTGCTCACGCAGCATCGCGTATGCGCGCCATTTGGAATCGAGGGCGGCGGAGATGGAGCGACGGGCATCCAAACGCTCCACTCCAGAGGCAGGGAAACGAAGCTCTCATCCAGTTGCAGCATCGAGGCCGTGCCGGGAGATCGGCTGCGCATTGAAACACCGGGCGGCGGGGGATGCGGGCCTGCCGTTGCAGCCGGGACTTTGTGTGGCCTCAAGCATGGACGTGTGTAGCCTGCGCGCACATGCCTCTCCGATCCACTGCTGATGCTCCCGCCGCGCTGCTGCCTTTTCTCTTCGCCCGCCATCCCGAGGTGAAGAAGACCAAGGTGAGGCAGTGGCTGAAGTTCGGCTCAGTGAAGGTGAACGGGAAAACGTCGCGACAGCATGATCACGCGCTGGTGTCCGGCGATGAGGTGGTCATCGAGATGGAGCGCAGCAAGCGCGCGGCCCCATCGCTGCCAGCGGGCATGACGATCGTGCATGAGGACGAGTCGATGATCGTGATCGACAAACCGGCGGATATGCTCTCCATCGCCACGGAGACGGAGCGCACCCAGACGGCCTACGCGCACCTCACACGGCATGTGCGGCGCGGGAATCCGCGCGGACGCGAGCGCGTGTGGATCGTTCACAGGCTGGATCGCGAGACATCGGGGCTGATGGTGTTCGCCCGCACGGAGGAGGCCAAGCGCACGCTTCAGGATGGCTGGGCGGATTTGGACAAACGCTACCTCGCGATCACCGAGCGCGCGCCTGAGCAGGACGAGGGCGAGCTGGTCTCGCATCTCGATGAAAGCCATCCTGGGAAAGTCTTCGCCGCGCCACCGAGCGAGAAGACCCGCGAGGCGCGCACTCTTTACCATGTGATCAAACGCGCGCCCAAGTTCGCGCTGGTGGAGTTGCGGCTCAAAACAGGCCGCCGGCATCAGATCCGCGTGCAGCTCGCGAACATCGGCTGCCCCATCATCGGCGATGAGAAATACGGAGCGCGTGTCGATCCTGCCAGGCGCCTTGGCCTGCATTCCTGCCTGCTGCGGCTGACGCATCCGGTGACCGGAGATGAGATGAAATTTGAATCACCTCTCCCGCCTTCGCTCGCGCGGCTGGTTGCCTGATTGCCTAAAGGCTTTACTCCAACGAGCTCGCGGCTAATCGTCGGCGCTCACCACATGAGCACTCCATCCGCTTCAGATGCACCTTCACTGCGCAGAACTATCGGCGGATGGCAGGTGTTGTTTTATGGGCTTGGTTCCATGCTTGGCGCGGGCATCTACGCGCTGATCGGGAAGGCGGCCGGGATGCTCGGCAACGCGGTGTGGCTCGCCTTTGCGGCGACGATGGTGGCGGCGCTGCTGACCGGATTGAGTTACGCATGCGTTGGCGGCAGGTTTCCGCGCGCGGGCGGCGCGTCGTTTGTGACGCAGCATGCGTTCGGCAAAGCGTGGCTCAGCTATGTGGTCGGCATCTCAGTGATGATGAGCGGCCTCACCAGCATGGCGACGGGATCACAGGCCATCGCGGCAACTCTGGCCAAGGCAGTCGGTTTCGAAGTGAGAGATGACGATCTTCTGATCAAGCTTGGGGCAATCGCTTTCGTCTTTCTCGTCGGCTGCATCATCTTTCGCGGCATCCGCGAGAGCATGTGGGCCAACATCGTCTGCACGGTGATCGAGGCTGCGGGCCTGATTTTCATCATTGCCGTCGGCATGAAATTCTGGGGCAGCGTGAATTATCTCGAAGGCCCGGTGCCCACGGCGGACGGCACGGCGGGTCTCACGGCGATGATTGTGCTGCAAGGCGCGGTGCTCACGTTTTACTCATTCATCGGCTTCGAGGACATCCTTAACGTGAGCGAGGAGGTGAAGAATCCGAGCCGCAACGTGCCCTTCGGACTCATCGGCGCGATGGTGCTGGCGACGGTCATCTACATGGCGGTGGCGATCACGGCTGTCTCGGTGGTGCCGTGGCAAAAGCTCGCGGTGAGCAGCACGCCGCTGATGGACGTGGCGCACACAGCCGCGCCGTGGTTCAAAGGCGTGGACAGCATTTTCATCGGCATCACCATTTTCTCCATCGCGAACACCGCGCTGCTCAACTACCTGATGGGATCGCGCCTGATCTACGGAATGAGCACGCAAGGGCTGCTGCACAAAGCGCTCGGCGTCATTCATCCCACGCGCCACACGCCGCATGTCGCCATCGTGATTTTGTTTTTCATCGTCTCCGCGCTGATCCTCGCTGGCGGAGTGAAGCAACTCGCGGAAGCAACGGTGCTGCTGTTGCTGCTGGTTTTCACGTCGGTGAATGTGGCCTTGCTCAAGCTGAAGCTGACAGAGCCAAAAGCCGAAAGCGGCTTTGATGTGCCCCTGATCGTCCCGCTGCTGGGCGCGCTCACGTGCGCTGTGCTGATCGTGGCGCGCGTGTATGGCGCCATCAACAGCAGCGATCCCGGCAGCCGCGTCGCGCCGTTGATCGCCGCGGCCATCGTTGCGGTCAGCCTCGTGCTTTATGTGACGCTGAAGCCGAAGCGCGTAGTAGCGCGAATCGAATAGCAAGCGGCTCACTTCCCGCCGACGCCGACGCAGACCATGTCGCCCGCCGAGTTGCGGCAGTACAAACGTCCGTTCGACAGCGTGGGCACGGTCCAGCATCGGCCGCTGAGCACTGGGGCGCGGAGGGTTGGATTGTACCCGGCTGGCGATGCCGTGCCGATGCTCAGCTCGCCCTTCTCACTGAGCACGACAAGCTTGTCTCCCGCCACGCAAACAGAACCGCAGCCGCTTTCGGGATAGCTCCATTTCTCCACGCCGGTTTTCCATTCGATGCATTTCAGCGCGGCATTTTTGCCTTCGTTCCCGTCGATGCCGTAGAGATGATCGCCGATGCGGATGCTGGGACTCATCTGGTTGCGCATCACTTTCGTCTCCCATACGACGGATGGCGGATTCGTGGCGAGGTTCAGCAGAGCGGCGCCCTTTCCGTAACCTGATGAGATGAAGGCGTGGCCGTCATGCACGATGGCATCAGCGGCATTCACGCCGTAGCTCGTGCGCCAGTCGTGCGCCCACGCGACCTTGCCGGTGGTGATCTCCACCGCGGTGTACGTGCGACCCGAGCCGAGCAGCGCGAGTTTCTGCCCGCCGCTTTCAAAAGGCACTGGAGTCGAGTAACCCGCGTCTTTGTTCGGCGAGTTCCACAGTGTTTTGCCAGTGGCCTTGTCCAGCGCGATGCCGCTCTCGCTCGCATTGAGCAGCAGGATGCCGCCGCTCACCAGCGGCGCGCCGGTGAAGCCCCAGTCTGGGATGCGGATGTCGTGATCCTTTTGAATGTTGCGGCTCCACACGATCCTGCCGGTCGCAGCCTCGAAGCAGAACACATCGCCCCAGCGGCTCAGCGTGAAAACGCGCGCGCCATCGACGGTGGGCGTGCCTGTCGTGCCGCCTTCAAAGTACTTGTCCCCGAGGTCGGCCGGGTAGCTGTGCTTCCACATGCTCTTGCCCGTGGTCGCATCAAAACAGAACACCGTGTCCTGGTCGTCCGCATGTCCCATCGTGAACACGCGACCATCCGCCACGACGAACGATGAGAAGCCGATGCCGATCTGCGCCTTCCAGAGAATCTTCGGTGTGCCTGTGGTGATGACACTTTCTTTGGATATGCCGTCGTGATTCACGCCGCGCCATTGCGGCCAGTCGGCTGCGGATGCGATGGTGGAGAAGACGAGAGGAAGGAGGTATTTCATGGCGGTGTGGCGCTGACTCTTTCGAGATACGCCTCTCGCGCAACAAAGTAGTCCGACACAAAGAAGTCTGACTCTCCGAGGCAGACAGCGGGGGTGTCATCATTCCTTCCTCGGAATGGCTCCCTCCAGAGACCCGCCTCGGAGAGTCGGGCCACGTTTCAGATGCCGCTCATGCGCACTGGCATCGACGTGGGAGACAGGCTGCTGGTGATCAAGGAAATTGGCCCCGGCAGCACCTCGCCTTCGATCTTTGCAGGACGGCTGACTTATGATAACCCTCGAGGCGTGACACACAATTTCACAGTCCCCGGGAGCCCAGTCCTCCCCGATGTGGCGGCAAGCTTCGGCTATCGCAATGACAACAGCCTAGTCACCACGGACGGCCAGGCCGTGACCACCGAGGACGATGGCAACATGCAAATAAGCCGTCTTGGCGCGGGCGCGCCGGGTGACGCCACGATGCTGTGGGACGCGCGCAACCCGCCAACGAGCGTGACCATCGGAGGCAGCACGACGAGCTACACTTACGACGAGGAGGGTCGCCGGTTGAGCAAGAGAACGGAGTCAGAACTGCTTGCCTGTTACACTTTGTCAGCCAGTTGCACCTGAGCTCGTTCTCTAGGGCGCGGAGGAGACTCCAGCGATGGCTCTGCTGTCGGCGGAATAGAGGGCGGGTTCAATGGAATAATGACAAATTTTTGTGAAAAAGGCAATTTATTGCGCTTTTCGGCCAAATTCATTGAGGATCAGTGCCTTCCGACCCGTGAGGAAATCATTTCACCCGGCGGGAAAACGACTTTCCTCGGCGGGAAAACGACTTTCCCCGGCGGGAAAACGACTTTCCCCGGCGGGAAAGTCATTTCCCCCGAGGGGAAAGCCGCATCCCCCGACGCCAAAGCCATGTCCCCCGAGGCCGCCAAGGCTTCCCCCAAGGGGAAAGTTACATCCCCCGAGGTTAAAGCCATGACCCCCAAGGCCACGAAGGCTACCCACGAGGGGAGAGCCGCATTCCCCGAGGCCAAAGCCATGTCCCCCAAGGCCGCGATGACTGCCCCCGAGGCCAAAGCCATGAGCCCCGAGGCCGCGAAGGCTTCCCCCGAGTGGAAAGCCACATCCCCCGATGGGAAGATGCCATCAGCCTCCGTTAAAGTGCCGCCCCCCGAGGCGCACACCAGTTGCACGCCAACGGCAGGCACCTCCGATGCGGCGACCTTCCGGAATCCTTTTCACTCCCCAGTATCCGCCCCCGGCGTGCAAACCGACATTTGTGTTGCCTGAACACGGCATGGGAGTGTAAAACCACACCCGTGAACAACAATCCCGTACTCAGGACACATTTTTGTCGGCTATAACGCTGCTGACAAACAAACAGATTTGTGCATGATCTGCAATGTTCGGCCAAGAAACAGAGTCCATCTCCATCTCATCTCTATGAAACCCGCAATACTCCTCCACATGCTCGTCACCACTTTCTTCCTTTCAGGGTCCGGTTTGCTTGGTGCTGCTGATCCACCAAAAGAGAAGGCTGACATCTTCCCGCGTTGGTCACTGGTTGGCGAGTGGCATGTGAATCACCCTGAGTGGACGGAGGATCTTCTCTTCCTTGCAGACGGCACATTCGCCACAAAGGATAAGACCACGAAGTCAGGAACTTGGGTTTTAACAGCCGAGGGAGGAACTCCGCTTCTGGTGTTACGGTGGGATCGCTACGCAACCGAGTCTTTACTCATGGTAAGTTCCGAGCACTTCCGTGGTCAGACGAGGCCAGGAAGATGGATCGACATGCGGCGAATTGCCCCCAAAGGAACCGAGGGCGATGCAGCTCCGAAACAATGATTAGACCAAACAAGTGGCCGAACGGACGCAGGCAACGGCTCGAATGGCATCTGTCGTGTCATCGACGCCTCCCGCTCGCCGTCGCCTGATCCGGGACGTTCGCCCAACCACAACGCGCCATGAACCACCTGAATCTAGGATTCGTCGCCTTCTCTCTGTCTTGTTTCGTGGCTTTTGGGCAGGAGATCACAGCGAAGGTCTTCAACCCCAACGATGTGTATCCGGCAACTTATTCTCCTGAGCTTGCGGGGATGCCGGTGATTTACGATTCCATGAAGCCTCTCATACGAAAGCTTCAGGACCCGAAGGACAGTGATTTCATTTCAGCGGGCGATGCATCCACCAACCTCAAATGGCGGCTTCAACATTTCACGATCATTTCAGGAGATGTCGCTGCCGTCAATTTCACGGAAGGTCATGTTGATGTGATTGGGGTTTTCGTTCGCAATCACGCCAAGAAGCAATGGGAACTGACCACCGAAGTCGGAGGGCGTTTCAAGACACGAGAATATGCAGATGAGCCCAAAGACCCAAAATAAGGGCGAACGGACGCAGGCAACGGCTCGTATGGCATCTGTCGTGTCATCGGCGCTTCCCGCTCGCCGTCGCCTGATCCGAAGCGGTTCGCCCAACCAACGAACCGCCATTTGATGCACCTCACGATTCTCAGCATTGGCTCCGTTGGCCTCCTGTGGTCGATGTTGGACTTCGATCTCGACATCAGAGGAGCTAATCTTTTCGTCCGTCCTTTCCATGCCGCCGGACTGCTTATCACCCTCCTGATTGCCGCTTTCGTTTTTGCGGCCCTTTTGAGGCTTTGCCGGAGCGTTCTTGCGTCTCGCCCAGCATCGCAGACGCTCTTGTATGTCGTCTCGGTGCTTGCTGTTTGGGCTTTCTTTCTCCCTCTTGGCGATTGGGTGGCAGAGCAGTTGGAGCGGTCACAGAAGACTCCCGCTCAGGTTGGCGATACGGGATACGGCTGGTATTACTGGGACGATTCCGGTATGGGCGGTGATCCGATGTCTATTGGACATATCCTTCGGCCAGCGATTCTGCTTCCTGTGCTTCCCATTTTGTGGCTGACTTTCTGTTACCTCGTCCTCAGACTCAGAGCCTTCTCCCGACCGAACCCATCATGATGACGACACACCACGAACCGCCAAGGGCGAACGGATGCAGGCAACGGCTCGAATGGCATCTGTCGTGTCATCGGCGCTTCCCGCTCGCCGTCGCCTGATCCGTTCGCCCAACCACGTCGCGCCATGAAGAAAGCCGCAAAGCGAGTCCTGATTGCCACCTGCTGCGTTGCGCTTTTGGCCTTTGTTGGTGTTTATCTCACTGTTAGTTGCCCGTCACTATGGGCGAAGGAGTTTCCGATTGATCCAGGCGTGAACGCTCACCTTGCCTCACTGACTCTCGATTCACCACAGGATGCGGCATATGAAGCTATATACTGGAATGTCCCTGACTCAGAGCGGGTTGCCGGAGCGAAGGTCGAAGCGGTGATTACTCCGCTTGGCGTAGATAGATTTAAGGCCGTCACAGCCAAACCGATGCAGGATGACAGCTACCACATGATGTATCATGAGATGACACTGACCCGGATCAACGGCGTTTGGTCTGTGCTCCATCACCGCAAGTGCTGGGCGGGACGAGGCCTTGTGGGTTGGAGCACTGGAATCCCATCATGATCGGGAGAACGGGGACAGGCGGCATGCAACTGGCTGACAAAAAGGGAAGTTTTGATAGCGAACAAGCCCGTGACCTTTGCCTGTGACATTGGAGGAACACTGCTCCGGTCAACGACCCGGAGAACAGCGGGATCAAGACGATTTACGTTCAGGCCGGGAAGCGAAAGGACGACCGCCCGCACAACATAGTAGTCAGACTTTCGCTTCGCGGCTCCGCAACCGAGGCGGGGGCGGTGGTGGGGGCTGTTGGGTTCCAGAGGAGTTCACCTTTGAAACCCGCCTCGGAGAGTCGGGCCACGTTTCAGATGCCGCTCATGCGCACTGGCATCCAGCGGGCGCGGAAGTCGCGGCTCTCGGCCATGAGCTGCTCGGCGATCAGCTCGGCGATGCTTTGCATGCCAGCCACTTCGTGAAGCGCCTCCACTTTGGCGAAGGCTGCCATCAGCTCCTGGCGGCGGTAGTAGTCGGAGGAGTCCGTGATCTGTTTGGTAAAGAAGTCGGCCATGTCGATGAGCGTGCGCGGATCAACCGTGTCGAGTGGAATGGAGATCACGCCGCGGCTGATGCTGAGACGGAGCTGGCCGGACGCCACGCCTGTGACGAGACCTTGCATGCTGGCGCCTTCTTTGCGGTCGATCCTGCCGCTGTATCCCTTGGTGTTCAGATCAGTGGCGAGCTGGCGCATAAACTCCTCGGCCCTGCCGTAGAGGTAGCGCTTGCTTTCGAGAATGCTCTGCACCTCGGGCGAATCAAACTTCCGCATGTCGCGCAAGAACGCGGTGACGGCGGCGAAGTCGTAGCCTGGCGCCAGCGCCGGAAGATTCTCGGTTTGCTCGACCAGCTCGTCCAGGTCTGCCTTGCGCACCTTTGCCTGTTCCGCGAGACGCGTCCGCTGCTCTTCGAGACGGAACTCACCGATCTTGTGTCGCAGCCTTTCCTCGCGCCGCTCAAGCATTCCGGCGAGCGTGCCCGTTGTTTTCAGTCCTTCGCGTTTTGCCCTGATCTCCGACAAGCCTGCCTCGGCCTCGGCTATGGTTTGCGGCATTTCGCGTTTCAGAGTCATCACCACTTCGATGTCGCCGAGGTAAGGCTCCACCATCACGCGGTAGCGCGGAATCCACTCCAGCGAGCGATCCGTGGGCTTGCCTGCAAGGAAGTGCTTGAGGCTCTCCGCGCCCTCGCGTGGATCGCCGAAGTGCCACTCGGCGAGGCCCAGCGCCAGCCAGCCCATCAGCTCCTCGTTGGTCTCGCCGAAAGCCTTCTTGCCAATGTTTCTGCCGCCGCGAAATGCCTCGTTCATCTCGGCGCCGAGTTTTTTGAAAAAACGCCTGAGTTCATCGTCACCCGTCGCACCGAGGTCGTTGGCCTCGGCGGCGATGAGCGTCATGAGCGACTCCGCGTCTTTCTTTTTCCCCGTCACGATGGCGCAGAGAGCGGCATTGAAGCGCGCCCAGTTCAGCGTCGGCTGCAGCGCGCCATCGCGCAGGATGCCGTCGAAGAGCGCGCGAGCCTCGGTGAATCTGCCTCCTAGCAACACCTCGCGCGCCTCGACGAAGCGCTTCGCGGTCGTCTGTGTGCCGCTCTGGATTGCCACGCTCTGTCCCACGATGTCGCGCTGGATCAGGTCCGTGGGCGCGGTGATCGAGTTTGCGCGGCGCTCTCCGGTGTCGCGCATGATCCAGCCGATGGAGAAGGCCGCGGCCAGGGCCGCCGCCGCGCCGATGAGGACGCGTGTTCGACGCGAGCCGCGTGTGAGAAGCTTGCGCCCCTTGAGGCTCTCGGCCAGGCGCAGATCGTCGATCGCCTCGTCGTAGCTCGATGAGCGGTCCTCAGGCTTGAACGCGAGCATCTTGTTCACCACATCGAGCGTGCGGTCGCTGAAATGCAGGCCGGAATCCTCGAGCGCGACGCGGCGGCATTTGATCAGCTTGAGATCAGCGAGCGAGTTCGTGTCGGCCTTGTGCGGCGGCTTTCCAGTGAGCGCGTGAAACAGCGTCGCGCCGAGGCTGAAGATGTCGCTGCGGAAGTCCTCCTTGTTCTCCAGCACCTTCTCCGGCGCGACGTAGTAAGGCGTGGCCCAGATTTCCCCCGACTGGTCGCCGCCCGCGTTCGCGAAAAGCGCGAGGCCGAAGTCCACCACCTTCGCCGTGCCGCTCTCGGTGAATAGAATGTTCGCTGGCTTCACGTCGCGGTGAATCAGCCCGGCCTTCTCCGCCGCGCGCAAACCCTCGGCCACTTCGCGGCCTACACGCAGCGCCTCGCCTTCCTCGATGGTGCCGCGCTGTTTGATGCGGCCATCCAGACTGCCACCGCCGACGAGTTCCATCGCGATGTAAAAATACCCCTGGTCGTACCCGACCGAGTAAAGCTTGATGACGTTCGGGTGCGTCACGTTCGCCGTGATGAGCGCCTCGTGACGGAACTGCTCGATGCGTGTGAGGTCGCGGCTGTAGTGGCGGTTCAAGATCTTTAACGCCACGCGTCTGCCGAGCGTCTCATCCTCCGCCTCGAACACACGGCTCATGCCGCCCTCGCCGATCTGCTTCACGATGGTGAAGTGGTCAAAGTTCCGCCGCACGCGCACCATCTCGCCGCAGTGGATGCACTTCAATTTCGTGAACGGCTCGAGCGCCGTCACGTCGATGCGCTTTTCGCATGACGGGCAGGTGCTGAGATATTGCTGTTGCTGGGGGATGGCAGCGTTCACGAGAAAGATAGTTTACCGCATTAAGTGAGACGCGCGAACCATGCCAGCATTGGGTGATAAAAAAGTTGTCACATCATTGCAAAACC
>JANPIW010000387.1:0-5901 GCA_031425215.1 Verrucomicrobiaceae bacterium
GAAATGAGCAACATCAGACCGAACACACCGCACAGCGCGGCCCCTTGTGACAGGAGCTGGGGCAACGCCACCGCCATCTCCCCGACCCGCGAAAAAGACTTCCCTGAATGGTACCAGCAGGTGGTCCGTGCCGCCGACATGGCGGAGAACTCCGAGGTGCGTGGCTGCATGGTCATCAAGCCCTGGGGCTACGGCCTGTGGGAAAACATCCAGCGTCAGATGGACGCGAAGTTCAAAGCCACCGGACATGTGAACGCTTACTTTCCCCTGCTCATCCCGCTCTCCTATTTAGAAAAGGAAGCGCAACACGCGGAAGGTTTCGCCACCGAGTGCGCCGTAGTCACGCATCACCGCCTCGAAGCGCGCAAGCAGCCAGATGGCACGACGAAAATGATCCCGGCGGGCGAACTGACGGAGCCTTTTGTCATCCGTCCCACGAGCGAGACCATCATCGGCGCGGCCTTCGCTCGCTGGGTCCAAAGCTACCGCGATCTGCCGCTGCTGATCAATCAATGGTGCAACGTCATGCGCTGGGAGATGCGGCCGCGTTTGTTTTTGCGCACCGCCGAGTTCCTCTGGCAGGAAGGCCACACCGCGCACGAGACCGCTGAGGAAGCAATGACGGAAACCAAGCTCATGCACAAGGTCTATGCCGACTTCATGCGCGACCACCTCGCCATTCCCGTCGTGCCCGGCGAGAAGACGGAGCGCGAGCGTTTCCCCGGCGCGGTAAACACCTTCACCGTCGAGGCCATGGTGCAGGACCGCAAAGCCATCCAGGCCGGCACATCGCATTTCCTCGGACAAAACTTCGCCAAAGCCTCCGGCATCCAGTTCCTCGGCCGCGACAACCAAAAGCAGCTCGCCTGGACCACGAGCTGGGGCGTGAGCACCCGCACCATCGGCACGCTCATCATGGCGCATGGCGATGACGACGGACTCATACTCCCTCCGCGCATCGCGCCGCATCAGATCGTCATCCTGC
Source organism: Verrucomicrobiaceae bacterium (assembly GCA_031425215.1). GTDB lineage: Bacteria > Verrucomicrobiota > Verrucomicrobiia > Verrucomicrobiales > Verrucomicrobiaceae > JANPIW01. The sequence continues at coordinate 986 of JANPIW010000387.1, forward strand.
CCATCACGCCCAAGCCAGACACCCGCGCCGAGGTCATCGACGCCTGCGACGCGCTGGCGCAGACGCTCAACGCACACACCTTTGGCGGCGAGCCGCTCCGCGTTCACGTCGATAAACGCGACCTGCAAGGCGGCGCGAAGAGCTGGGAGTGGGTGAAAAAAGGCGTGCCCGTCCGCGTCGAGATGGGCCCGCGCGACATCACCAGCCGCTCCGTCGCCGTCTGCCGCCGCGACCAGGGGCCGAAGGCGAAGGAAATCATGGGCAAGGAGGAATTCATCCGCAACCTGCCCGAGCTGCTGGAGGAAATCCAGGAAGCACTCCTCGCCCGCGCCACCGCGTTGCGCGACGCGCACACCAAGAAGCTCGACACTCTCGATGAGTTCAAATCCTTCTTCACCCCGCAGAACGAGGACAAGCCCGAGATTCACGGCGGCTTTGCCCTCATGCACTGGGCCGGCAGCAGCGAGGACGAAGACAAGCTCGCCAAAGAAATGAAAGTCACCATCCGCTGCATCCCGCTAGGAGACGAGTACGCCGAGTCCGGCACCTGCTTCCTCACCGGCAAACCCAGCGCGCGTCGCGTCATTTTCGCCAAGAGCTACTAGCAACAAGTTGATGGTGAAGAGTTGATGGTTGATAGCCAGAAGCTCCGCATCTCTCAGGCCATCAACTATCCACTCTCATCTATCAACTTCATGAACTACGACCTCATCGTCATCGGCGGCGGGCCTGCGGGCTACGTCGGAGCCATTCGCGCGGCGCAACTCGGAAAAAAAGTGGCCTGCGTCGAAAACGACCGCGCTGGCGGCACCTGCTTGAACTGGGGCTGCATTCCCACCAAGGCCCTGCTGAAAAACGCCGAGCTGTATCACACGCTCACGCATCGCGCCGAGGAGTTCGGATTGAAGATCGAAGGCCTGAGCTATGACTGGAGCAAAGTCATCGGCCGCAGCCGCAACGTGAGCGACAAGCTCAACAAAGGCATCGAATTCCTCTTCAAGAAAAACAAGGTCGATTACCTCAAAGGCACCGCCAGCATTCCCGCCGCAGGCAAGGTCGAAGTCACCGCCGCCGACGGCAAAAAAGAAACGCACGACGCAGCGAACATCCTCATTGCCACCGGCGCCAAGCCGCGCGACATGCCGGGCTTCGCGTTCAATGGCAAGACCGTCATCGGCAGCAAGGAAGCGATGACCCTGGAGAAGCAGCCGAAGAGCATCATCGTCATCGGCGCGGGCGCCATCGGCATCGAGTTCGCATACTTTTTCAACGCCTACGGCACCAAGGTCACCGTCGTCGAGATGCTGCCCGACGTGTTGCCCGTCGAAGACACCGAGGTCAGCAAGCTGCTGGAGAAGAGCCTCATCAAGTCCGGCATCCGCATTCTCACGAACACCAAAGTCACCAAGACCAGCGAGGATGGCAAAGGCGTGAAGATTACCGTCGAAGGCGCGGTCAATGAAACGCTCGAGGCCGAGGTCTGCCTCGTCGCCATCGGCGTAAAGCCGCTGCTCCCCGGCGGCATCGACCTCAAGCTCACCGAGCGCGGCTGGCTGCACACCGACGACCGCTACCAGACCAGCGTTAAAGGCATCTACGGCGCGGGCGACATCATCGGGCCGCCCTGGCTCGCGCACGTCGCCAGCTACGAGGCCGTGCAATGCGTGGAAGGACTCTTCGCCGGGCACAAGCCCAAGAAAGTCGGCGTCTTCCCCGGCTGCACCTACTGCCACCCCCAAGTCGCCAGCATCGGCCTCACCGAGCGGGCCGCCAAAGAGAAGGGCCTCAAATACAAAGTCGGCAAGTTCCCGTATCAGGCCAGCGGCAAGGCCCTCGCCGCCGCCGAGCCGGAAGGCTTCGTCAAGATCATCTACGGCGAGCCGCACGGCGAGATCATCGGCGCGCACATGATCGGCAGCGAATGCACCGAAATGATCGCCGAGATCGGCCTCGCCATGAACCTCGAAGCCACCTGGGACGAAATCGAAGCCACCATCCACGCGCACCCGACCCTCTCAGAAATGGTCAAGGAAGCGACGGAAGTCGCGAAGGGGCATCCGATTCATGTGTGAGGCTCTATTACAGATGATGGCCAGCACTCCGGTCAGGGAGAGACCGAGAGCCTTGGCGATGCGTCGTCCGCGCTTTTCATCCAAAATCAGATGGCTGTCGGGCCGGTGCTCCCAGGCGAGGGTGATGGAGGCGGCCTCGCCGTCGTCGAGGCTGGATACCTCGGGCAAAATGGCGGCTGGATTGGGAACGATGTTCAGCCAGCCGGGAGGATTTGCGATCCAAGCGCGGAGTTCGGGAGGCGCGCCCGCATCCTGGCATTCCCGGTGAACTGATTCGGTGATGACGACTTGGCGGAAGATGGCGGGCAGCAGATGAAGCAGAGACGTTTCCGCCAGCACGGAGGGAGCGCGGAGTTGTCGCTGATGATAAGCATCAGGCGGAGGCGCGGAGTTTTTCGAGCGTGTCGAGATCGGACCGCACATCCTCCACAGTGGTGCCCGGCCACACGCCATGCTTGGCGAGCAACGACTGCGCCTCCCAGCGCGAGGACACCCCAAGCAGCCGCCTGACTTGCGCCAGAGAGAGGACGTCATGGGAATACGCATTCGCCGCCAGCGCCTCAAGCGCGGCGCGGCCCACGTTCGGGAACGACGTTTTTAGTTCGTCGGAAAGATCATCCGGGATGGTCATGGTCACAGTCATGGCGGAGGATGCCACCACGCCAGAGCGGATGCAACTGCGCCGAACGGGGCGTCTGTGCTTTCTCAATCACCCCCATCAAACTCCCGCACTGCCTCGCGCTCGAGAGAATGGAAACCCAGCAGCTACACCGTCGCTCTGCCTGAAGCGGTCAGCGGCGCGATGTTTGGGCGACGCGTAAAGCACGATGAGACATCGTGGGCTTGAACTCGCCGTTCTCGCGAAGTGGAAACAGCCAGCCACCGATGCCACGCAAAATCCGCCAACTCATCACTGACTACCGTCCGGCACCACAGCACGTCTGCCAGCAGCACCTTCCTCGCGTCCGATCCCTTGATCCGGCGCACTTCGCCGCGCTTGATGCCTGCTGCTTTCAGCCCCTCGGCCACCCAGTGCGCCGCCTGCCGTTCCCCGTGTTCCCTCACCATCTCGAGTTTCCCCTAGCCTCGCGACTTCGGTGCCCCCGCTTTCTTCATGAGCGCGGCGGCCAGCTTGTGCATCTTCTCACCAAATGCCTGCGTCCCCCAGAACCATCCGCGCCGCAGATGGCTGCAACGTGCGTCCACCTCCGCATTCCATGTCGGGCACCCCGCAGCGCTTCATCTCCTCGGTCACGGCGCGCTTGTCCAGCCGCTCCACCTCCGCCGTCGGCCCGCCACCGTGTCCTCCAGCTCAAACGCTCTGAAACCCGCCTCCGCCGCGAGCCACTTTGCTCTTCCCTTCGGAGGCAAGGCATAACGCCTCGAGCCCTCTGCTACATGGCTGGTCGGCTTTCCATTCGTGCATGGCGCGTGTGAATGCGCGCTTTACAGCGCGGGCGCGGCGTGCCAGCATCGGTTCTGCTTTCCGGGCTGCGGTCTGGATTTTGCCTTCTCACAAGCCGACCTGTTGTGCCTGCGAATCCTCCCACCACCAGCACTAAGACCGAGGCCGTCACCGGCTTTGAGCAGCAGTGTGTGAGGGCGTTTGAGTGCATGGTGATGTCGCGCATGCTGGAGGAAAAACTGGCGAGCATTTATCGCGGCGGCGGTCGCATCGTGGGCGGAGTGTATCTCGGCAAAGGCCAGGAGGCTTTCAGCGCGGCGCTCGGTGTGCAGCTCGTGAAAGGCAAGGATGTCTTTGGCCCGCTGATCCGTGATCAGGCCGGGCGCATCGCGTTCGGTGAGCCGCTGCTCGATCCAGTGCGGACGTATCTCGGCGTGATCACCGGGCCGATGCGCGGGCGCGATGGCAATGTGCATCGCGGCAGGCCGCGCGAGGGTTTGCCGGCGATGATAAGTCATCTGGGAAGCCTGGCGTCAGTTGTGACAGGAATGCTTTTCGCGCGGCGGCTGCAAGGCCGGCTGGGCGATGCGGTGGGCGCGACGACCATCGGCGAGGGCGGCACCTCGACGGGCGCTTTCCACGAGGCGGTGAACATGGCGGCGGTGGAGAAGCTCCCGCTCGTCATTGCCATCGCGAACAATCAGTACGCATACTCCACGCCGAACGAGCGGCAGTTCGCCTGCGAAGACCTCGTCGATCGCGCAAAGGGCTACGGCATTGACGGAGTGAGCATCGACGCCACAGACCTCGTCGCGTGTGTGACCGCCTTCGAGCGCGCGGTGAAACGCGCGCGTGAAGGACACGGGCCACAAATGGTCGTGGGCAGGATGCTGCGTCTCACAGGACACGGCGAGCACGATGATGCCTCGTATATTCCGCAGGAGAAAAAAACTGGCGCGCGCGATTGCATCACGGTGGCAGAGAAATATTTGACGGAGCGTCAATGGACGAGTGCCGATGAAGTGGAGGCGCTGCGGCAGCGCTGCAAAACGGAGATCGAGGCCGCGCTCGCCATCGCGAGCAAGGAGCCGCTGCCTGATCCCTTCCGCGAGAGCTGGCGCGCGGTCTCCACGGCAGAACTGGCGGAGGGGCAGCACGAGCAATGAGCATCACTTATCTGGAGGCGATCCGCGAGGCGCAATACGAAGCGCTGCGCAACAATCCGAACGTCTTTCTCTACGGACAGGACATCGACACTTTCGGTGGCGCATTCAAGGCGACGAAGAATCTCGGCAAGGAATTCCCAGGCCGCGTCTTCGACTCGCCCATCAGCGAGGACGCGATGGTGGGCATGGCCGTGGGCGCCGCCATCGAAGGAGCGCGCCCGATCCTGGAAATGCAGTTCGCTGATTTCTCATCGGTCGGTTTCAATCAAATCG
>JANPIW010000388.1:0-2190 GCA_031425215.1 Verrucomicrobiaceae bacterium
CATGGGACGAGAAACCTCGAATCACGGTTCAAGATTTGGATGCGATTCGCTTGTCGAGATTTTGGTTACGTTATTCGTCAAGTTTGGTCGCGTATGCGGAGGGGGTGGAGAACTCCAAACTGTCCAGAGACGAGAAGGTTGAGTGGTTGAAAGGTTTCACTCAACAATGGTTTCAAAGGTTCAAAACGTGGCCGGGTTCCTCGAATCACGAGGCATGGAAATACCCAAGCATAGCGAAAAGTGCAGTATCTGCGTTTCAGACACCAATCGACCGGATTCCACCGCTTGAGAAAATTGATCGTCATCCCAGCAATGAAATATCGTTCGAAATATGGGCACGTCGCCTTCTGGCTGCAAAGCCGCACACAGCAGCAGATGTGTTGAACTCTGCCGTCACGGTCCATTGGCCCCTTGTGGATGGGATGCGACTCGCGCGCGCATCAAGTGAGCGGCCGGAATTGCTTCTCCTCTGGTCAAGATTGGACACACCCGCGATGATCCGATGGGCCGATAACCTCAGTTTTGTCGATGGAGACATAACTTTCCGCGCCCGAGGAATCTTGATGAGCCGGGTGGATTTCACTGTTCGACAACGCTGGCTGCGAGAGGCAAAGACACACGGCGGCAGGGATGATCGAGACAGTTTGCTGAGCGAATGGGCAGGGTGGAATCCGATTCCCGCGCTGACATTCCTGCTGGGTAGGGTGGATTTGCCGGAAATCCACGCGGTAGGCGAAAGCGTCGCACGAGGCCCTTGGAATACCGTGCCATGGAATACATGTCACTCCGGGTTGGCCTGTTTTCGCACCCTAGATTTCGAGTCCCTTACTCGCAGATACGAACCGGACCTTTTTGATGGGTGCGTTACCATTGTGATGGAGCAATGGGGGCATGTGGACATTGGGGAGACGGCACAATTTGGGTTCGACGTTCTGCTTCGGGCGAAGCTTTGGCCTCGCGAGAATTTGATTGGTCTTTTTTCCGGCGACAAAAAGTACGAGAGTGACGGCGATGTACTCGACCGCACATTCTGCGCGCTGCGCGTGTGGGCGGTGATTCGTCCCGATGAAATGAAAGCCTGGATCGCAAAGCAGCAGGGCGAGGACATGCGCAAGGCTTTGGCGTGGCTGCTGGAAAACCCGTGGGGCACGGGGCCGGCGGAGTGAGTCACATACCGGCATCTTGCAGCGCGGGGAATTCTTTCCGCCACGATGCGACGACATCCGTGTCCACCACGGCGCGCACGACGCGCTCTTGCGAGCCTGCGTCGGCGATGATCACGCCGTGCGGATCGACGACCACGCTGCGGCCGGGATATGTGAAGCTGGGATCTTGTCCGCAACGATTCACGCCGATGACATACGCGAGGTTTTCGATGGCGCGTGCTTGCAGCAGCGTGAGCCAGTGCTGGTAGCGCTTGATCGGCCAGCTCGCGATATAGACGAGAAGATCAGCGCCTTTGCGCACGGTGTCGCGGGCCAGCTCGGGAAAGCGCAGATCGTAGCAAATGAACGGCGCGATTCGAAATCCGCGCCAGGGAAACACTACAACCTCGCTGCCAGCCAGATACGCCTTGTCCTCGCCGCCAAAAGCGAAGGGCTTGATTTTCGAGTAGCGGGCAAGCTCCTTGCCGTCCGCTGAAAACGTCACCGACTCATTCTGGCATCGGCCGCTCGCATGGTCGCCGATGAGTCCGCCCATCACCGTGCAGCCGCTCTTCATTGCGAGAGAACGAAGAAATTTCTCCGTCTCGTGATCAGCACCCTGGCGCGTCACCTCCGTGTTCATGCTGAATCCGGTGGCGAACATCTCGGGCAGGATGATGAGCGAACCAGGCGCGGGCGTTTCATCTGCGAGGAGTTGTTCGACGCGGGAAAAGTTCGCCGGCTTGTCCTCCCAGACGCAGTCGAGTTGCACGAGACACACGGGTGATTTCATCGGTGGGACTCTCGACACACGGCGCTTGATCGCAACCGCGAACACGGGCAGCATCGCGGCATGGCCCAATATATTGTCCAGCCCGGTGACTACCCGTCGAAGATCGCGAAGAAATTCGGCATGACGCTCGATGCCTTCGCGAAAAAGAACCCCGGCCTTTACACCAGCGGCAAGTGGCAGGTCATTTTCCCCGGCCAACCCGTGAATGTGACCGGCACGGTGACCGGCTCCACGCAGCCGCCGCCCGCGCCG
>JANPIW010000389.1:0-3458 GCA_031425215.1 Verrucomicrobiaceae bacterium
GAGGCCGCCGTCGCCGCCGCAGATCGTGGAGAGCAGGCGCTTGCCGAAAAACTTATCTCCGAACTCGAAGCGCAGCATCGCGGCGACATAGAAGTCGCCGGCTACCGCGCCGCCATGCTCGCAAGGCTGAACGGAAAAGACGAGGCGCTCCGCATCATCGAAGAAAAGAAAGCCGCCGCAAAAACCAAGGCATTCCCATTGCAGGACACGCTCGGTGACGTGTACACCGAGCGCCGCGAGTTTGATCAAGCGCGCGCTGCTTATCAAGTCGTGCTCGGCGACAAGAACTACGACTGGGACGAGCGCCGCCGCGCCATGGACGGCATCAAGATGACGCGCAAAGTCGAGATCATGGACGAGGCTTTCTACGCCCTGCGCGCCCGCCGCCTCTCCCGCGCCCGCGCCGCCCTCGCCAAACTCCGCACCGAGTTCGGCGACACCATACCCGAGGTCGCCATGATCGATGCCGAGATCAAACTCTCTGAAAACAAAGTCGCCGTCGCCAAACGCGAACTCGAAGCGCAAGACATCACCACACCGCCCGACAAACTTTTCCCTGGCAAAGCCAGTCTCGCCAGCGCGCAATCACGATCCGGCGAATGGGAGACCGCAAAGAATGGCTATGCCGACATCATCGAGCGCGCGCCCGCATTCACACCTGACGAACTCCGCGACGCACGACGCGGCGGACGCGAGATGATCCCGCGCATCAAGCAAACCATCACCACCAGCAGCGCCATCCGCGTCGATGACGACGGCTCAGCCTTCAGCCAGAGCGCTGATTACTACAGCCCGTGGTTCGGCGGCTGGCGCGCAGGCGTGGTCGCGAATCTCGACCTCATCTACCTCGACGACGCGCAAAGCACCGCCGGCATCGACTACCGCGACTCGCGCTTCGACGGCGCCATCCGCGTGCAGCGCAAATTCGGCCCGCGTCTCGCAGGAGAAATCACTGGCGGCGCGAGCCAGAATGATCCGCTCTATGGCGCGCGCTTTGGAAACTTCCTCAACCCCGGCCTCACCTGGGCCGTGAGCTTCCTCGGCAACGTGCGCTCCACCGACAGCGTCCGCCTCCAGGCCGCCGATGCGCGCGAGAACCGACTCGAGTTCCAATACGGCGGCGCCCTCCCCGGCCCGTGGAACCTCAGCGCCCGCGCTTACGGAAACTGGATGCACCTCGGCGGCGGCGAGGACATCGGCAACGGCTACGGCGCAAACGCGCTCATCGAGTACGTCTGGCGCACCGAGACCATGAAGCGACCCGAGATCGCCTTCGGACTCTTCAATGACTTCCAGCGCTTCCACTACGCGTCCGACAATGAAGCCATCAAAGAACTCTTCGACGGCGAGACACAGCGCCACGGCATTCAGGTTTCGTTTCGCAAAGACCTTTCCGACAAACTCCGCCTCACCGCGACTGGCGGCGCCTATTACTCCTTTGATGAAAGCAGCATCGGCGGCACCATCGCCGTCGGAGCCAATTACTACATCAGCGATGACGCGCTTCTCTACGCCGAGCTGCGCTACGACACCTCCGCCCGTAGCAGCGGCGAAAATGGCGCTGGATCACTGGACGCAAACGTCGGAGCCTCCATCAGCTTCTAAGCACTGAGCACTCACCCCGCACCCCGCACCTCGCACCTCGCCATTCGCCATTCGCCATTCGCCATTCGCCATTCGTCATTCGTCATTCGTCATTCGTCATTCGTCATTCGTCATTCCCCATGCCCCGCCCCGCATCCATCCTCTCCATCATCCGCGACACGATCCTCATCGGATCACTCATCGGCATCATCAATTACTTCCTCGCGCGCGACGACGCAGGCTGGCTCGCGCTCAATCCCACGCCCTGGCTTCTGCTGCCGCCGCTCATCGGCGCCCGCTACGGCGTGTGGCCCGGCGCGCTCACGGGCCTCCTCACCGCCGCCGTGCTCACCGTCGTGCGTGCGCGCATCGAGGGCACAGAGGAGTGGATCTTCGCCGCCAACCACCGTTACCCGCTCACCGCGCTCGCGCTCACCGGCTTTCTCGCGGGGGAGCTGAACAACCTGCTGCGCGGCGGCAACGCTAAGCTCGCCACCGAGAGCACCCGCATGAAACAACAGCTCGACCGTGTGAAAGCAGAGCTGGCTCTCGTGAGCGAGACGCGCCACGAGCTGCAAAACGCCCTCACCCTCCACGACGCGCATCTCACCGGCCTCGATGTCGAGCTGCGCAAAGTCGCCCTCCTTCCCGCGCACGATGTCTTCACCGCGCTGCTCAATCTTTTGCACCGCCTCGCCGGCATCAGCTCAGCCGGTTTTTACACGCGCAGCAACGGCAGCCTGCGTCGCATCGCCGCACTGCATCCCACCGCCGCGCTTTCCGAGCACGTCGCGCTCGACGAATCACCGCTCGCCATCAAAGCGCTCACGGAAAACACCATCGCCGCCGTCTCCGATCCTCTCGAGAGCAGCGAGCGGCAGCCATTCCTCGCCGCCGTGCCGTGGAACGACGCGGACGCATCCGGCCTCCTGCTCATCCAGGACATGCCCGCTGATTCATTCGAATGGCGCAATCTCACCAAGATCGAACTCATCCTTCACTGGGCCTTCGCCATCCGCCGTCACGCCGACGCGGCAAAAACCGGCGGCGGCCCGCGCAAAATCGTCTCACTTGAGGACTTCATGTTCCTCCTCGCGCAATCACTCGAAACCGAGCAGATCCATCATCTTCCTTCCGCCGTATTGCGCCTCGACTTCCCCGACGCGGACAACATTCCTTCCAGCATGGATCGCGAACTCGCCACACTGCTGCCTGCGACAACAGTGACGACGCGCCTGCCATCTGGCAGCCTCGTGTTTCTCATCCCCTTCGGCAGCGATCAACAAGCGCAGAGCATCTCGCGCGCGTTCAAAGAGCGCCTGCCTTCTGCGCGCCCCTCGCACCACCTCGTCGTCGGTCCTGCCGAGCTTGAGACATTCTGGTCACGCATCCTGGAATCCTGATCCGCAGCCTCATGTCATCTCTCACTCAGTCCCAAAACTTCTCCGAGCTGCTTCTCGCCGCGCTCACACTCGCGCCGCTCGCCATCGCCTGGTTGCTCGGCCTTTTCCCATCGCGCGCACAGAGTGACGACGGCGTGCAGGAGCGCAATCCTCTGTCACAACTCGACGAGATCGACGTCAGCGATCCCGTGCTCGCACCAGCCGTGCATCAATCGCGCACACTCCCGGCGAGCGATCTGCACGGCCTCGCGCTCGGCCTGCGCCATGCGTCAGTGGAGAAAGCCGCGCCGCTCCTGCTCCATCTCATGACCAGCGCCGATCCCGAGCTGTCGCTCTACGCGCAGAGCATTCTGCAGCAGAGCCGCGAAAAGCTGACAGCCACCTTGCAACTTGCGCACGAAGCCGCGCAACACGGCAGCACTCGTGCTGCGGCCGCGCATCTCGAGACCGGCCTGCGCCTCTCCTCAACGG
>JANPIW010000390.1:0-2788 GCA_031425215.1 Verrucomicrobiaceae bacterium
GACAATCAGCGACGCGAACGACGACGCAAAATGGTGAAGAGACCAGCCGAGGCGATGAGCAGCGCGCCGGATGGCTCGGGGATTTGCTGGAACAAATTGTTAGCCACTTGATCGCCAATGGCGGCACCGATGGCGCGTCCGTCGGAATCGGCGCTGGCGAAGTTCACGCCACCGTAGATGCGGCTCAATCCGGCCTCATTGACCGCATCAGAGATGCTGCTGTAGTTACGCATGAGAATCTGCGAGCCGTCGCCGAACACATCGCTCTCGGCCATGAATGCGACATTGCCGTTGCGCTCGAAGAAATACTGAAGCACCTCGCCAGCCGCTGCGCTGAAGGTGCTGTGCGCGTCGGTGTAGGAGGGTGTGTCAGGGTTGTTGAGCAGCGGTGCCCAGCCTGCCTCGCCACTGGTGAGCGGGTTGTTGTCGGGATTCGGGCCGAAGGGATCGCTCTCGAATGCGATGGCGGTGGTAGGCCTCCAGAAATCTGCGGTGTAAGCTGCATCCCACGAGGCGATACCAGCATCTGCCAGCGAGACATTCAGCGCGGCGAAGAGGGCGGCATTTTGCTCCAGGGTGAAATTGAAGCCATAGACGGCGTCGGTGGCCAGCTCGTTGGCGATCTCGTTCCACATGCCGGGGAGCGAGACGGTGTTTGCGCCTGCATTCCAAAAGTAAGCGGCCTCGGTCTGTGAGACATTGCGCGTGAGGCTGGTGGCGGAGCCGATGTCCTTCACGTTGTTGTAGTCGTTCGCATAAGTCGTGGTGGCAAGGTAGCCGATGAGATTCGCGTTTGCAGCGCCATTGAGCACGGCTGCCATCGTCGTGGTGCTGGAGTCGAGCGGATTATAGGTGCCCGGCGTGGAGGGAAAAACGGAGTTTGTACTGCCAATCGCGAACGGTGTGACATCACCCCACGAAGGATATAGCGGCTGCGAAACGAGCGGATCCGTCTGCTGCCAGTGGCCGAGGCCCGACACCGTGTAAGGCGACTGCGCTCCGCCCGCTCCATCCGTCGCGCGCCAGCCCGTGATGCCGGACGCGACGCTCTGCCCCCACGCGAGTCCGTCAGTGACTGACTGCGAGGCGCCGAGCGCGGCGATGTGGTTGTTGTACTGCGTCTCGACCGCGCTGCCCGGCCCTGAGAGCGCGGGGTAAAGATTTTGCATCACGGCATACGCGGCGGCCGTGGCGGCGGCGGAGATGTTTGCGCCAGCCGCTGCCGTGCCGGACGGACCGGTGTAGGAGCCGTAATTGTAGATCGTGTAATTGTTCGTGATGCTCTCGATGGCGTTGTACATCGCCACGTTTAGCACAGCCATGTCGCGCGCTGCGTTCGGTGATTGCGCGGACTGTGAGTCGATCACAGATCGAATCTGAGCGTTCCAGTCCGTGACCACATCAGCGCGGACGGATTGCAGACACATCGCGGCCAGGGCCACGAGGGCGGCAAGGGTTCTGAGGTCGGTTTTCATGGCTTTCACGATGAAATTATACGGGATGCCAACCATTTTCACAACACTTATTATAATTATCGCAAAACTCTTACAACTGTGCTGTGACGTTTTGCGGCTATCCAAAGAAGGTAAAACAAGGCCAGCATCGCCATTGACGAATCACCGCTTGTCCCGCAGTCTAACCGCCGAAACAAACAGGGGCGCTGGACTTGACCGGCTGAGATTCTGCGGAAGCAGGAAACCCTTTGAACCTGATGCGGGTAATGCCGTCGCAGGGAGCAAAGCGCGAATCTCATCCGCCGAAGCCATGCCGCTCCAAGCGCATGGCTTTCGTCTTTTCAAATCTAAAATCCCAAATCTAAAAAACCCATGATCGCCGATCCCAACACCTCCTTCGAGCCGCACTCCAGCGAGCAGCTCCCCGCCAGCAGCCGCGTCTATGTGCCCGGCGTGTTGCACCCCGACATCCGCGTGCCGATGCGCGAGATCACACTCTCGCCCACGAAGGCATTCAATGGTCGCATCGAGGTCAATGAACCCGTCCGCGTCTATGACTGCTCCGGCCCCTGGGGCGATCCCGGTTTTCGCGGCATCTCTTCCGACGGCCTGCCCGCCCTGCGCGAAAGCTGGATCGCTGCCCGCAATGACGTCCAAGCCTACGACGGTCGTGAAGTGAAGCCGCAGGACAACGGCTACCTCAGCGGCAAGCACGCCGAGTTCGCCAGCACCGCCGAGCGCAACCGCCTCGTCGAGTTCCCCGGACTCCATGGCGAACGCCGCCGCCCGCTCAAAGCCACCGGCCATCCCGTCACCCAGCTTTGGTATGCCAAGCAAGGCATCATCACCCCCGAGATGGAGTTCATCGCCATCCGCGAGAACATGAAGCGGGCGCAAATCGCCGACTTCAAAAACGACATCGTCCGCAACGACCTCGACAAGCAGCACGTCGGCTCCTCCCAGGTCCAGACCGAATACACCCCCGGCATCTTCAAGCGCTTCCCCCAGCGTATCCCGAACGAAATCACCCCCGAGTTCGTCCGCAGCGAAGTCGCCGCAGGCCGCGCCATCATCCCGCTGAACATCAACCCCCCCGAGTGCGAGCCGATGATCATCGGCCGGAACTTCCTCGTCAAAATCAACGCCAACATCGGCAACAGCGCCGTCGCCAGCAGCATCGAGGAAGAAGTAGAAAAAATGCGTTGGGCCACCAAATGGGGCGCGGACACCGTCATGGACCTCTCCACCGGCAAGAACATCCACGCCACCCGTGAATGGATCCTGCGCAACTCGCCCGTGCCCATCGGCACCGTGCCGATCTATCAGGCGCTCGA
>JANPIW010000391.1:0-4626 GCA_031425215.1 Verrucomicrobiaceae bacterium
ACCGACGGACAATCCGTTCATTGAGAGCCTGAATGGGAAGTTCCGGGCGGAGTGCCTGAACGCGCACTGGTTCATGAGCCTCGACGACGCGCGGGCAAAATGCGAGGCTTGGCGTAGAGACTACAACGGGGTTCGGCCGCACAGTGGGATCGGCAATAAACCGCCGGCGAGCCTGGTGAAGCCGGTCAGCGGGACACAGCCCACGCTGACCGAATAGCGCTGGATGACGCCCGCCAGGGCGGTCCAAGGATGGGTAGCACGTCACAGAAACCGCGGACTCTACTCCTGACCGGAGGAAAGAAGGGGCTCAGGTTTCCTTCCGTCAGGTGGGGGTGTTCCGGATCGCTAACCTGTTCCTAACCATCGACGATAGGGGCGTGGCGGACTCGCCGTGAACCAGACCATGGCACCCACCGCCGGTAGGCAGGGCGTACTAGCTTGAGAAGCCAAGCGGGTGAGATAAGAACGGGCAAAACAACGATCCAAAAATACGCGAACTTATAATAGTTCTTAAGTAAAAAATAACTGCAGGCTGGCACTTCCGCGCATTGCGACAAGGACGTCTTTGCATTCGTTACATGTGAAATAATGTGTGAACTCAATACGCGCCGCCGCATCGCAGAATGTGCTTTTGGATCATCGTTGAATAGCGCATCAGCAACTTCGTTGTGACCAAGAACGTCTATCTTTATGCGGCTAAACCAACCAAAACGATCCTTCAACTGGTCGTTACCGCCACGAAAATGCACGCACGGCTCATTAAGCACGCCCCATTTACCCTCTGGGCCGATCACGCAACCCAGCATCAACACATGAACATAGAGATGTCTGATCGATCGAACTCGGGGATCATCGACGTGCATCTCCCAGAGCTTGCGCCTCACAACAAGCGAAGACATGAAGCTCAGCACCTCGGCCATCTGGCCGAACACTTCGTTTGCGCCCTGTATGATTCCGGTCGGCGGCATTTTGCGCAGCCCGGTGGGCGTGGTCATCGTGGAGTCGAAATCGATAACGGCGAGGCTGAGGCCTACAACATCCGGCCAGCGACGAAGAGCATCTATCACCCGCTGAGCTCCTCCCACTGCAAGGCGATCGTCGTCTCCCATCAGCCATATGTAATCGCCTCTGGCCGCTGCGATACATGCCAGGAAGTTCTGGCCCATACCCAAATTCTTGGGCTGCTGTATAAACTGGAAATATTTGATCCGCTTCCGAAAATTTTCAGCGACGGCTGCTGTATCGTCCGGGGATGCATCGTCGCTCACTACGACTTCGATTTGATCCTGCAGCCCCTGCGCGATAATGCTTTCAAGCGCCTCCGCGAGCATACGCGAACGCTTGTAGGTCGGTATGCATATCGAGAGTAACGGCATCGGAGATTAGTTCCTGTGCGAGTCGGGTGCTAGGTCTGCTGGAATTGCCGTTCTGGGAACTGCAAATTGTGCAACTCCCGGTCCTACCCACACCGCAGCTTGTCCGAATTTTTTTGCAATCACAATATGGTCGTTCTACCCACCACAAACGAAGCTAAAGACGAAGTTCGCCTGGAGCTTCGTTCTCATTCCAGTGACAGTATATCCTCAACCGCCTGAACCACGAGGGACTGCTCTGCAGCGCCCATGCGCGAATGGAGCGGCAGTCGTAGCAGCCGAGATGCAACGTCGCATGTTACCGACATGCTTCCATGTGCGCGGCCGAAGCGGAGCCCTGCCGGCGATGAATGAAGCGGCACGTAATGTGTGACCGCAGCGATATTCCTTTCAGCCAGTCCCGCGATCAGGGCATCGCGCGCCGCGGCATCGCGCGCAAGCAGGTAGTAGATATGGGCGTTGTGCCCGCATCCCTGAGGGACAACCGGACGGCGGATGTTGCCGCCCGCCTCCAGCGCGGCGAAAGCAGCGTGATAGCCCTGCCAGGTGTCCAGGCGACGCGCCGTGATCGTTGGGCCCTCCTCGAGCTGCGCAAGCAAAAATGCCGCAGTTAGTTCGCTTGGCAGGAACGAGGAACCAACATCGACCCAGCTATATTTTGATACCTCACCGCGTTGGAACTGCGCCCGGTTCGTCCCTTTCTCCCAGATTACCTCGGCACGGAATGCCGCCTCGGGATCGTTCACGACGAGCGCGCCGCCTTCACCGGCGATGATGTTCTTCGTCGCGTGGAAGCTGAGTGCCGAGAAGTGACCAAAACTGCCAAGAGGCTGTCCGCGATAGCTGGCATGCATGGCCTGCGCCGCATCCTCCACCACTCGCAGGCCGTGTGTCTCGGCGATCTGCATGATGGTGTCCATCTCACACGCGACGCCTGCATAATGCACAACAAAGATGGCTTTCGTCCGAGGCGTGATCGCTGCTTCGATCAGCGTTTCATCGATGTTCAAGGTGTCGGCCCGAATGTCGACGAAAACCGGCACGCCTCCACGAAGCACAACGGCATTTGCCGTGCTGGTGAAGGTGTAGGAGGCCATAATTACCTCGTCCCCTGCCTGCACATTGCTCAAGATCGCAGACATCTCGAGTGCTGCCGTGCACGAATGAGCAAGGAGGGCGAGACCTCCGCCAAGCCTTTCAGAAATTAAGGCCTGACAACGCTTAGTAAAATATCCGTTTCCTGAGAGCTGGCCTCGATCGAGGGCTTCTTGTAGATATTGAAACTCACGACCAACAAGTGCCGGAACATTGAATTTAATTTGACTAATCATGAGGTTTGAATCCTTGATATCAGGTGCACGGTTACTCAGACCAAACTGAGTTGCAGAGGACCAAATAATACGGAATTTCAACGTTCACATTGAGGTCAGAGATTCTGCCCCTCATGAAGGAATTGTATTTAGGATAATATATTAATTTTTGTCTAACCCAAATCAAACCATTTTGAGTGTCATTTGAGTTCTTCATCGGGGTAAAGGCCGGTGGACACCTCCATAAACCTCTCGCTTGCGCTCTGACGGCCTGGTTCACTTTCCTGGTCACGGTTGGGATGGGGCCGATGATAGATCAGCCTGGGTTCTTCGATATGTCTGACCGGCTGCGTGAGTTGTCCGCCAAGGGCGATGACCTGGAGCGGATGGCAACGCTGGTGGACTTCGTGCAATTCCGGTCAGAGTTGGAGCGGGCGGTGCCGCGGTCGGATGCAGCAAGGGCGGCCGCCCCGCCTTCGATCGCGTGCTGATGTTCAAGGTCCTGCTGCTCGCCGCCATGCACGAGCTGTCGGACGAACGCTGCGAGTATCTGATCAAGGACCGGCTGTCCTTTATGCGCTTTCTGGGCGTCGGGCTCTCCGACCCGGTGCCGGATGCGAACACGATCTGGGCCTTCCGCGAGGCGCTCAAGGGGGCCGGTGCGGTGGACGCGCTATTTGCGCGCTTCGATGCCGCGCTGCGGGCGTGCGGCTACCTGGCGATGGGCGGTCAGATCGTGGATGCGACGATCGTGGCAGCACCCAAACAGCGCAACACCGAGGCAGAGAGAGCCACGATCAGGGCCGGAAGCATCCCCGAAGGCTGGACAGAAAGGCCTGCCAAACTGCGCCAGAAGGATCGCGACGCGCGCTGGTCGGTGAAGTTTTCCAAGGCCCGGCCGCGCGAGGACGGAGCGCCGCAGATCGATCTCGCGGTTACGGACTGGAACTTTCCAGCATTGGTTCAGTCCAGAACATAGGAGCCAAGACACAACATGTGGGAAATTTGTTTAAACTGCGAAGCGGCGTCAGGTGTCTTAATATGTCGACGCTGCTTCCACCTGCATGTTGATCGCGTTCAGCCGAGCATAGACCACTCGCATCACCACATCGATGGACGGCGGCTCGAATATGGTTTCGTGCCGCGCCGGGGTGCGCACGACCTCGATGTTACCATCGACCAACTCGTTCCAACCGAGCCACTCTCCGCCGCGGACATAGGGCGCTGCGGCCTGGATCGCCGTGAACAGTAGGATGTCTCCGGCATAGCGGGGCGGGTGATATTGGCGCTGCGCCTCGAAAAAGGTGTTCCAGGCTGTGGCGCCGAGCAGTTCAAAACTGGTCGCGGCATCGCTCTTGCCCTCGCTTGCCCGTTTCAGGCGGCGGGCCTGCATAAAACCCTCCCAGCGCAGCCGCGGAATTTGGCGCAAGAACCTGGCATCCATACGCGGCAACAGGCGCAGTTTTTCCGCAAGGCTGATAGTGGCCCGCGCGTAATGGGGCGCCAGAGTATCGAACATGATCAGCAATTCGACCTTACGGCCGCTCGCGGCGATGCGGCACGCGATCTCGTAGGCGACCGTCCCGCCGCCTGAATAGCCGGCGATCCGGTACGGGCCCTCGGCATCCACGCTCTCAATTGCGGCCAAGTAGCACTCCGCCATGGCTTCGATGCTGGTGTGGAAAGGCTGCTTCCCATCGATCCCTTGGGCTTGCAGCCCATACAACGGAGTGTCGGGAGGTAGCCGGTCCGCGACGGGTTTGAACACGACCACGTTACCGCCTGCACCATGGATGCAGAACAGCGGGCGCTCGCCCGCCGCGCCGGCGCGGATGCGCACCAGCGGCGACCAGGGGGCCGACGCGGCATTCGCCTCGGCCGGCGGCGCGCCGGGCTCGGCGACGCCCCCGCCATTGCGAACCACGAGCGCGGCGAGTTCGCGC
>JANPIW010000392.1:0-4240 GCA_031425215.1 Verrucomicrobiaceae bacterium
AGAAGTCGTGCTTGAAGCGGAGATCGACATCAATCCCGCAGAGCTGGCGCCGAACTCCACTATCGAGGTGACTTTCCCCACAGCGATGGTGTCGCTCGACCAAGTCGGCTCTGCCGCCGTCGATTCACCGCTGCTCGTCGAGCCTGCGATCTCAGGTCGCTTTGAGTGGACCAGCACACGCACCGGCCTCTACAAGCTCACGCAGCCGCCGCAGTTCAACAAAGAGTACAAGTTCAAACTGCGTGATGGCGTGAAGGACGTGGATGGCAAATCGCTCTCCACCGACGTGCTAGATGAGGCCACAAGCGCGAGCTTTCGCGTGATCGACCAGTATCCGAAGTGGTTCAACAACGACGACACGAACCGCACGCCGAAGTTTCTCTTCGAGTTCAACGACACCGTGAATCCCGCTGAAGCCGCGAAGGCCATCAGCTTCGTGCTCGCAGACAACGGCGCGCAGATCGGTGCCAAGGTGCGTCATGCGACCGGCAAGGACTTCGCGCATCACGGCGCGGAGGCGCAGGCGACTTGGGCGGAGGAAGTCAGCGGCGCGAAACCTGCGGTCAGCGATGACGGAGCGCGCATGAGCGCCATCGTTGTCGAAGCGGAAGCTCCGCTCACCGTCGGCAAAAAATGGACGCTCAACATTTCCACCGATCTCAAAAACCTTTCCGGTCACGACGCGCTCAACGAGGTGGCATCGACCGTGCTCGGCTCCGTCGATCCCTTCATCGTCCGCGAAATCACCGCGCACACGCCCTTTGATCGCGATTACAACGTAAGCATCCGCTTCAACAAAACCATCATCACCTCCGACAACGAGGGCGATCCCGTCAAGTCCAAGGACATCGCGCAAAAGCTCGCGGCAGCCGTGAAGATCGAGCCGCCCGTCGAGATCACCGGCACGTCAGTCGATTGGCGTTCGTTGTCGATCTCTGGCAAGTTCGCGCTCAACACCGACTACAAAATCACCGTCGAGCCGACGATCTCATCGCAAGACGGCCTCGTGCTCGAAGCCGCGAAGGACGCGACCGTGCGCTTCATCACCAATCCGCCCTACGTCGCCGTGCCCACCTTCATGAACGCGCAGCTCGCCTCGGGCAGCGGCGAGTACGAAGCCTCTGTCGCCAACGTGAAACAAGTCCGCATCCGCGCGAAAAAACTCACCGGCCCCGAGCTGCTCGAAGCCATCGAGAAGTACAAAACCTACGAACAGACCTTTTACGGCAGCACCAAGAAGCGCGAGGAGTTCAAGCCGGACTCCATCGACGAATATCCCGGCACCATCGTGTTTGACCGCACTTTCCCGATCAACAAGCCGCTCGACCGCAGCGACATCATCAAACTCAAATGGAGCGAAGTGCTCGGCGGCGCGAAGGCCGGGCCGCTCTTTGTCGAGCTGGAAGGCACCGCCATGGAAGGCGCGGGCAAAGAGGACGCAATCGCGCAGACGCTCATCGAGTTCACCGACCTCGGCATGATGCAGAAGGCGAATGGACGCGAGTCGATGATCTTCGTCACCTCGCTGAAAACCGGCAAGCCCATTGCAGCCGCGCGGCTCACGATGGTGGATGAAGAGCGCCGCCTCATTGGCTACGGCGACACTGATGCGAACGGCATCGCCATCGTGCGCGGCAAGGAACCCAAGTTCGTGATCGCGGAGAAGGACGGCGATCTCACCGCGCTCAAGATGCGGGACTCCGACGGCAGCATCCCGATGTGGCACTTCGGCATCAACACCACATGGAAGTCGCCCTGGGAGACGCAGCGCCGCACGTTTGTCTTCTCAGATCGCGGCGTCTATAAACCCGGCGAGACCGCACACATCAAAGCGCTCACCCGCAATCTTATCGGCGACGATCTCAGCATCGAGGAAGAGATCAAAGGCAGCATCACGCTGCGCGATCCACGCTACAAGGTCGTGATGCAGAAGGACATCACCTTCACCAAAACAGGATCGTGGAGCGATGACATCGTCCTGCCCGAAGGCCCCACCGGCGGCTACACACTCTCCTTCGACACACCATCCGCTGATGAAGATGACTCCGAGCGCAACGGCTCGCTCTTCTTCCGCGTCGAGGAATTCAAAGCCAACACCTTTGAGGTGAAGATCGACACCGATAAAGCCGATCTCACCGGCGACCGCATCAAGCTCCCGCTGCACGCGAACTACTACATGGGCAAAGCGCTCTCACGAGCGAAGGTCACATGGAGCGCGATGCGCGCCGAGGATTTCGAGCCGCCGCAGCAATACAGCGCGTTTCATTTCGGCGACGCGCCGCGCTGGGCCGGTTACGGCCTCGACGGCGACCAGCGCTGGTCGCGCAATCGCAACAGCGACGATAGCGAGTCGTGGGATTCGTATGGCGATCTCACGCTCCGCGAGGACGGCACCGCCGTGATTGAGATGCCCATGCCGCCGCCGGATCGCGCGTCGATGCCGCAAAACATTCACGTCAGCGCCGACGTGACCGACATCAATCAGCAGACCATCGCCGCATCCGGCGACTTCAAAGTGCCCGGTGCCGAGTTCATCATCGGCCTCAAAGGCCCGCAGTATTACGGCAGCGCCGGCAAAGACGTGCCGCTCGAAATCATCGCCATCACACCCGAAGGCAAACCACACGGCGGCGAGGTCGCGGTGGATGTGAAGATCGAGCGCCAGTCGTATCACACGCTCAAGATCGCGACCGCAGGCGGCGGCTCCACGACGAAGGATCAAGTCGTGCTCCAGCAGGAACTCGCGCAGACCGTCGCAGTGAAATCATCCGCTGCGCTGAATTTCAAACCCGCGCGCGGCGGCGCTTACTTCATCACCGCCACGACCACCGACACGAAAGGCAAGAAGCTCCTCAGCCGCATGCCCTTCTACGTCATCGGCGGTGGCGAGTTCCCGTGGGCGATGGAAGACGGCTCGATGATGGATTTGCAGGCCGACAAAACCGAGCTGCTGCCAGGCGAGGAAGCCACCATCGTCGTGAAGACACCCATCGCCGGCATCGCTCTCGTCACCGTCGAGCGGAATAAAATCCACCGCCAGTTTCTCACCCAGCTCTCGCCGGAAAACACCATCATCAAAGTGCCCGTGCAGGATGCCGAGGCGCCGAATGTGTTTGTCTCCGTCATCGTCATTCGCGGCGCGGACGCCAGCCCGAAGCAGCACAAGATGCCCGAGTATCGCGTCGGCTACTGCGAGCTGACAGTGAAGTCCGACAGCAAAAACCTCGCTGTCGCACTCGCGCCCGACCGTCCCGAAGTGAAGCCCGGCGAGATGGTGAGCATCAACGGCATCGTGAATGACGCGAAGAATGTCCCGCAAGCTGGAGCCGAGGTCACGCTCTACGCCGCAGACGAAGGCGTGCTCAGCCTCACTGGCTACAAGACGCCCGATCCGCGCGAGCTGTTCCATCAGAAGTTCGCGCTCGCGATCAAGAACTGGACATCCCTCGACGGCATCCTCAACGAAGACTCCACCTTGCGCGAACGCGGCAACAAAGGCTTCCTCGTCGGCGGCGGCGATGAAGAAGGCGGCCCCCTCAGCGATGGCGAGATGCGCAAAAACTTTGTCGCCACCCCGCTCTGGATTGCCACCGTCACGAGCGACGCATCCGGAAAAATCGCCGCGAGCTTCAAAGCGCCCGACAACCTCACGCGCTACCGCATCATGGCCGTCGCCGCAGCAGGCGCGGATCGCTTTGGTAATGGCGAGGCCGTTTTGACCATCAACAAACCGCTCATGATCGAGCCAGTGGTGCCGCGGTTTGCGCGTCTCGCAGACGAGGTGCTGCTCAAAGCTGTCGTACATAATACCACCAAGCACTCCGGCGATATCGAGGTGGAACTCGAACTCGACGACAAAGCCTCCTTCATCACCGAGGAGCGCCCCTTCGTAAAAGTCGCGCTCGCAGGCCAGCAAGCGCAAGGCAGCGGTAAAACGCAGCGCCGCATCGTGCCCATCAAAGCAGGCGAGACGACATCGACCGTGTTTCCCGTGAAGTTCGACAAACTCGGCACCGCGAAATGGAAATGGACCGCGCGCACCAAGACCTGGCCGCAAGGCGCGGAACCCGTCAGCGACGGCACGGAGTCCGAGTTCGAGGTGAATCACCCGATGCCCGAGCTGCGCGACGTGCGCTACGTCCGCCTCGACGCAAAGACGCCCATCGAGAACCTCCTCAAAGACGTGCATCCGCAGATTCTCGAAGGCGATGGCAGCGTCGATGTGAATGCCAGCGCCTCG
>JANPIW010000393.1:0-4924 GCA_031425215.1 Verrucomicrobiaceae bacterium
ATGCGCTGCATGATGTCGCCGGTGGTGCGCGTGTCGAAGAACGAGAGCGGCAGGCGGAGCATCTTGTGCAGGAAATCGGCGACGAGGCTGGTGCTGATGCGCGAGCCGGCATGGAGGAGAATCCACGAGCGCAGAATGTCGATGAAGGTCTGGCCGACGGTGAGCATGAGCTGGCCGACGAGGAGCAGGGTGATGAGATTGAGGTCTAGATTCCCAATGCCGTGATCGACCACGGACTGGGTGAGAAAGGGGAAGAGCAGATCGAGCACGAGCGCGGCGCACATGCCGATGGCGAGCTGGATGAGGAGGCGGCGATGCGGGCGGAGATAAGTGAAGAAAAAGCCGATGCCGGGCTTCTCGCCTTCCTTTGGCGGCTCCATCTCGTAGAAGGAAGGTGAAGGCTCCAGGAGCATGAGAATGCCCGCGTCACTGTCCGACGGCGTGACGGCGTGGGAGAGCCAGCCGCGGAGGAACTCAGCGGGGGTATAAACCATCCGGCCTTTCTCCGGATCAGCGATGTGGATTTTGTTCCCTTTGATCGCGTGGAGGACTACAAAGTGGTTTTGCTCCCAATGCACGATGCAGGGGAGAGGCACCTCGTCGCGGAGGCGCTGCCAGGGCAACTGCACGGCGAGGCTTCTCATGCCGATTTTCTCCGCAGCCTCCGTCACGCCGAGCAGTGAGACGCCTTCGCGGCTGATGTTGCAGAGCGTGCGGAGGTGCTCGATGCCGTACTGCCTTCCGTGAAATGCGGCGATCATGCGCAGGCAGGTCGGACCGCAGTCCATCATGTCGCGCTGCTGGTAGATCGGGAAGGATTTCATGAGCGAAGCCCGATCAGCGGATCAAAACGTCATGCCGTTGCGCTCGACAATGGAGCCATCCAGACGGGCAAGGCGCGCGCGCCCGATGATGATGCCGAGACGGGCGGAAAGCTCTCGCAGGCTGGCATTTTGAAACTCGCCCTCGGCCTCGCGCAGATCGCGCACGGAGACGAGGCCCTCTTTGAGCCGGATGCTTTGCTCTTCCCATTTGGCGCGGTTCACGGACAGCGCCTGGATCGCGGTGCCGAGCTGACGATGTCCGCTGTCGATCTCGCGGCAGGTCTCAAAGATGTCGCGGCGCAACTGACGGCGTCCGTCCTCGCGCGCCAATTCGCTGCGCTCCAGCTCCACCCGTGCTGCCTCAGCCTGCGCGCGCTCGGCGCGGAAGGTCCACGGGATGCTGACGCGAAGGAGCGCGCTCCAGTTAGCGCTGTCGTTGCCGGTGCCCGTCGAGGACGAAGACGAGGACGAGCTGATGCCCTGGTCGTAGCTGAAGAGTCCGCTGGTGCCGGTGTTGAATTCGAGATCGACACCGGGGAGGAGCGAGTTCTTTGCCACGCGACGCTCGATGGTGCGGCGCTCGACCTCGTTTGCCAGCAGCACTTCCATCGGGTTTTTCCGAAGTGCGTTCTGATAAGAGGTCTCGGCGTTAGGCGAGGTGAGCCCGGGAACGACGAGAGGCTCGAGCGCGATCCCGGCGGGCGCGTTTCCAGGTGGAAGACCGAGCAGATAGGTCAACGTGGAGAGCGCGTCCTGGCTGCGCTGCTCGGCGCGCTCCACCTGCTCACGAGCGGCGGCCACGGCGGCCTCGGACTCGAGACGGTCAATCTTTGTCGCAGCACCCATGGTCTGGCGCTGTGTCACGTCCTGCAAAATGCGCTCGCTGCGCTGCAGGCTCTCCTTTTGCACGCGCAGCGATTCCTTCGCCCACGTCGCGGTCCAATATGCCGTGATGGTGGCCCGCAGCATCTCCATCACCTCGGCGCGTGCGGTGGCATCGGCGCTACGGGTGGTGACCCTCGCGAGGTCGATGCCAGCGCGATTCACCGCAATGCCCGCGCCGCGCATCAAGGGCTGGCGGATTCTGAGCGCAGCCTCCGTATCGTCGGAAAGGTAGCCGAGGGTACGGTCCGAGTTATTAAAGAACGCGCTGCCAGCCTCCGCTTTAATCTCTGTCCCGGTGATGAATTTCTTATTCACGACGACGTTGCCTTCGGTTCCGCTAATGGAGTCTCCACCTCCTGGATAAGCCACCGTGGTCAGACTGATCGTGGGATCAAACTCGGCGCGCGCCACTTTCTCCCCTTGTGCCGCTGAATGAACACCCAGCTCTGCGATCTCCACCTTGAGATTGTGGCGCAGCGCATGTTCCAGACATGTGCGAAATCTGAGATTGTTGTTCTTCGCCAACATCTCAAGCGACATAGGTCGGGATGCTGCGATCATGCCCGGCGCCAGGCTGGCGGCGGCCGGTGACGAGGCAGAAACCAAGGAATTCGCTCCTGCACGACGCGCAGATGAAACTCCTCCGGCAGGAAGCGCACATGCAGCTAGCCCTAAACTTACTAACAACGCCCCAACACATCGAAGCCCACGATTGTCGATCGACTCACCCGGACTCTGGATGAGGAATCGAAATGCGTTGCTGCTCTTGAACTGAATACGCACAGGCATTGAATGTGAAGGGTTCGTCTCGCAAGGAACCAAGCAAGGAAGGGCGGCCTCTCGGCCACCCTTCCAAGCATGGTTATTGCCTTACCAGCGCGGTTTGCATGAACGGGACTTGCCGCCACTGCCACCGCTGCGGCTGCCGCCGCCGCTTCCGCTGCCGCCGCCGCTTCCGCTGCTATTCTTTTTCTTGCACTTCACTTTGCCGCCGCCACCAACAATGGAGGCGAGACCAGCGACGCTCGCGTCAGCGAACTTATTGATGCTGTTTTTCATGGTTTTCTTTTTTTGTTTGTTTGTGCCCGGTTGCTCTCGCGAATCATGCAGCCATGCCGCAGACTCAACTAATAACAATCGAACGCATAATCTTACTGAGGGCGAAGAAATGCGTCAAAGATAATTGCCGGAACCTACATTAAATAGAATGAAATAGATTCCTGATAATGCGGTATGTTCGCATAATAGCGGCCCAGCTCGGAGACCTTACTCCAGTCTCCACCCGCGCCGCCCGCATCCATTTCTGGTTCAGCGACAGCTCCGGCTCGCAGGCATACGAACCTTATCACCTCCTCCGTACTGCACGCTTCAGCGCTGGAAGCGCGCAGGCGATTCCAGTCTCACTGTTGAAATGAATCTCCTCCTCTTTGAAGCCGGCCGAGGTGCCCGCTTCGTCCCCATCTCAGGCAATCAACGCATGATGCTTAGCGCCTGGACACCTTGAACGCGGAATGCGTCACGGCCGCATCCACGCTTTGAGCCAGTCGCGAATCATCACCATCTCGCCTAGCAGTTGCTTCAGGTCCTTTGCAAAATGCTCGATGCACCACGGGCCGCGAAAGCCAGCGTCCCATCCTTTCTGGAAGCAGCGCTTCAAATCGTAGCGCGGATGTTTTCCTTCGGCGTCGAACTCAAACGCCTTGAAGTCGCACGACACCGCCAGCGGGAATGCTTTCGCCAGTCCCGAGTATCGCACTTCGTCACTCGTCCAGTTCCCGGTGTCAGGCTGCGCGCGGAGTTCCGGACCAACCCTTGCTATGATGTCCGGGATGGCGGCTGCATCACCCTGCATCCAGCCGAAGTTCTCAACCAGCAACCCGATGCCCTTCGGCGCGGCGTAGTCGATCAGCTCGCGGTATCCAGCCGCCACGAGCGCCAGGTCCGGCCGCGCATTCCCGGGCAGCGGCCGCACCCAGCGTGCGCCGAGGAGCGCCGCCGCGTCGATGGTGCGTTTGTATTCATCCAGCGCGCGCTTGCGCTCCGCCGCGTCCGCGCTGCACATGTCGATGCCTTTTTGGTTCATCTTCAAATTCGTGATCACGCAGCCGTGATCAGCGGAGGACTTGCGCAGCCGTTCCAAATAGCGCGGCTCCACCGACTCCAGCGTGGCCGTCATCAGGTCGATCACCTTCATGCCCAGTTCATCGCGCATGATTTTTGGCAGATCGATGATGCGAAACTCTCCCGCCGTGATGTGCCGCATGAAGGAGCCGGTGGTCACGCCCACCTCGCGATGCAGCGGATCAGCGGCGGATGCGCGGCACGCGATGGTGCCGGCTGCGAGAGTGAAAAAGGATCGGCGGCGCATGGCACCAAGGTGGGGGAACTCGCGCGATTGTCCAGAGGTGGGCGCCCTCATTTGCGGAAGCTTCCGCCTGGATTGCGCGCAAGGAGCTTCGCGCTTGGAAGCCCTCGCCCCCGCCGCTAATGTCAGCGCATGAATCGAAGCGTCTGCCGCACATTGAGCACGATCTGTTTTCAAGGAGGCATCCTCTCCATCCTTCTCTCCATCTGCATCTGGTGGATGCTCAACAGCGATGATCCCATGGAGAAAGCGCACGCCGAGCGCTTCGGCATCTTCGTCGGCCTGTGGGCGCCCACGCTGCTCATCCTCTCCAACCGATTCGACCGCTATGCCGACAAAGCGAAAGCGCTGCCAGGCCAGTTGCTCAAGGACGACGAGAACGACGAATCCGCTTGAGACGAGCGGGAGAAGCGCGAAACGCTCCAGTTGCAATCGCATCACCCGCGATACCTTGCGCGCCTTATGAAACTCCAGCTCGCTCTCACCGCCCTCGCCCTCATCACCGCCAGCCTCCGCGCCGAGGAAAAATGGACACCGCTCTTTGACGGCAAGACACTCGAAGGCTGGCAGCAGCACAGCGGCAAGGCGGAGTATCGCGTGCAGGACGGCGCGATCATCGGCAAGACCGTCGCAGGCACCGGCAACAGCTTCCTATGCACCGCGAAAAAGTACGGCGACTTCATCCTTGAGCTGGAATTCAAAGTGGACTCCTCCATGAACTCCGGCATCCAGTTCCGCAGCGAGTTCTACGACAAGGAAACCACCGTCGAGATCGCCGGGAAGCCGAAGAAATTCGAGGCCGACCGTGTGTTCGGCTACCAGTTTGAGATCGACCCCAGCGCCCGCGCCT
>JANPIW010000394.1:0-2545 GCA_031425215.1 Verrucomicrobiaceae bacterium
CGGACGGGCCTCGCGGCGTGACTGGCGGCAATCCTCTCGACAGGACCTACGCGCATCTGGGCGCGCTGCTGATTGCGCCGACGGTGCTGATCTTCTGCGGCGTCATCGTCTATCCGCTGGTCTCGGCGCTCTATCTCAGCCTGTTCAAGATCTACACGCCCACGCTCCAGGGTAGCTACGTGGGGCTCGGCAACTACGTCCAGCTCGCGACTTCGGCGGAATTCTGGATATCGCTCCGGAACACGCTGGTCTGGACGATCCTCACGCTCTCGCTCCAGATCGTGCTGGGCGTCGCGATGGCGCTCATGCTGCATCAGAATATGGCGTTCCGGGCCCTGGCGCGCAGCCTCATCCTGTTCCCTTATTTCGTCTCCACGGTCGTGGCCGTGCTGGTCTGGCGCTGGCTGTTCAACGACCTTTACGGCATCCTCAACCACGTCATGCTGATGGCAGGCTTGATCCGCATGCCGCTGGACTGGCTGGGATCGATGCCCAACGCGATGATCAGCATCGTCCTGGTCGGGGCCTGGAAGTATTTCCCCTTCGTCGTGATCGCGGTGCTGGCGCGCCTGCAGACCATCCCGGAAGCGCTCTACGAAGCGGCGAAGATCGACGGCGCCGGCCCCATCGCGCGTTTCTTCGATGTGACCCTGCCCCAGCTGCGCGACGTGCTGGCGGTCGTCATCCTGCTCAGGGCGATCTGGGACTTCAAGGAGTTCGACCTCATCTATCTGCTCACTGGCGGCGGGCCGGTGATCGCGACGCAGACGCTGCCGCTGATGGTCTACAAGGACGCGTTCGGCCTCAACGACATGGGCCGCGCCTCCGCCGTCGCCGTGGCGATGATGCTGGTGATGCTGGGGTTCATGGTGATGTATCTCCGGCTGTCGGGCAGGGACGACCGGGAGACGTCGCGATGAACGCGCTCGCCGGCCGCATCCTCTTCAACCTGTTCGCATGGGCCGTCGTTCTGCTCACGACCTTCCCGCTGCTGTGGATGATCCTGACGTCGGTCAAGCCGCAGTTCGAGCTGTTCCGCATGCCGCCGACCTTCTGGCCGCAGCAGATCACGTTCGAGCATTACTGGCGGCTCATCTACGAGACGCCGTTCCTGAAATACATGCGCAATTCGCTGATCCTCGGCTTCAGCACGACCATTCTCGTCGTCACGGTGGCGACGCTGGGCGCGCATTCGCTGGTGCGCTTCCGCTATCCCGGACGGGAGCGCATCGCGCAGCTCGTGCTCTTCACCTATCTGCTGCCGTCAGTCGTTCTCATTCTGCCGCTCTATCTGATGATGGTATGGCTGGGCGTCGCGAACTCGCTCTTCAGCCTCGTCATCGCCTACACCACTTTCGCGCTGCCCTATGCGTTGTGGCTGTTGCGCTCCTTCATGCAGGGCATCCCGGACGATCTGGAAGCGGCGGCGCTCGTCGATGGCGCGACGCGGATGGAAGCCTTCATCGACGTCATCCTGCCGCAGGCGCTGCCCGGCATCATCTCGACGTCGCTCTTCACCTTCATCCTCGCCTGGAACGAATATCTCTTCGCACTGGTGCTGGTGAATACCGACGAGGCGCGGCCGCTGACCACTGGCGTCATGGGCATGTTGGTCTCGGCCTTCAACATCGAATGGTCGCTCCTGATGGCCGCTGCGGTGATGATGTCGCTGCCGCTGATCGTGATCTTCGCCTTCCTCCAGAAGTACCTCACGCGCGGTTTCGGCGCGGGCGGCGTGAAAGGCTAGGCGTATGGCGGAGGTCGTCTTCGACAAGGTGCGCAAGGCCTTCGGGCCGGCGGTGGCGGTCAAGGGCCTCGACCTGACGGTCAAGAGCGGCGAGTTCGTCAGCCTGCTCGGCCCCTCGGGCTGCGGCAAGACCACGACGCTCAGGATGCTCGCCGGCCTCGAATTCCCGACGGATGGCGAGATCCGGATCGGCGGCCGCGTCGTCAACGCCGTGCCGCCGGGCCAGCGCGATATCGCCATGGTTTTCCAGAGCTATGCGCTCTATCCGCACATGACGGTGGGCGAGAACATCGCCTACCCGCTGAAGAAGCGCGGAATCGCCAAGGCGGAACGCGCCGTCAAGCTGAAGGCGGTAGCGGAGACGCTGCATCTTTCGGCCTTGCTCGACCGCAAGCCGCGCCAGCTCTCCGGCGGCCAGCAGCAGCGCGTCGCGCTCGGCCGGGCTCTGGTGCGCGATCCGCAGGTGTTCCTGCTCGACGAGCCCTTGTCCAACCTCGACGCCAAGCTGCGCGCCCATATGCGGGCCGAACTGATCGAGCTGCACCGTCGTGTCGGTCGCACCTTCATCTACGTCACCCATGACCAGCTCGAGGCGATGACGATGTCGGACCGCATCGCCGTCATGCATGAAGGCGAGCTGCAGCAGCTCGGACGGCCGATGGAGGTCTACGAGAGGCCTGCCAACCTCTTCGTCGCAGGCTTCATCGGCACGCCTGCCATGAATCTTCTCGCGGGGGCACTGGAGCCTGCTGGCGCGGGCCTCGCTTTCGTCCGGCCCGGCCTGCGGCTGCCGGTGGC
>JANPIW010000395.1:0-1740 GCA_031425215.1 Verrucomicrobiaceae bacterium
CGCCATCTCGAAGGACATTGATCTCTTTGAAGACGCCTCCACCGAACTGGTCCCCGCGTTCCAGAATCTCTCCGAGACCGTCAGCAAGGCCTTCCGCATCAATCTCAAGGAGAGCCTCCACCTTCTCCTCTCGCGCGACCAGCTCGCCGATGATGTGAAAGCCGCCATCCCGATGGGATCACTCAAACTCGCTGACATCGTGCGCGAAATGAAGACGGCGATTCACGAGCATGTGAACTCGCTCCCCGTCGGCCTCCTCGGCCGCTTTTACCGCGCCTTCCCGCCAGCCTTCCCGGACCGCCAGTGGGTGCCAGAGATTCTCCAGCACCTAACCCGCACCGGTGGCCGCGCCGTCGCGGAGATCGCCACCGTGCTCGATGAAAACGACGAGCTGGACGTGCTGGCTGACTTTTTGAAGAAAGCCGTGCGCAACCGCGTGCTGAGCACCGACCTCATCATCTACCTGTGCAAAGAGCGCAAAAACCTCGCGGCAGCCGTCTTCGACATCGACCTCGGCCACGCCATCCTGGGCGCGCTCGAGGACGATCACGTCCAGGGCGGGCCGAAACGCACCGGCCGCCTCCAGGAAATGCTCAACCAGGATCGCGATCTCATTCCCGAGCTTGTCACGGACGCTGACGAGGAAGATGTGAAGCTCCTCGCCAAGCGTCTGCTCGCCTCGCAGGCCTTCGACGAGCTGACCCGCCGCTCGCTCATGGCGCGCATCATCAAGGTGCGCCCCGAGATGGAGGCCGTGATGACTGAAGGCGCCACCGCCCGCGCTGACGAGGCGCTCATCGCCTCTTGGGAATCGCTCGAAAGGAAAAAAGCCGAGCTGGACGAAATCATCAATGTCAAGATTCCGCAGAACAAGAAAGACATTCAGATCGCCCGCGAATACGGCGATCTGCGCGAGAACTTCGAGTACAAATCCGCCAAGCAGCAGCAGGCCGTCCTTTTGCGCATGCAGGCCAAGGGCGAGCGCGAGCTGCGCAACGCGCGCGGCACCGACTTCCTCGGCGTGCCCGCCGACCGCGTCGGCATCGGCACGGTCGTCGATGTGAAGGACACCGCGAGCGGCGCGACGGAAACGTACTCCGTGCTCGGCGCATGGGATGGCGACGTGGAGAAGAACATCATCTCCTACCTCTCCGAGACCGCAAAATCACTCATCGGCAAAGCCGTGGGCGAGGAGGCAGATCTCACGAGCGACTCCGGAGCTGGCGGACGCAAAGTGACAATCACCGCTATCCGCGCTTACAAGACGGCGTGAGGCGGAGAGAAGTGGCTGCGGTCTCGAACCGCAGCTACGTTGCAAAGGGCCGCTTCGCGTGCGTGATGAACGCCTCGCGGATGTAGAGCGGCTCGAGCGCGGCGGACGAAAGCCGTGCGATTTCATCTTTGCTCAATGAGGCCGCGTGGCGCGCGAGTTTCATCGCGGATGGAACGCAAAGGCGCACATCAGGAAGATCAAGCGGCACGCTTTTGTCGAAGCTGAGGATCTCACGATACCTCGCGACGTGCTCACGAAATCCAGCCTCGTCAAAAAGTCGCACCTCGTCCGTGAGCACGCTGTTTTTCACCGACACAGCAAAGAAGCTCCCACGCCGCGCATCACCGATGACGAGAAACTTTGTCGCTTCCGCTTCATCACTCCCATCCGGCATCGTGATGGACGGATGCCCAATCACGACCACCCCGCGCGAAAGCCCCACGCCCTGCGCCGCCGCGATGGCGATG
>JANPIW010000396.1:0-12243 GCA_031425215.1 Verrucomicrobiaceae bacterium
TCCACATCGGCCACCTTTGCCGGATCAAAGCCCGGCTTTTTCGAATCATGCCAGTTGAGCAACGACTCGGGCAGCCAGTTCTCGGTGTCCACTTGGATGAGCACGGGAACGTTCAGCCTCTTTGCCAAGTCGAGGTCCGACTTCATTCTCGCGACGTGATCGGCCACGCGATCCTTGGGCATGTAAAGGATCGCCAGACCGACCTTCAAAGCGGATGCGCCATTCGCCGCGCCGAAGGTCTCCGCCACATACTCCATCATCTCCTCCGCCTGCTTCGGCCTGTCGATGCTGGTGACGTAGTTCAGCAGCAGATACTTTTCCTTCTGCTTGCTCGTCGTTGCGGCGGACTTGCCTTTGTCGAGGATCAGTTTGTCCAGCAGTGGCTTCAGCTTGCTCGCATACAGCGCGTAACCGCCGTCTTGGCTGAGATGAATGTTGTCCGGCTTGAACAGCTCTTTCTTGATCGTGCCGTCAGCGTTCACCATGTCGTTCCAGAGGTCGAGCACCCGCACCTTCGGGTCGCTGTCGAGCTTCAACGTGTCGAGGGCCGTGTTCGTCTTCTTGATGTCTTCGTAGAACCGATGTCCCGGCGCATGAGCAGGCAGAATCTTTGCCACGATGATCTCGGCGACGGGGAACTTCTCGCGCAGGTTCTTCACGCACATCTCGATGCCTTTGGCGGCGGCTTCGCTACCGGTCTCCGCCGTGAAGAACATGTTGTTGTTGCCGATCATGAGCACGATGGCCTTCGGCTGAAGCCCATCGACACCACCATGATCGAGCCGCCAGAGCACGTTCTGCGTCTTGTCGGCGCCGATGCCGATGTTGACGGCTTTCAAACCTGGAAAGTGCTTCTTCCACGCCTCGCCCCACTGGATCGTGATGCTGTCGCCGACGAGCAGCACGTCGATGGGGCCTTGATTGGCCTGCACCGTCTTCACATGCGCCTCGTGGAGCTTGAGCCACGCATCACCGCCGAAATGTCCAGCAGTCGGCACCTGCGGCCAGAGTTGCGGGAGATGCTTGCTCGACTCGCGGCCCGGACGGCGGTCGTGCTCAGGCTTGTCCACGACATAGGCGCGTTCCTTCGCCGTGAGCGGCCAACCGGTTTTTTGCGGCTCGGCAGTGGTGTGCGGGTAGTCGAGGGCACCAAGCTTGGCCAATGGAGCGAACAGCAGGGCGGTGATGAGTGTTAGTGTGTATTTCTTGAGGATGAGCGCATTCATGGTGCGGTGATCCATTCGAGATTAAAGCGAGCGCAGACGATGTTGGTGTCGGCTTCGTAAAGGCATAGCACGGTGCCGTCGGGCCATACGGCGAGGTCCGAGTAGGCGGCTTTGCCGGGATCGAGCACTTTGCTCACGGGCCACGTCTTGCCGTCGTCGCGGCTGAGTTTGATGCTGAGGTTCTCGCGCTTGCCGCGGCCTGCGGGGACTTCTTTGCCGTCTTTGTCGAGCTTCAGCGTGTGCGGATTGGAGAAGATGAGCGTGCCAGGATTCGATGGATGCGCGACGATGCTGGCCATGCAGACTGGTTCCCAAAGTTGGTCGTGAAAGGTTGGCGTGGTCCAGTTGCGGGCGCCATCGGGGCTGATGGTGATGAGCTTGCGATTCGCTTTCGAAGCGCTGCGCGTGACGAGCATTACGCGACCATCAGAGAGTTCGGTGATCATCGTTTCGTTGGGGTTGGTGAAGATGCCTTCGTTCGGCAGGCAGAGATCGCCAGCCTGCCAGGTCTTGCCGTGATCGTCGCTGAAGATGGTGCCGGCAGCGGAAGGTGCATGATCGCCTTCCTTGCCATAGGCGAGCCAGATGGGCACGACTAGGCGGCCGCTTTTGATCTGAATGCCGTGCCCTGGTCCGGTGGCGATGACTTTCCAGTCAACCTTCGCGCGGAAAGGATCGAACGTCGCCGTGATGTCCACCGGTGCGCTCCAGGTGAGGCCATCGTCGGTGCTGCGCATGGAGTAGCAGCGCGCGTAGTTGATGCAGTAGAGAAACTCGATGGCTCCCGTCTCGCGATCCACGATAGCGACCGGGTTGTTCACCGTTTGCTCGTGCTCGCCGCCTTCGGCTTTGCGCGGGTTGCCTTCCAAACGTGCGCCATGATGCGCAATGTGTTTGCTGGCTTCCCAAGTCTTCCCGCCATCCGTGGAGCGGCGCAGATGAATCTCGATCTCGCCCCAGTCGTCTCTGCCATTCTTCCGCGCTTCGGAATACGCGAGCACCGTGCCCTTTGTCGTCACAACAA
Source organism: Verrucomicrobiaceae bacterium (assembly GCA_031425215.1). Lineage (GTDB taxonomy): Bacteria > Verrucomicrobiota > Verrucomicrobiia > Verrucomicrobiales > Verrucomicrobiaceae > JANPIW01. The sequence goes on from JANPIW010000396.1 coordinate 2,251, forward strand.
TGCCCGGAATGCGATAACGCGCGATGCCATTGAAGCCCGGGGGAAAGACCTCGGGCTTTTCGAGCAAAGGCTCGGCCGATGAGAGCAAGGAGACGAGCAGCAGGGTGGTGACGACGATGAGCGTGTGTTTCATGAAAATCTCATTCGGTGGTAACTTCGGTAATCGTTCACCAACAGATACAGCGGCTCTTCATCTTCTTCGATGCTCGGGAAACGCCCTGCCTTGTCGTAGAAGCAGTTGTCGCTGTTATCGTCGTTCACCAGCGAGACCTCGCCGACCAGCACCCGGCTCCCCTCTCCCCAGAAGGCGTGATAACAATACGGCGCGAGCGTGATGCTCTCGCCAGGCTTCAAGCGCAGCAGGCCACCGGCCGGCACCGTTCGATTTACGCCATCAACATTTACCGTGACCGGAGTGTCCTCCTGACGGCTGCCGTCTTCGTTGCCGTTGTATAGCTGCAACACCAGATCGCCGCCACCACGGTTGATGATGTCCTCAACCTTCGTCCAGTGATAGTGCAAAGGCGTGACCTGATTAACATCAACGATCAGCACTTTCTCCGCATACAGTTTGCCTTTGCCGGTCTTCAAGTTGTCGGGGCTGCCGTTGCGAATCGCAAAGAGACGCAGCCCGGTTTTCTGGATGTCACCGCTGCCGAAATCGGTGATGTCCCAGCCCAGCCCCCGCTCCACAATCTCAGCGACTTCTGGACCTTTGCGTGCCCATTCTTGCGGCGTCCAATAGGCAAAGGGCGGCAAATGGAATTGATGCTGCCGCAAAAAGTCATCCGACTCACGGATCAATGCGTTTATCTGCGATCTCTTCATGGGTGCAGTATGCTTCGTGAAATGAGGAGCATGGTCACGGGTTCACTCGTTCGAGCCCGTGACCGTGATTTCATCGAGATCAAAGCTCTCCTGAGCCCCGGCGGCCGTGGGCAGGATCACGAGCTTGCCGACGTTTTGGATCGTGTCAGACCACGAGAACGCACCTGATGCTCGTTTCCAGCCGGCGGCTTTGGCTTCCTCATCACTCCAGTCGTAGCGCAGCGCGGCGAGGGCCTGCGTCCAGTCCTTGGTGATGGATGCGGTTGTCTCGATCGACCATTGCGCAATGTCGCGGGCAAAGATCTCGATCACGACACGTCCGGCCGCTTTGGCGGAACGGACTTGGCAGGTGATCCTCGCGCCTTTTCCACCTACCAGCGTCCTCCAGTCGCCAGCGAGGGGAGAGTCCTTCGCGGTGGCAGGCGACATGGCAATGGGCAGCGCACGACCGCTGCGGGAGATGTGGACAAAACCACGCTTGGCTCCGCCATCGCGGTGATGCTCGATCTTATCCACGCCTTTCCATCCCTGTACGTCGTCATTGAACGAAAGGCTCTTGCTCGAAATCGGGTGCGGGGTGCGGCCCGATGCATCCGATGACTGGGACGGCTTCTTCATCTCCGCATGAACCAAATCAACGCCACTGATCGCATAAAGCCGCGCATGATTGAGCCGCACTTCAAAGCGCACCGCCTTGCCCGCCACCGCGCCGCGCTTCCATCGAAGCGGGGCATCCGTCACATCCGTGGTGATCGCCTCGGCTTCGTCCACGAGAGTATTTTGATCATCCAGAGCTTTGATGTGAATGATGCCACCAGGGGACACATCGGCGCTGACGGATACTTTCTCGGCCCGCAAAGCACTCGTGATCACTGTGGCGGGTTTGGCCGCATCCATCGCCTCGTAGCCCGCAAAGCCATCCACCCGCAGTGTGGCTAGGGACGGCAGGCAATGGCGCTTCCAGCCAGTGTGCGGAAAGTCATCGCCACCGTAGAAAATCATGAGCTTGCCGTCTTTGATGATCGGCTCTCCGGCCATGGCATAGATGCACTCGCTGTCGTAGCTGCCCTTCGCGCCGCGTGGTATGAAGGGCGTGCCGGGGGCCACCCGCTGCCATTGCAGGCCATCATGGCTCCAACTCAACTCACAATCGACGCTGCGACCGCGCCCCACGTTATACATCATGACATAGCCCAGATAGATGCTGCCGTAGCGGAAGACCGGCATGCAGTAAGTCTGGCTGTCGCGGCCTTCCTTAATGTTGGAGCGCAACACGAGTCCATTGTTCTTCCAGGACATGAAGTCATCACTCTCAAAGCGCGCCACCAGCCGCTCGCCGAGGTAGAGCTTGGTGAACCAGAGATACTTGCCGCTGCGCTCATCCCAAAAGGCGTTGTTGTGCGTATCGCCGTTCTGCGCACTGAAACCCTTCACATCCATCGCATCGCCCCAGTGAATGCCATCGGCCGAGAAACGCACCTGCGGCTTCCCGAGGCCCACATCGCTCACCATTTTGTAGCGGCGACTCGCATCCGCATCATGCAGGTCTTTGAAAACACCCACGTTCGGGCAGTCCCGCGCCACGATGTTGTTCGCCGCACTGCCGGCGAACTTGTGAAGCCCAAGCTCGGGCTTGCTCCAGTGAGTGCCATCCTTTGACGTGGCATAGAGCAGATACCAACCCACATCATGCACCGTGCTGGGCCGATCCATCTGCGCGATGACATCCTTGTCAGCCAACACGCACTTATACCAGAGCTTGAAGATCTTCTCCTGTTCATCCCAGATCACATTGGGATAGAGATTGTTCATCGAGTTCTCCCAAGACTTGTCCGCTTGGATCACAGGATTGCCCTCATGCTTCACTGGCGAGCCGAGCACCAGTTTTGCATTCTCCACCCGCTCAACAACGCGCGTATCAAGCATCAGATACTTCTGCGGCTGTGCCTGGAGATTTGAAACGAGAGCAAGCCCTGCGATCACTTGGATGAGGACTGCGAGCCGTGTTGAGCAATGTGCGGGGTGGGATTTCATGAGGTTGAGAGCGAGGCAGGATGATGCTGGAGGCTAGAGTTTGATCCATTCGAAGAAGCCCATTTGATCCAGCTCTGCCTGCAACGTCTTGGATTGTTCGGCATCAAGACTTCCACACGGCAGACGCGCGGGGCCGACATCCACGCCGAGCATCTTCATCACCGCTTTTGCCGCGCCCATGTAACCTCGGGCGACGAGCTTTTGGATGGTGCGGACGGAGCGCATCTGTTCTTCGCGTGCGGCGATGAGGTCGCCGCGTTGGAAGGCGGCGATGAGGCGATTGTAGATCGGCGCGGCGAAGTTGAACGAGCTACCAACTGCACCCGTGGCCCCGAGTGCGAGCGCTCCGAGCATCATCTCATCAAAGCCAAAAGGGATGTCGAACCGTCCGTCATGCGAGGCGCGGCAGAGCTGATACTCCATGAGATTGCTGCTGGTGAACTTGATGCCCGCGAGATTCGGGATGCGATCCGCCGCTTGGCCAAGAAACTCGGATGGCGACAGCGTCAGGCCCGTCATCGTCGGAATCTCGTAGTAGTAGAACGGCAACTCTGGTGCGGCGGAAGCGATCTGCGCCATGCTATCGACCAGCGTGGCGGCATTACCCGGTTTGAAATACGACGGAGCTAGCGCACTCACCGCCACCGCACCGAGTTCCTGCGCCTGCGCAGCGAGGACACAGGCATCCGCGAGACAGTTCGCGCCGACATGCACGATGACCTTGAGCGCCGAGCCGCGTGTCACCTCAAACCAACGCACGGCCAATGCACGTCGTTCTTCCAGCGATAGTGAGCTGCTCTCACCCGTGGTCCCGCCGATGAAGGCATGCCCCACACCGTTGGCGAACAAATGAGTCGCCTGCTTTTCGATGACGGCGAGATTGAGTGATCCGTCTGCGTGAAACGGCGTGTGGGTGGCGGCGACGAGGCCAGTGATGCGATGTGTAGTCATACTGTGCACGACTCTAACGCTGAACGTGCCTGAACCCTGCCAACGAACTACCTGTTCTTTGTGGGAACAGGTGCCCCTTCCAGCGTCTCCCCCCTCACAAAAGTCGGCATCAGCAAATGCTGCGCTTTCTTTGGCGGCACACCATCGCCAAGCGCGGTGACGAGATGCGCCAGCTTCTTGGCGAAGACTTCCGGTTGGCGCTCGTAGCGGGCGGGTTCGGGAACGAGGTGCGCGAGGAACGGCTCGTGGTCACGCGATAGCAGCGACATCTGCGCAGGCACCGACACGCCTTGCTGCGAGAGATACGTCAGCGCGGTGGCCGCATGAGCACCTTGGAAGGCAAAGATCGCCGTGGGGCTCTGGGCATCGGTCAGAATGACTCGCAGCGCCTTGATCACACTTGCCTTTGAATCATTGCACTGATGAACCTGCACGAAGGCATCACCCGCTCCTTCTCGAAAACCGGCGAGACTTTCGTCATCGCCCGCGAATGAAACTGCCGGAGCTAAAACGGCCAAGCGGCGATGACCCAGCCCTGCGAGCCGAGCGGCGGCATGACGTGAGGTCGCACGGAAATCCATGTCCACCTGGGGCAGACTCACCCCAGGGTGACACGAGCCCGCCACCACCGTGCAGACCTGCCGTTTTTCGAACCAATGCTGCATCGCTGCCGTCGAGCGAAACAAAATCCACACCGCCGATGGATGCCGCGACACCAACGACTCCAGCGTTGCCGCCGGAGCCCGACGAAACGCTGCCGCATCGACCACCAACTGCAACTGCCAGCCAGCGCCCTGCAAACGCGCCCGCAGCGCATCCATCCAAAGCAGCGTGGACGGTGCCAGCGTGTGCCAGGGCACCGGCAGTAGCATCACCGCCACCTTCTCCATCGACCGCCGCAGTTTCGTCACCTTCCCCACCACCTCGCGCCGCTTGCCTGAGGCCGTGCGGATCAGCCCGTCCTTCTCCAACACCGCCAGCGCCGCGCGAATCGTATTCCGCCCGACCTGAAGTTCCCGGGCAAGCTCCGTCTCCCCCGGCAAGACCCGCGCCCAATCCCCACGCAACAAACGCTCCCGCATATACGCCGCCACCTCCAGCGGCAGTGATGTGCGACGAGGAAGAAGCGCAGACGGAGGATTCATTGTTTCATCGTGAGTGACGTTCAGCTTTACCGTTCCCGCCCCTGCTTCAGCGTCGTGATCGCCGCCATCACACCACTGGCCGTGCCACCGTAGATGCCGATGTCGGCGGCATCGTCGCAGTCGAGTTCCAAAAGCTGAACACCTTTAGATACAGCGCTCTTGCCTTCCGTCTGCCTATTTACCAAGCAGTTTCAGCATCCCTTTTCCCAATGCATCGCCGACGAGAAAATAGGTCTCTGCATTGCCAAACTCATGGTGGCCGTGACTGGGATTCGGCGAGTCTTCAGGCTTCCGCACAAAGTCGTGCGTTGGGACGAATAGGGCGTTCTCTACACGAGTCGCTGCGGCGGCTTGGGCCTGACGGAGCTTTGTCCATTCGGGTGGAGCCTCGACCCATGGCCCGGTGAGTTCGCCGATGATGACGGGCAGTTTGGGCGATTTCAAATCCCGGCGCACGTCGTTGATCAAGTGAACGAGGTTTTGCTCATACTCGGGCACGGCAGTCTTCGGATTCACGCCGTCGTTCCAGCCTTGATACCAAACGAAACCGGTGAGTTCGTAATCGCCGATGCTGGCCACAGCCTCGCGCACTTGATCGAGCATGAGCTTGTAATACTTGCCGACCTCGCCTCCCGCAGAAGGCGGGCGGAAGTCTCGATACAGGCTCTTTCCGCCCCATGCGGTCTTGATCAGCAGCACCGGATTGTCCAGTGCATCACCGACCACATGGCCGAACTGCAACTCGGGGCCGAAGTGATGCGAGTCGCCATAAACCGAGAAGCCAAAGGTCAGCGGCCCAGCCAGCAGCGGACGATCCTCGCGCTGATAGCGCACTGACACATCACTCCGCACGACCCACTTTCCATCGGCAGCTTTGAGGTGTGCGAACACGGCCTTGGCTGGGTCTTCCATGAGCTTTGCCAGTGTGCCTTTGCCCTCGTTGTAATCCTTGCCTTTGAGATCGACGACGGCTTGGCCTTCCATGTTGGATTGCCCTGCGAGGATGAAGACCTTCACTGGCACCGGTTGAGCAAAAGCAACCTGTGCAAGGAGAGTAACGACGGAGAAGGCGATGCGGGTTGGTATCTTCACTTCAGAAAGAGGAGTTGGAAGCGCTTGCTCGGTGAGTCTTCATACTTGGCGATGACCGCCTCGTAAACGTCGCCGCCAAAGGCGAGGGTGGCTTCGCGGAAGATGGGCATGAACTCGGACTCGTGCTTGTCTTTGATCTGCGGCAGCGTCCAGGGCTTCGGGGGCACGTCGGCGTAGGGCAGCATGAAGTCGATGGCTTTGCGGATACTGCGACCGTCTTCGGTGCTGAAGTTCCAGAGATCGACTCCGGCGTGCTCGCCGAGCGTGGCGAGTTCCGTGAGCGCATCGAGGTTGAAGCGTGAGTAACTGAACGAAGTGGTGCGGTCGAGTTCGAGAGGTTGTTTGCCTTCGGAGTCGATCTGCACGGCGATTCGGCGCTGTTTCGCCTCTTCGAGCATACGCTTGGCGGAATCATCGCGACCGAGGACGAGCGCGATGCGCACGGCTTGCACGTCGAAGAAGGTGCCGTGGTTATTCTTGGCGTTGTGCTCGTCTTTGCCGGGTTCGCTCTGGATGAGCCAGTCGTGGTAGGTGCGCAGCCATTCTTTGAGAGCCTGTTGGTCGTCCTTGGGCCAGGCTTTGGACTCCGCGAGCAAGCCGAGTGCGTCCACAGCGACAGAGAGATTCAGTGCTTCGAGGATGCCAGTGCCGCGCCCGTCATTCACGCCCATGATGGCCTGGGCATACTTTAAATGCGGGTTCATGCGCGTGGCGGGATCGAGGAACCAAGTGCGTGCGACTTTGGCGGCACCTTCGGCATAGGTTTCGTTGCCGGTGAAGTAATAGGCGAGCGCGAGGGTCTCCACATTGTCGCCCATGATCTTGATGGCCGGGCTATCGTTCGCTTTCGGATCGCGGCTCTCGGGGTTCACTTTGCCGTCGTGCCGCACATAGGGCAGACCGTCCTTGGTCTCGGGATTCGGCCAGAAATAGGGCGCGATGCTTATGTAGTCATGCTTGTCGCCACTGGGTGGGAGCTTCTCCTTATTCGTCACGGCAGGCGGTGCTTCGGCCAAGGCTTTGTCAGCGTCCCTGACGAGCTTCTTGAGTGCCTTGGCGAGTTGTTTGTCACCTGCTGCAAGTTCCTCTTTAGCCTTCATTAGCGAGCCTGGCCGAGCACTGAAGTAGCGTGGGGCTGGGTCAGCCGCTGTGGCAATACCAACGAGTAAAACGAAGAGGGAGGTGAGGCGTTGAATCATGGTGGATTACTGCCCGGTGTAGGCTGGATCGTAGGCGGCAGTGGCGGTGCGTGTCACTTTGTAGAAGCGCCGCGTGTTGTTTGCTGGCAAGGCGGCGGCGTTTTCGGTGATGGGCGTTTGTGTGCCGCTGGATGCGGCGGGCACATTTGTCGCGATGATGCTCCATGCAGTGAGATTGGTGGAGGCTTCGACTTGGTAACTGCCGCCTTCGAGGCTGTTCCAGGTGAGCGTGACGTTGCCGTTCGCTGGATTCACCGCAGGGCTGCTGCTCCAGGATTCGGGGATCGCGGGGCCGCCGGTGAAGAGCATGGTCACACTCTCGCCGATGTTGCCATTCGGGACACGCCCACCGGTGTTGTTGCCATACCAGTAGCGACCAATTGAAAACGGAAACGCGGGTGCGCCTGCGGCGTCGATGGGAATGAAGTAAGCGTAGGTGCCGCCGGGAAACTCGGGCGTGACGCAGAGGCGACCGTTGGATTTGTCGAGATCGAAGTGCGTGCCCTGCGTGTAGCCGCGATCTCCGAGATAATCGAAGTCCTCGGCATACCAGCCGATGGGGAAGCTGGCGGAGACATCGGGGCCGTATTTTGCAGCGAGCAAAGTGTAGTCGCCACTGCCGAGCGTGGCGGTGAAGGTGTGAAACAGCGCGGCCCATGCGGCGAGCGAATGACGACCGGTGACGGCGAGATTCGTGGTGCCAAAAGAACCATCACGCTGCACATGGCCGGACACCATGCGGCGCACGGCGCTGCTGGCATTCATCGCGGTGCCGTAACCATACGGGCCGTAGATCGGGTAGCCGTCATACGCCCAGCCGAGGATGGGCGAGTGATGCAAAGCCGTCGTGTTCTCGGTATAGGTGTCGGTGGCGGAGTTGTAGCTGATGTTGTCGCCGAGTTGATAGCGCAGCGCGCGCGGGTTTGCATGAAAGTGATAGCCGCCATCGGGCGCGGGATGTCCGAAGCCGCCATCGAGGATCGGCCCCTCGGCTCCGGTGGCACAGCGGATCCACACGTTGGTCTGATTGCCCGGCACACCGCCGCCGGTGATGCCGCCATCGCGTTGCGTGGTGGGATTCCAGCCGCGGGCAACGCGGCGGCGTTTTCCGTGACGGCGGTCTGGGTGCTATTCGATGCCGCACTCACGCCGGTGACGATGGGTGTCCAGCTCGTGAGATTCGTGGACGCCTCGACTTGATAGGTGCCGCCTTCCACGCTGCTCCAGGTGAGCGTGACATTGCCGCTCGCAGCATTCACTGCCGGACCACCGCTCCATGATTCCGCGAGATTCGGCCCCCCATTGAACAGCAGCGTGGCGGTGCCGGGGATGGTCGCGTTGTTCGCTGCGTTTTGCGTGCCGTAGTATTGCTTGCTGAGCATGTGCGGAAACGCCGTGTTGCCGCTCGCATCAATGGTGACGAAGTAGGCGTAAGTGCCGCCCGGAAACTCCGGCGTGACGCAGTTGCGGCCATTGTATTGATCTAGGTCAAAGGTGCCCGTGGGGCCTTGCGTCTGTCCGCGATCACCGAGGTAGTCGTAGTCACCCGTGTATCGGCCCAGAGCCAGAGTCGCGGTGGTGGGACCGTATTGGTTCAGAGGTGTGAGCGTGTGGTCATTGTTCGCATTGGGCACAAAAGTGTAGCCGTGCGCGGCGGCGACCCATTTGGGCAAAGTGATGCGTCCATCGGCGACGATGTTCGCCGTGCCGTAAGCTGCGGCATTCGCCGCATTGCGTAGCACGAAGCCGGTTCGCATCCGTGTTACCGCGCTGCTTGGATTCATTGCCGATGAGTAGCCATACGGCCCGTAGATCGGATAACCATCGAAGCACCAGCCAAGGATCGGCGAGTGATGCAACGGAGTGACAGTGCCACTCGGATCAGTCTCCGTATAGGAGTAAGTGTTGTTGGTCGCATTAAACGTGGCGGTCATGTTGTCGCCGAGTTGATAGCGCAGCGCCTTCGGTTGGGCGTGGTAGTGATACTGGCCGTTGTTGCCCGGTTGGTGGGCAAATCCCGGATCAAACGTCACCACCTCGACCGCCAGTGCATCACGCGACCAGAAGCCATCACCCGTGGCACCCATGGCATCGGTGCCCGTGACGGTGGTGGCCGTCGGAGCGGTGGCGTTGGTTTGATTGAAGGAAAACGCATCACCCAAATCATAGATCGCCACGCCATTGGCCATCATGCCGATCATGCCGCCGCCGTGACGCACCTTCGTCGCCGTTGCCACGGGATTGCGCGTGATGCGTGTGGAGTAATCCCGCGCCAGAGGCCAGAAGCCGAACAAGCCATTCGCAGCCGTGAGCCAAGGCCCCATCGTGTAAGAAGCGAGACCGCTGGCATTGATATACACATCCGTCGCAGTGTAGTGAATGCGCTGCACATCGGCATACACCTGCACCGTCTGCGCTGCACCACCGGTGTTATTGTTGGGCGTGACACTGGGCCATGTCGTCACGGCAGTGGTGTTTTTAGTTCCCGTCGAGGTGCTCGTCGTTTGCACGACACGGGCCAGTGCTCCCGAGTTTTGGGTGAACCAGGAAGTGAGAATAGGCTCCGCGGTTACCGAGGATGTCAACGACGTGAACACGCCGACGGCAATGATGCGTTTTAAGAATGTTGGAGACTTCATTGAGGTAGAGGAAACTAGATTCATGGCAGCACCGTGCGCGGAGTCAGCACCACACTGACGTCATCCAGGTAGCTGCCAGTGAAGACAGACAAGCCATCCGATTCG